>CALMVY010000374.1 GCA_937873245.1 uncultured Arthrobacter sp. | reverse complement strand
CGGCACCTGGGGTGCGGGCGGGGCGGGCGGGGGCGGCGGGGCGGGCGGCGGCGGCGCCGGCGCGGGCGCGGGCGCGGGCGGCGCGGGCCCGGCCGGAACTGTTTCGCCTGCAGTAGGCACCGGTGGGCTCGCCGGCAGCGAACTGGCTGCCGGACCCGCCGTCCCGGCTGGCGTCGGACTCACCGGCGGACTGTCGGTGGCCGACGTCGGCGACGTCGGCGACGCGGATGGTGGCACCGAGGTGAAGACCACCGCCAGGACCACTGCGGCGGCCAGCAAAAGCAGCGCAGCCGCGGCCGCGACCCATCGGCGCCGCTCGCCCCGGAAGATCGCCCACATGCTTCACTGTGGCGCCGCCGGCCACGGCGGGGCTAGGGCTGAAGTGCCCGGCATCAGCCAAACCTCCCAAGCAACGCGGGGTCAGATCGCGCCTATGACGCCCCCTCGGATGGGCGCGATCTGACCCCGCGTTGCTAGACGGAACCCTGCGGCGCGGCGGGAATCAGGCGGTCGGCACGGCACCGGTCGAACAGACGGAGGAAGGAGTCTTCCGTGCGGCGGTATCCGGTGAAGCCCGCCAGGCGGCTCTTGCTCATGTCGGTGACGACTTCGAGGTTCCGGCCCAGGTCACCGTCTGTGTGCCACCAGGAGGCGAGCCGTGCGAGGTCGGGCTCGGCAAGCCCATGACGGGCGGCAATATCTGCCCAGACGCTCTCTTTGCCGAGCATCTGTTGTTCCAGCGGACGGGGTTGCCCTGCGTAGCCCACGGGTTCGACGCCGAAATAGGCGGCCAGCGCGGGCCACATGCGCCGCCAGCGGAAGATATCGCCGTTGACGATGTTGTAGGCCTCATCGCCCACGCCGTCCGCGGTGGCCGCCCAGATCATGTGTTCTGCCAGCAGCCCGCTGTCCGTCATGTCCGTCAGGCTGTTCCACTGCGTCTCGGAGCCAGGGAAGATGAACGGCTGCCCGAGTTCCCGGCAGATGGATGCCTGGACGGCGAGCGTGAGACCCATGTTCATGGCGTTGCCAACCGCATGCCCGATCACCGTGTGCGCCCGGTGCACGGACCAGCCAAAGCCCTGCTTCCCGGCGGCAGCCCACAACTCGTCTTCCTGGGCGTAGTAGAAGTTGGGCGTCGGCAGCCGCGGCTCGCTTTCGCGGAAGGGAGTGTCCGGCATCTCCCCCGCCGCGTACGCTTCAAACGGGCCCAGATAGTGCTTCAGCCCGGTCATGAGGGCCACGTGCTTCACCGGATGGGCGCTGAGGCTGGCGAGCAGGTTCCGCAGCATGGCCGCGTTGGTCTCGATGTTTTCCTGCTCCGTGTCCATCCGGGCCCACGCGGTGTAGAACACGTGGCTCGGCCGTTCGCCGGCCAGGGCCGCACGCAAGCTCTCCACGGAATGCAGGTCCGCACTCACATGGCGGACATCGCTACGCCGGACCCGGCTGCGGGACAAAGCCACAACGTCCCAGCCCTCATCCGCCAGCCTGTCGACCAGGGCGGATCCGGCAATCCCGGTGGCCCCAACCACCAGGGCAGTCCTGGTATCAACGGTGTCTGAAGTGCTTCGCATGCTCTTCCTCCTGGTGCTGCTGTCCCGCTGCCTGGTTCTCTGGCTGCGCGGCGACCGGCCCGTTCATCCGGGCCTGCCGGGACGGGTCTCCCCCGCCCCGGTCCAGCCTCTCATGCCGGTGCGGGGACGGCCCGCCCGCGCTTCGTAACCTGTGCCCGCACAGGCCTTCCACGATAAGGTCCGCAGTAGGATGCAAGTAGTCGAAGAGGCCAAACCCCCCGATGCGATATCAAGGCAGGATATCCGTGAAACTCTTGCTCCGGTATCCGCTGGTTGCGGGCACGATAGCTGCCCTGCTCGCGGTGCTCATACTGCTCCTGTCCGGGCAGCCGCTGATCGCGCAGATCACTGCCAGCGTCTATGCCCTGGGCGTGGCGGCCTACCTGGCCGTCGGCATGGTCCGCCGGCTGATGGGCGGCCAGTGGGGCATCGACATCCTGGCGGTCACCGCGATCGTCAGCACGGTCCTGGTGGGCGAGTTCATCGCCTCCATGATCATTGTCCTCATGATGGCCGGCGGCACGGCCCTCGAGGACTACGCCGCGGGCCGGGCCAAGAAGGAACTGACGTCCCTGCTGGAGCGCGTCCCGCAGACCGCCCACCGGGAACGCAACGGCAACGGAACCACTACAGGCAGCTCCGCCGCCGGAAGCTCCGCCGCCGGAAGCTCCGCCGCCGGAACCAATACAGACGGAACCGCCGCCAACGGCACCCACCCGGGCGGCCAGCACGAGGATGTTGGCGCCACCGACGTCCAGGTCGGTGACATCCTGCTGGTCAGGCCGGGTGAAGTGGTGCCGCTGGACGGCATCCTGCTCTCAGAATCCGGCACCTTCGACGAGTCCTCGCTCACCGGGGAAAGCCTTCCCGTGGACCGGGTGGCCGGCGACGCACTGATGAGCGGTTCCCTCAACGGCGAGGCCGCGGTCCGGATGCAGGTCACGGCCCTGATGGAGGATTCCCAGTACAGCCGCATCGTGGCCCTGGTCAAGGAAGCATCGGAGAGCAAGGCACCCATGGTGCGGCTGGCGGACCGGTATGCCGTGCCGTTCACGGCCCTCGCCTACGCCCTCGGCGCCGTCGGCTGGATCATCAGCGGAGACCCGGCCCGGTTCGCCGAGGTGCTGGTGGTGGCCACTCCCTGCCCGTTGCTGATCGCCGCGCCCGTGGCATTCCTCGGCGGCATGAGCCGGGCGGCGCGAGGCGGCATCATCGTCAAGTACGCCGGTGTGCTGGAGCAGCTGAGCCGCATCAAGACGGCCGCCTTCGACAAGACGGGGACCCTGACCTACGGCAGGCCCGCCCTGGTGGGTGTGCGGACGTCCGGGTCCCTGACCGAAGATGGGGTCCTGGGCCTGGCGGCCTCCGCCGAACAATATTCCTCCCATGTCCTCGCCGCCTCGGTGATGGACGCGGCCCGGAACCGGGGCCTGGTCTTCGAAACCGCAACGGAAGCCACGGAATTCGCCACGCACGGCGTCCGGGCGCGCTTCGACGGCCGCGACGTGGTGGTGGGCAAGCCCAAGTTCGTCGCCGAATCGGCCGCCGGCGTCGTGGAGACGGAACTGTCCAGCGGCGAGCTCGCCATCTACGTGGGCGTGGCCGGGGAGTTCGCCGGTGCCCTGGTGATGAGCGACCCGATCCGGCGGGCAGCCCGCCGCACGCTGACTGAACTCGAGTCCATGGGCGTCACCCGGACGGTCATGCTGACCGGCGACGCGCTCACCACCGCCGAGCACATCGCGGACGAGGCCGGACTCACCGATGTCCGCGCCGAGTGCCTGCCGCCGGACAAAGTCGAAGCCGTCCGGTCCCTGCCCCTGCGCCCGGTCATGATGGTCGGCGACGGCGTCAACGACGCCCCCGTCCTGGCCGTCGCCGACGTCGGAATCGCGATGGGCGCGCGTGGCTCGACGGCGGCCGGCGAGTCCGCCGACGTCGTGATCATCCTCGATGACCTGTCCAAGGTGGCGTCCGCCGTGCGGATCGGCCAGCGCACCGTGAGAGTGGCGCTGCAGAGCATCTGGATCGGCATCGCGCTGAGCGTGGCCCTGATGGTCGCGGCGGCGGCCGGCTACGTCCCGGCCATCGCCGGGGCCCTGTCCCAGGAACTGGTGGACCTGGCCACGATCCTCAATGCGCTCCGCGCGCTCAGCCCCGGCAGGGGCGCCGGCAAGGACGCCGGGAAGGGGTCCGGCACGCCGGGGACGGGCCGAACGCTCGACCGCGGCACTACCGGGACGGTGGCTGCTTCTCGGCTTCCGCGATCCGCGGAACAGTCCTGAGGTAGCTGTCCGGGTTCAGCGAGATCGAGTCGATGCCCTCGCGGACCAGGAACGCCGCGAACTCCGGGTGGTTACTGGGGCCCTGGCCACAGATGCCGATCTTGATTCCGGCGCCGTGGGCCTCGCGGATGGCCTGGCTGATCATCGCCATCACGGCCTCGTCCCGCTCATCGAAGAGTGCGGCCAGCTGGGCCGAGTCCCGGTCCACGCCCAGGACCAGCTGGGTGAGGTCATTCGAGCCGATCGAGAAGCCGTCGAAGCGCGTGGCGAACTTCCCGGCAAGGACCACGTTGGACGGGATCTCGCACATCATGTAGACCTGCAGGCCGTTCCTGCCCCGGACCAGGCCGTTCTCCGCCATGACGGCCAGCACCTTGTCCGCTTCCTGCGGGGTCCGGCAGAACGGGATCATCACGATGATGTTGCCGAAGCCCAGCTTCTCCCGGACCCGTTTGAGCGCGAGGCATTCGAGGGCGAAGCCTTCCCGGTACCGCTCGTCGTAGTAGCGCGAGGCGCCGCGGAAGCCGAGCATCGGGTTCTCCTCGGGCTCCTCGAAGGCGGAGCCGCCGATCAGGTGCGCATACTCGTTGGTCTTGAAATCGCTGAGCCGGACGATCACGGGCCGCGGGTGGTACGGCGCGGCGATCTTGGCGATGCCGAGGGCCAGGGCGTCCACGAAGTATTCCTTCGGGTCCGCGTAGCCGCTGGTCAGGGCACGGAGCTGTTCGGCGTCCTGCGGGTCGGTGACACGATCGGGGTGGACCAGCGCCATCGGGTGGACCCGGATCAGGCTGCTGATGATGAATTCCATCCGGGCAAGCCCGACGCCGTCGGCGGGCAGCCGCCACCACTGGAAGGCGGCCGCGGGGCTGGCGATGTTGACCATGACCTTGGTGCGCGTCTCCGGCAGCTCGCCAAGGTCCACCTCCTCGGTCGCATAGGCGAGCAGCCCCCGGTACACACGGCCCTCATCGCCCTCGGCGCAGGAGATGGTCACCGCCCGGTCTTCGGCCAGGACAGCGGTGGCGTTGCCGGTGCCGACGACGGCGGGGACCCCGAGTTCGCGGCTCACGATCGCCGCATGGCTGGTGGGGCCGCCGCGGTCGGTCACGATGCCCGCCGCCCGTTTCATGATCGGAACCCAGTCCGGATCGGTCATTTCGGTGACCAGGATGGCGCCGTCGCGGAAGTTTTCGATGTCCGCCGCACTCCTGATCACACAGGCCGTGCCCTGCGCGATGGAGTCGCCGATCGCGGCGCCGCGCGCCAGCACGGTGCCGTGTTCCAGCAGGTGGTGGAGGGTGAACCGGGAGCCGGTTTTCTGCGACTGGACCGTCTCCGGCCGGGCCTGGACCATGAACAGCTCCCCGGTCACGCCGTCCCGGGCCCACTCCATGTCCATCGGGCGGGCGTAGTGCTCCTCGACGCTCACGGCCCACCGCGCCAGCGCGAGGATCTCGGCGTCGTCCAGCACAAACGCGCGGCGTTCCGCTTCCGAGGTGTCCACCATCTTGGTCCGTGCATGACCGCCCCGGCTGTAGACCATCTTCCGGTCCTTGGAACCGAGGGTCTTCTCGATGATCGGCGCGAGCCCCGGCTCGGAGAGGAGCGGTTTGAACACGAGGTACTTGTCCGGGTTGATGGTGCCCTGGACCACGGTTTCGCCCAGGCCCCAGGCGGCGCTGACCACGGCGACGCGGGGAAAGCCGGAATCTGTGTCGATGGAGAACATCACGCCGGAGGCGCCGACGTCGGAGCGCACCATCCGCTGGACGCCGATCGAGAGTGCGACGTCGAGGTGGTCAAAGCCCTTGACCTCGCGGTAGCTGATGGCCCGGTCGGTGAACAGCGAGGCGTAGCAGCGGCGGCAGGCGTCCAGGAGCTCCCGTTCCCCGGCAATGTTCAGGAACGTTTCCTGCTGGCCGGCAAAGCTCGCGTCGGGCAGGTCCTCGGCGGTGGCGCTGCTGCGGACCGCGACCGAGAGGCGGTCCTGGCCTGCGCGCTCCCCCAGCTCCCGGTAGTGGGAGCGGATGGACCCGGCGATGTCCTCGGGGAACTCACTGTCCAGGAACAGCTCCCGGATGGCCTCCCCGGTGGCGCGCAACGACGTTTCGCCCGAGCGGTAGGACAGGATCCGCGAGCGCATCGCGGCCTCGATCCCGTTGGCCTTGAGGAACTGGCGGTAGGCGTCCGCGGTGGTGGCGAAGCCGTCCGGCACCCGCACGCCCTTGGCCTTCAGGGACTGGATGAGTTCGCCGAGGGAGGCGTTCTTGCCGCCCACCTGCGGGACATCACCCATGCCGATCTCTTCGAACCACAGCACCGGGGAGTCAGCCATGCACCCATCCTGTGGCGGCGGGCTGTCCGGGGTCAGAGTCTTTGGACCTTTGTGGCCGGTGTGGCCTTCCCTGCCCGGCGGTGCCTCACGATTTTGTACAGCCAGTCCGCGAGCAGCACCCCGGGAATGGCGGCGAGTGCCACGGCCAGGCCGCCGGGCGACGGCGGGGCGTGGCCCAGCAGGGCGGCGAGCGGCCCCAGGAACAGGAACACCACCAGCAGCCCCAGTTCGGCGAGCACCGCCCAGATCAGCAGCCGGTTGCTGAACCAGCCGAGCCGCCACGGCGGCACGGAGGCGCTGCGGCAGGCGAAGGCGTTGGCAAGCTGGGCCAGGACCACGGTGGTGAACGCGGCGCCGGAGGCCGCCATCAGCACGTCCGACGGCGGCAACTCCGCCCCGGGCGTCCAGCCGGCGCCCAGCAGCACGGCCGTGTACGCCGTCATTTCGAAGAGTGCCTCCACCGGGCCCAGCAGCCCGAACACCCGGAACATCAGCGCCTTGTCCATCAGGTGCCTCCGCTCCGGCGGCCGTTTCAGCGTTCCCTTGCTCGGGGCTTCGCTGCCCAGCGCCAGCGCCGGGAGCAGGTCCGTGCCGATGTCGAGCGCCAGGATCTGCAGCACGCTCAGCGCCAGCGGGAAGCGCCCACCGGAGAGCGCCCAGATCACGAAGGGGGTGAGCTCGGCGACGTTGTCCGTCAGGTGGTAGGTCAGGAAGCGCCGGATGTTCGCGTACGTGGCGCGGCCCTGCTCCACAGCGGCGATGATGGTGGCGAAGTCGTCATCCAGCAGCACGAGGTCCGCGGCCTCGCGGGCCACGTCCGTGCCGCTGAGCCCCATGGCCACACCGATGTCGGCCTGCTGCAGGGCCGGGCCGTCGTTGACGCCGTCGCCGGTCATCGCCACCACGTGGCCGCGGTGCTGGAGCAGGCGGGCCACCCGGAGTTTCTGTTCCGGGGTGACCCGGCTGACCACGACGCCGTCGCGGTCCAGCAGCGCGGCAAGGACGGCGTCGTCCTCGGGGAGGTTGTGTCCCTCCAGCACCAGTTCGGGTGAGCCGATCAGCCCGGTTTCCCGGGCGATGGCGGCCGCGGTGATGGCGTGGTCGCCGGTGACCATGGCCACCTTGATGCCGGCCTCGCGGGCCGCCTCGAGCGCCAGCCGGACCTCGGCCCGGGGCGGGTCGTGCAGGCCGATCAGCCCCAGCAGCGTCAGGCCGCTCTCGATGTCTTCGGGCCTGGCGCCGGGCCCGGGCGGGGCGGGCAGGCTGCGCTGCGCGACGGCGAGGACCCGGAGCCCGTGCGAGGCCATCTGGTCCACCTGGGCCCGCGCCCGGGCGGCGCCTGCGGCCCCGCCGTCGTCGTGGATGCACAGCGGAATCACGGACTCCGGCGCGCCTTTGACGTACAGGGTGGTGCCCACGATCGCCGATTCGCGCAGGCGGCGCGGATCGAAGGCAAAGCGCTGGGACGGCTCCGGTTCACCGGCTTCCTGGCCCGGCGCATGCCCCGGGCCCGCCAGCCGGGTGGCCAGCGCATCGATGGCGGCCTCCATCGGGTCGCCCTCGGCGATCCATTGCCCCTCGTGCAGTACCGCGCGTCCTTTCGAGGCGGCCAGCGCGGCGGTACTGAGGTGCCGCGCCTCCGCGGCGCCCCGCCCGGTGACCTCAGCCTCCGGCCCGTAGCCCGCGCCGATGATGCTCAGCAGCCCGGCCGGGGTCCACACCTCGACGGCGTTCATCCGGTTCTGGGGCAGCGTGCCTGTCTTGTCGGTGCAGATAAAAGTGGTGGAGCCAAGGGTTTCCACGGCCTCCAGGTTCCGGACCAGTGCGTTGCGCTGGGCCATCCGCTGCGCCCCGACGGCCAGGGACAGCGTGACCGTGGGCAGCAGGCCTTCGGGAACCAGCGCCACCATCACGCCGATGGCAAACAAAAAGGCGTCCCGCCAGGAGATGCCGACCAAGAGGGACAACACGAAGAACAGCACGCCTATGCCCAGGGCCATCGCCGCGGTGATGCGGACGATTCGTTGCAGTTCCAGCGCCAGCGGGCTCGGCGGAGCTTCGACCTTGCCCGTCAGGGCTGCGATTTCGGCGAGCCGGGTGTTCCCGCCTGTGCCCGCGACCATGCCTTCAGCCTGGCCGTTGACCAGGAAGGTCCCGCCAAAAACTGTGTCGCCGGGGATCTTGGTGAGCGCCTCGCTTTCACCAGTGAGCATCGATTCGTCCACGGAACAGCCCGCCGCCACGGCCAGCCGGAGGTCCGCCGGGACCCGGTCGCCGGCAACGAGCAAGACGGCGTCGTCCGGTACGAGCTCGGTGGTGTGGACCTTGATGACGCGGTTGTCCCGGCGTACCGAGACCATGGCCGGGAGCAGCTCGCGGAGCTTGGAAGCCGCATGCTGGGCACGCTCCTGCTGGATGTAGGCGAACACCCCGTTGACCAGGATCACGACGACGATCGCGACGGCCAGTTGCGGCATGCCGGCCACGTAGGCCAGCACGGCGGCGCCCCAGAGCATGATGGCGAAGAAGTGCGTGAGTTCGGCCAGCAGCCTGCGCCACCCGGGGACCGGCCGGCTCGTGGGCAGCGTGTTCGCCCCTCCTTGCTGCAGCCTCCGCGCCGCCTCCGCCGAGCTCAGGCCCGGCGCGGCGCTGACTGCCCCGGAGGTTGGCCCTCCAGCGGGAGGCCCCGGCATCACTGCTGCCTGCGGCCGCTCAGGCGCAGCACCGTGAACCGGCCCCGGTCAGGTAGCTCATGGATCGAGCGTGCTCCCGGGTCGGAGCCGCTGGTTAGGGCCAAAGGTCACGGCGGCGGGCTGGCCACCCCTCACGGCCCTTCTACTGTGGCCGCAGGTCCCATGCCGGCTGAGTACCGCCCATCATCAAAGCCGTGGCGTCGGTGGTCCAGCACCACCTTGGAGACGGCTGTCTCTGCGGCGGCGGAGAAGGGTCCGAGGTGCCCTTCGACGGCCCACCGGGTTTCCTCTTCGATGAGGTCGGCGTTGATCCTTGCGCCGGCCATGACACCCTCGGCCGCGGCGGTGATCACCTGTGCCATCAGGTTGGAGACATTGCCCGCCGCATACACGCCGGGGACGGCCGTGGCACCCGTGGTATCGGTCTCGATAAACCGTCCGGCCCCCGACGGGTGCACCTGCGACGTTAGCCCGAGTGATTCCAGAAGCGCTGATCTGGCCTCCATGCGGGTTCCGACGGCCAGGGCCTGTACGCCGAAGGAGGTGCCCTGGCGGAGCGTGAGCCCCGTGAGGACGCCGTCAACCGCGTCGACGGAAGCCACGGCGCCGTCAACGACTGTGATGGACCGGGCAGCGAGCATGTCCCACTCCTCGTCGGTGGGTTCCACGGTGTCGTTGAGGAAATGGGTGATATCCGGCGACCATTGCCTGAACAACAGTGCCTGATGGACGGACAGCGGGCCGGTGCCCAGTACGCCAATCCGTTGCCCGCGGATTTCCCAGCCATGGCAGTAGGGGCAGTGCACCACACCCTTTCCCCATTGCTCCCGCAGCCCGCCGATGGGAGGGAGCCCGTCTGTCAGGCCGGTGGTGACCAGGAGGCGGCGGCCGGAGAATTTGCGGGCATCTCCGAGCGTCACCTCGAATCCGTCGGGGGTCCGCCGAACCGAAACGGCGTCGCCGTCAATAACCTCTCCTCCGTAGGAGAGAACTTCGCTGCGTCCGACGGACAGGAGTTCCCGGGGGTTCATGCCGTCCCTCGAAAGGTAGCCGTGCACACCCGCCGCGGGTGCGTTGCGCGGAGTTCCTGAATCGATGACCAGCACCGGGCGCAGGGCCCGGCCCAGCGTCGTGGCCGCGCTGAGTCCCGCCGCACCGCCGCCAACAATCACAACGTCATACCGTGTGGGGTCCATGATGGTTTGTCCTTCGTCGAGTCCGGAAAGTTCGCCGCCGTCGTCATGGGCGGCTACATCAGCTTCCATCGCATCAGCGTCCATTGACAAACATGATTGCTGTTATGGCAAAGTGGAAACATGGCAAATGAACTTGACGATGTTCTCGGGGCGGTCGGCCCGCGGCTTCGGGCACTCCGCACGGAACGGAACCTCACCCTCGGAGATGTGTCCTCCGCATCCGGAGTATCGGTGAGCACCCTGTCCCGCCTGGAATCCGGCCAACGCAGGCCAAACCTTGAACTCCTGCTGCCCTTGGCGAGGTTGTACGGTGTTCCGCTCGATGATCTGGTCGGCGCCCCGCCCACCGGGGATCCCCGGATCCACCTGCAGCCCATCATCCATGCCGGCATGACGGCTGTTCCGCTCACAAGGCGCCCCGGCGGACTGCAGGCCTTCAAGATGGTGCTCGACGGCGACGCCCGCGCGGCAGAGCCCGACCCGCGCGTTCACGAGGGCTACGAGTGGCTCTACATCCTCAACGGACGGCTCCGACTGGTGCTGGGCGACAAGGACTTTGAACTTCGCCCTGGCGAAGCCGCGGAATTCGACACCCGCACACCGCACTGGTTCGCCAGCGCTGACGGCAGACCCGTCGAATTCATCAGCCTTTTCGGGCAGCAGGGCGAGCGGATGCACGTTCGCGCGCGGCCCAGGACCTCATAACCAAAGAGACCCGCTGGGTTCCGCGGCGGACCTTAGGGGATGAATGGGGCAACATTGATGACCCAGAGGACTATCCCGGCGGCGATCAGTACCAGAACGAGGCCGACGCCCAGGAGGATCAAGGGAGCGTTTTCACGGGTCCAGAAGCGTGGTTCGCGTTTTGGTGACATCGACGGCAACTCACTGTTCGGGGATTCTTCGTTGGCGGCTACCCCCAGCTATCAATAGTGGGCCCGCCGTCTGTGCCCTCCGTGCGGATCGCCTGTGGAATTGCTGTGCGAAACCGTTGGAGCGGCATTCGGTAGGCTGAGGCCACATTGTCTACGCAAACGCGGCCACGGCGGGAAGTGGCTGCTCGAAGAATTCCAGCGAGATGCCGACAGGACTACTGATGTTTGGGTTGATGCGGTGACGCCTTCGGCTCGGTGGGGGCGCGCCTATTTCGCCGCGCAGGCGATTGCCGGTTTTGCCTGGTGGACTGCGGTTTTCGTGTCGCCCGCGGTGCGCGAGGCGACCCTCGGCAATCTCGACCCGATCGCAGTGGCGGTCTTCGACATTCCACTGTTCGTCATGGCCTCGGCCCTGGCGGCACTCGGCGTCAGGGCTGCCGCGGTGGTGAGTACCGGCTGGACGGGCGTCGTCGCCGTCGCACTGGCGGTTTACGCCACCATCACAACCGAGGCGGGCTGGGGCGTGCTGTGGATGGGTGCTGCGACCGCAGGCTCGCTGATCGCTCTCAGCCTTGTCATGCTGGGGCGCGTACCGACGGCGTGGATTATCGGCGGCCCGTTCGCGTTCCGTCCCGCCAGCAGCCGCCCGAAAGCGGCAACCCACGTGGCTTCAACATTCGGTCAGATCGTCCTCTTCTGGGGATTCTTCCTGGTGGTGGTCCCGTGGGCCATCGCGTTTTTCGAACAGCGCTGGGGCCTGGCCCTCCCCTTTCCACCGTTTGCAGTCCCTGTCGGGGCCGCGGTTCTCGTACTCGCCAGCGCTCTTGGCATCTGGTCGGCAGCCGTGATGTCGACGCTTGGGGATGGCACGCCATTGCCAGCGGCGATGCCCAACCGTCTGGTCATCGCAGGTCCGTATCGCTGGATTCGTAATCCCATGGCGGTGGCAGGCATCGTTCAGGGCGCCGCGGTCGGCATCATCCTCCATGCCTGGCTCGTCGTCGCCTACGCCGTGGTGGGCTCGCTGGTGTGGAACTACGCAGTCAGGCCGCTCGAGGAAACTGACCTCAAGAAACGGTTCGGCGAAGACTTCCAGCATTACCGCAGCACGGTGCGTTGCTGGATCCCTCGAGTACCGAAGAGTCAGCGCACTCAGCGACGATGACTATGACATCTTTACGGGTCGTCTGCACAGGTTTGTGGATCTCATCGCTTCGGGGCGTTCCGTGATCGCTTGCAGGCTTTGGCCATCTCGCAGAAATCGCCCACGAATATGCGAAGAGAACCGACCCATGGTGGGAGTATGTCAAACGTATGTTCACCCACAAAAGGAGCATCAATGCCGCTGGAAGCGCTAAAGGACAGCCCGACCGATTTCGACTTCATCATCGGAAGCTGGACCGTGCGACACGAGCGACTCAACCAGCTTTTCTCGGCATGTACCCAGTGGACCGAGTTCTCTGGCCTATCGTCGACGTCGAAGACGCTCGGCGGTTACGGAAACCTTGAAGACAACCTCCTGAGATTCCCCAGTGGCGATGTACGGGCGATCGCCATTAGGTCGTACTCGACGGACCTCGAGACGTGGTCTATTTGGTGGTTGGACGGCCGCAACCCCGGCACGCTTGACACACCCGTCGTCGGCAAGTTCGATTCCGGCATCGGAACCTTCTTCGCGGACGACATCATGAACGGCACCCCAATTCGCGTGCGGTTTACCTGGTATTCAACGACCGAGAATCCGCGGTGGGAGCAGGCATTTTCCAACGATGGCGGAAAGTCCTGGGAGACGAATTGGCGGATGGAATTCATCGCGGCCTAACCGCTCTCCGGGGTTCCCGTGCGCCGCGGCAGCATTGCGCCCTCAGGAGCGTTGCAGCCGCGGCTCGTCAGTGTCTTCGTGCGCCGCAGGGCGTGCCGTGTCGATGGAAATCCCTGGCGAGATCTGTCGCTTGACCTGCTCCAGCTCATCTTTGAGCAGGTCAACGGTGGCACGGTATTTTTCGAAGTCCGCCGTCCGCCGTCTGGCCACGGCGTAACTGACGCCGGCGGCGAGAACAGCAAGCGGGAACGACACCAGCAGGGCCCAGCCGGACACGGCAAGGAAGTCCAGAGCTATGGGAAGTGCCTGCTTGAATGCCAGGAACTCATTCACCCCGCCGACCACTCCGTTCAGAGCGGAGTCCAGGGGTCCCAGAAACTGCCCCACGACAGGCGTCCCGGCAAACGATGGAGCGCTCAGCGGCGGCTCTCCCCCTGCAGACCAGCGCGGATCACGGAAATGGTTCAGGACGTAGATCCCGGCACCCGCGTTGAGGGCCGCGAACAGCAGGACGGACCCAAGCGCAGTCCAGTGAAGCCTGCGCGGACGCCAGGCGCCGGCTACAAGCGCGAAGACGGTAGCCGCAACCCAAGAGAAGATGCGGAGTTCGTCACGGCTCATGCCGCCCAGTAGATCCAAGGAGTTCCCGCCCTTACCGTTGGACTCAATGCTTGTTCAGGTCGCAAGCGAGCTTATCCCAGCCACCGAAGGGCATGCCGCGGGCAGGCCGCGTCAGTCGGCCGCAGGTGCCCGGTGCCGGCCCAGGGTCCGGAGGTAGGCGCCGAAGCCGTGCGGCGCCCGGGCGTGGATGCGGCCCGAGGTCAGCACACGCATGCTGTCCGTGGCCGTCACGGTGAAGGCCCGGTTCCGGAGGCTTTGCACCAGCGTCCGGTCCTCGTGCGAGGCGAGTTTCGGGAAGCCTCCGGCGGCCAGGTAGGCCGAGGCCCGGACCCCGAAGTTGGCTCCGTAAATATGCGGGTGGTCTTCCTCGAAGGGATGGCGCTCCAGCCACTGCCGGCGCAGCTCCGGGTCCATCCCGGCGGGGTCCGGTTCCACGGAGCCCAGCACGGCGTCGGCGCCTGCCTCGGCGAATTCCAGCTGGCGGACGAGCCAGTTTTCCGGAACCTGCGAGTCAGCGTCCGTGTTGGCCAGCCACGTCCGTCCTGCCCACGGCGGGGGCGTCCAGCGCTTGCCGGGCGGCCTCCTCCGGGCTGTACCGATGCCGGCGGCACGGATGCCGGCCGCGCGGCTTGCCCCGGCGTTGCGGAAGCCAACGTCGAGGGCGCTGAAGCGCCGGTCCGCCGCAACGAAGCCGGCGGCGATGCCGGCGGAGCCGTCGGTGCAGCTGTCCAGCACCACCGTCACCCCGACCTCCACGTCGGGCCGGAGCCGCTGCAAGGCGTCGGCGGCACGCTGCACGGCCAGCAGGGCGCGGCCGAGGTGTTCCTCCTCGTTGTGCGCGGGCATCACCACGGAGATCCGGTCGAGGCTGTGTCCGCGGGGCAGCGGCAGCGCGAGGGCGGCCATCTAGCTGTCCGTGCCCGGCACGACGGCGGCTGCCGGGCGGGGTTCCCCGCCTGGCCCGGGCGCGACCAGGACCTCCAGGATGAAGTCACGTTCCCGGTACAACCCTGCGTCGGCCCAGCCGAGCTGGCGGCGTGCGGCGGCGTGGACGGAATCGCCGTCGAGCTCCCAGCCGGAGATGGGGTGGCGCCAGTGGCACAGGGCCAGGGTGCCTCCTGGCAGGAGGGCAGCCTCGACCCGCTCGAACAGTTCGGCCAGCTCCCCGGGCGCGAGGTAGTAGCCCACCTCGGAGACCACGATCAGGTCGAAGCGGCCGTCCGGCCAGTCCTGCGGGACCGTGAGGCGGCGGGTCCGGGCGGCGGGCAGGTGTTCGAGGCGCCGGGCGGCGTGGGCCAGCGCGGCGCTGCTCGCGTCGACGGCCAGGAAACTGGCGCAGCGTTGCGCGAGTTCCACGCTGAGCGTCCCGATCGAACAGCCGATCTCCAGCCCTGCCGCATAGTTCAGCCCGGGAAGGGCCGCGAGGGTGAGGGTTCGTTTTCGGTGTTCGTACCAGCTGGTGGTGTACTGCCAGGGGTCGTCGTTGCCGGTATGGACGGCGTCAAAAACGCCCTCCGCATCAGCGGCGGCGTAGGCGCCGCCGCCCTCGGCGCTGGCCGCCGGACGCTGCCACGCAAACGTCTCAAAGGGCCGCTCAAAGTGCTCCAGGAACGCCGGCGGGAGCAGCACCTCGTCGCCTGGCTGGCCGGACAGGGCGCGGACCTGCGACCCGTGGGAGGCCATCGCCGCCGCCTTGGCATCCTGCTCGGCGGGGTCCAGCGGCAGGCGCAGCCAGGTGCGCCAGGCCTGGTCCGTGGCGTCCGCCCAGAGCCAGTACCAGATGGGGTATTCCAGCAGTCCGTGACCGCCCGCGCCGGCAGCTTCGGCGGCGGCGGAGCCGAGTGTGTCGTGGTCCGTGTGGCCATCGTGCCGGTAGGGGGCCACCAGGGTGATCTGCTCCGCCGGCAGTCCCGACCCGGCCGTGACGTCGGCGATGGCCTGCTGCAGCGCGGAGATTACCTCCGTCCGGTGTGCGGCGAGCTTGCCGTCCGGCAGGGCGAGGAAGCGCCAGTCCGGATCCGGCAGCAAGTGTGTGAGCGCGCCGCCGAATTCCTGGAGCCGGACGGCGGCGAGCTGCTCCGGCGTCGTGGTGGGTGAGTCCGGGTGGGAGGCCTCCCCCGCCGTGCACAGCAGCACCGTCACCCGGGCGCCGAGCCGCCGCAGCCGGGCCATCAGCCCGCCGGCGCCGAGGGATTCGTCGTCCGGGTGCGCCGCCAAAACGATGAATGCCTGGCCGGCGAGCTCCCCGCCGTCGAGCGGCAGCTCCGGGAGCGCGGCGAGGCCGCTGGCGGCCCAGGCGTCCTCGCTGGTTCCGGCGTCCTGGTGCGTGAAGCTCACCATGGGTGGTCGCCCTTGAGCGTGAGGGCGCCGAGCTGGGCGTCGTCGCGCATGCCGTGGTGCTGGCGGATGTACAGGGCGAGGTCTGCCATCCGTTTCCCGTAGACCGGGTCGAAGGCGAGCGGGCCGGGGCCAAGGTTCTGGCTGACCAGCGTCTGGATGCGTTCGACGGCGGCGGCGACGTTGCCGCGGACGCGCAGGGCCTCGCTCCAGGCGCCGGCGCCCGAGAGTCCCCCGGCGTCGATTCCCGCGGCGGTCCGGGCGAGATACCCGGCCAGCGCGGTGAGGGTTCGGTCGATCTCGCCGAGGTGGGCGAGCGCGAGCTGGTCCGGTTCGCGGCCGCCGTCGGCCGCCGCGACCAGGGATTCCTTGAAGCCGCGGGCCACCGCGACGGCGCCGCCCAGCCAGCAGGCGGCCACGCCCATGCCGCCCCAGGCGAAGCCGGGCCGGCGGTAGTACCAGCCGGCGTCGCCCAGGGGCACGGCCGGAACGGCGTCGAAGTGCACGGTGCCGCTGGGGATTTCCCGGAGTCCCCGGCTGGTCCATTCCGGGTCCGCGAAGCTCACGCCGGGGGCATGGAGGTCGACGGCGAAGGCGGCCCGGCCGCCGTCGTCCAGATGGGCGGTCACAACGGCGTGGTCCAGCTGGGCGGCGAGGGAGCACCAGGGTTTGGAACCCTGCAGCAGGAAGCAGCCGTCCGCCGGTTTGGCCTCGAGCCGCAGGCCTGCGGCTTCGGCGGCGAAGACACCCCAGGCGCCGTCGAAGTGGACACCGTCAAAGTCCGGGCATTCCCAGCCTTTCCCCGCTGCGTGGCCGGCGGCCTGGGCGAGGATCGCCGAGGCGTCCAGGTGCGGTTCGATGGCCCGGCCGGCTGCGACGTCGACGGCGGTGACGGAGGCCAGGATCTCCCACAGGAAGGCCGTCCGGCCCTCGCCGGGCTTCGGGGCGGCATCGGCCGCGGCTTTCGCCAGCTCCAGCAGCGCCGGGACGTCGCCGACGGCCGACTGTGCCTCGTCCAGCAGGGGGCTGAGCCCGGCCAGGTCCTCCGGCGCGGAACTGATCCGCACGGCGCGGGGCCGCGGGGAATCTGGAGTCCGGTTCATGCGGGCCTGTTCTCCTTTGAAGTGCGTCTGTTGCTGGCGGCGCCCACGCCGGCCAGCCGGGCTACTGCTCAGTAATTTCAGCCTGCCCCATAAATCTAAGCACACTTAGCACTTCATAATCCCGGTGCAGACCCCGGGCGTGCGCACCAATCACCGCGGCGACAACACCCTCGCCAGGGCGAAGCCGTCCCAGCCTTTGGAGCCCACGGTCTGGATGACGGTGCCGTCCAGCCTCGGGTCCTCGCCCAGCATTTCCAGGGCACTGATGATGCCCGGTGCGTTGACGGCGTCCAGGGAGGGCTCCAGCACGGCGCCTTCCCACACCACGTTGTCCATCACGATGGCGGTACCGGGCCGGCCGAGGCGGATGGCCCAGTCAAGGTAGTGCGGGTTGTTTTCCTTGTCGGCGTCGATGAAGACGAAATCGAAGGGCTCGGCCCCCTCGTCGGCGAGCGCCTGCAGCGTGTCCAGTGCCGCCCCGACCCGGATCTCCACAAGGTGGCCCAGCCCGGCGGAGTCCACGTTGGCGCGGGCCACGCCGGCGTGTTTCGGGACGTATTCGCACGTGAGCAGCCGGCCGCCGTCGGGCAGCCCCTGGGCCATCCAAATGGTGCTGAACCCGGCCAGCGTCCCGATCTCCAGCACACGGCGGGCGCCGGAGAGCTGGACAAGCAGCTTCAGCAGTTTGCCTGCATTCGGGGCCACTTCGATGGGTGGCATGCCCGCCTCGAGGGCGGTGGTTACGGCGCGCTTCAGGGAATCGTCAGGGCGGACCACGGCCTCGGAGAGGAAATCCTCGACGGCGATCCAGCGGGCGGTGGGCTGATGCTCGAGCATGCCCTTAGTCTTCCAGCTGGCATGCCCCTGCGGTAGGCTCCGGGCCGGCCGGGATCCCGGACCGGCTAGTCGCCGAGTGCTTGCTCCAGCCGGTCCAGTTTTCCGGTGAGTTCACCCGTAAAACCTGGCCGGATGTCCGCCTTGATGACGAGGGAAACCCGGCTGCCGTACCGGCCCACGGCCTCGGTGGCCCGCTTCACGACGGCGAAGACTTCATCCCACTCGCCCTCGATCGTGGTGAACATCGAGTCGGTGTGGTTCGGCAGCCCGGACTCCCGGACGATCCGCACCGCTTCGGCCACGGCGTCGTGGACTGAGGCCTCGTCCACCGGAACGGCAGCGGAAACGGCAGCGGAACCGGCCGGTGAGCCATCGGCCGGGCGGGAGGGACGGCCTGAGGGTGCGACAGAAAATGCGAGCAACATGGCACCAGTCTTTCACGTGCTCCGGCGCCCTGGCGGCGCCACTGCGGGCCGGCGGCAACTGCGCTTCCGGGCCGGGACCCGGGCAGGATCCGTCACATAAATGACTACCCGGTAGTAACCTCCCGGCTGCGGCTTCGCGTTGCTAACCTAAGCAAATGAACCGGGTAGCAGACCGCAGGCCGCTCCGCGCCGATGCCGCGCGGAACGTGGACAAGATCATCACCGCCGCCCGCCAGTGCTTCCGGGAGCACGGCCCGGAAGTCCCGCTACAGACCATCGCCGTGACCGCCGGAGTCGGCCCGGCCACGCTGTTCAGAAACTTCGCCGACAAGGAAGAACTGGTCCTCGCGGCGCTGCACCGCCAGCTCGGGCTGCTGGTCGATCCCGTGATCGAAGAGGCCCTCGCCGGGCCGGATGCCGCCGATGGCCTCTTCCGGGTCATCGACGCGCTGATGGGCGTTGCCAGCGAAGAAGCCAACCTGCTGGGAGCCGTCGCCGGCCGGCGCGGACTGCTCACCGGCATCACCGGTGACCTGATCGAATCCGTGGCCGTGCTCCTGGGCCGCGCCCAGGGCCAGGGAACGCTGCGCAGCGACATTTCGATGACGGACCTGATCCGACTGCTGGCGATGCTGATCGGCGTCGTGGACACCATGGAGGCAGGTTCAGACGCCTGGCGCCGCCCTGTCGCCCTCGTCGAGGACGCCATCCGCACGGAACGCCCGGACCGGCCGCTGCCGCCGCAGGCGCCGCTGCCGGGCACCGCCTTCGACTCCGTCCTCGGCTGACACCGGAGTCTCCGTTGCGCGGCTTCAGGCGCTGAAAGCCGTCCCGGCCGGGGCGCCGTCGAACCTCCGGAGGATTTCCTCGGCCACGATACGGAGCTTGATGTTCCTGGTGTTGGAGACCTTGGCCAGGAGCTCGAACGCTTCCGACTGCGAGCAGCGGCTCTGGGCCATGAGGATGCCGGTGGCCACGTTGATTACGGTCCGCGACCGCATGGCCTGCAGCAGCTCGGGCTGCGCCCGGAGAGCCGCTTGCTGCTGCTGATGCTGGATACCGTCGACTACCCGATCGCGTTCTGGGGCGCGATCCGCGCCGGCGTCGTCCCGATCCCGCTCAACACGCTGCTCACGCCGGACCAGTACGCCTACATCTTCGCCGACAGCCG
>CALMVY010000373.1 GCA_937873245.1 uncultured Arthrobacter sp. | reverse complement strand
GCAGCATCTCGTCTTCAACCAGTCGACCAAGGCGGCGGAGCAGGGGCTCGAGCTCTGGGGCAACCTCGAGAACCATGTCAGCGCGCAGCTCGCGCGCGGGCTTAACCGCCTCAGCGTCTTCAACGGCCCGGTCTTCCGCGCCTCCGACCGCAGCTACCGCGGCGTGGTGGCGTCGCCCTCCGTCACGCCGCGCCCCTCCCCGGACCCCTCGACGACGGCGGTCCCCGGGCCGCCGCCGGGTCTCGGGACGCCGCTGGCGGCCTGGGCGGAGAAGCCCCGGCGGTTCGGCGTCACCTTGTGGGGAAGCTCCAGCTGCCCGGCCGTCCCGACCCGGATGGAGGCGACCGCCCGCGACAGCGTGTCCATCAGCTTCGAGCAGGCCGGGGAGAAGGCCTGCACCGCCGACCTTTCACCGACGACGTACGAATTCACGGTTCCGGCCGGCGCGGACACGGTTCCGCTGACGTTGATCCTCGTCGACGGCCAGGGCGTGACGATGCACACATTCCTGCTGGAATGACGACAGGCGGAGCCGCCGGTGCGGGGAAACAGGGCCTGGTTCGGTCCCGCTGTCCCCGGCTTGTCAGCTAGTGATCGGCCAGCCACTTGACTAGGCTGAGATGAAGTTGTGACATCCGATGGAGGCGACGGGACCGCTGGCGGTCCCGTCTCGGCCTGCCGTTAGACGGTGCTGTCCAGAGTGCCGCCATGCTAAGGAGAACCGAATGAACGAGCAAGCAAACGGGCAGCTTAACCAGCCCGCCCAAAGCCAGGCCAACGGTGGCGCGGACCGGTCCGGCGGCTACGGGGACGCACCCCGTTTCACGGTGGACAAGGCAGGCAGCAAGGCCGGCAGGAAGAATGAAGCGGTCCTGGGGCCCTTCACGATCCGCGACCTGACCGTTTTCGGCTCGACGCTGATTCTCTTTGTTGCCTCGCTGATCCCGATGTTTGCCGTCCGCTACAACCTGTGGAACCTGGGCAGTCTGTTCTTCCTGGGCCTCGGGATCGTCCTGCCGGTAATCGTTGCCGCACTGTTCGTGGCGCGCCGCGTCAGTCCCGGAACGAAGATGCGCGTCGGCTCGCTGTCCGTAGACCAGTTCGGCTCCGTGGTGGCGTCCTTCGCCGTGGCGTTCTTCTTCCTGTCCGTCGCGGGAGCCTTCGTGCCCAGCATGCTGCTGGCCCTCGTGGGCGCCCTCGGGCTGCTCGCGGCCACGGTGCTGGGCCGCCTGATCCCCTTCTTCGCCGGAGACTTCCTGGACCGCGCAGAGGTACCTGCCCACGTTGTAGCCCGTGAGTCGGCGGTGCCCGTCCGAAAACCGCGGGCCCCCAAAGCTCCGAAAACAGCCAAGGACGAGACCACTCCGAAGGCCGCCGGGACCAGCGCCGTTGCCGGCTGGGCAAAGAAGATAACCCCGGGTGGGCAGTCCGGCACCACCGGTGCCGCGGGTTCTGCCGGTGGAGCCGCAGCAGCGGGCGCCACCACGGTCCGGCCGGCGGCTGCGACGCCGGCCGTCGCCCAGGAAGCACCGACCCGGGCCTCCGCGCCCACCCCGGTCGTCAGCTCCCCGGAAACGCAGGTCGCGGGTATCGTGCCCCCCGCATCCGCCCCGCCCGCCGCTGAGCAGACCCAGGCCGCCGCCGAGCAGACCCAGGCTGCCGCCGTCGTGCCTCCCGCCGCTACCTCCCCTGCAGGCGGGCAGGTCCCGGACGCGCAGGCGCGGGCCGCCGCAGCGGCTGAGGACACGCGCGCCGCCGAGGTTCCTGTGGCCTCCGGTGGAAGTGCGCCCACCACGGTGAACCCGCAGGTGCGCCAGCAGGAGCCGATCGGCGCCACCGTCGACCCCGCAAGCCGTCCCGAGGAACATGAGGCCCAGCCCGTCCACGAGGCATTCTGGTTCGCCGTCGCCCAGCCCCGCACCGCCATGGATGAGCACAGCGGCGCCGCAGCCTTCGTGATCGAACCCGGCGGCTGGGTGCTCGCCCTGGAGGACCGGGGCCACGAATTCCTGGTCCAGCACACCGACGGCCGGGTGGGCGTGCTCCGGGACCTCAGCAACATCGAACGCGGTTAGCCGGCCCCCGGTGGCCACCGACTCCAGCAATCCGGCCACCGGCGGGGCCGCGCCGGCACCGGCCAGCGCCGGGCCGCGGTCAGCAGGGGAGTCCCTGCTGGCCCGGAAACGGCGTGCCCGCCGCATCAACAAGGCGCTGGCCGAGCAGTATCCGTATGCGCACGCAGAACTGGATTTCCGCAATCCGTTCGAGCTGGTGGTGGCCACGGTGCTTTCCGCGCAGACCACCGACGTGACGGTCAACCAGATCACGCCGCTGCTGTTCGGACGCTATCCGGACGCGCGGAGCATGGCAGAGGCGGCCCCGGACGATCTTGAGGCCATCATCAAGCCCACCGGATTCTTCCGGGCCAAGACCCGGAACCTGATGGCGCTGTGCAACCGGCTGGTGGCTGAGTACGACGGCGAGGTGCCCGGACGGCTGGCTGATCTGGTGACGCTCCCCGGCGTCGGGCGGAAGACCGCCAATGTGGTGCTCGGCAACGCCTTCGGCATCCCGGGGATCACGGTGGATACCCACTTCGGCCGTCTCGCGAGGCGCTTCGGTTGGACGGATTCGGAGGATCCGGTCAAGGTCGAATCCGACGTCGGGGAACTGTTCGAATCGAAGGACTGGACCATGCTCTCGCACCGGGTGGTTTTCCACGGCCGGCGCGTGTGCCATTCCCGCAAGCCGGCCTGCGGGGCCTGCGCGGTGGCGAACTGGTGCCCCAGCTACGGCATGGGGGAGACGGACCCGGAGAAGGCGAAAAAGCTGCTGAAGTACGAACTGGCACCGGGTCAGGAGGAGCTGCTGTCAAAGCTTCTCGCTGAGACGCACCGGGCCGCGGAAATCCGGATGGAATCGCAGAGGAGACCGCTATGACGGCCCGGCAGGACCTCATCGACCTGGTGGCCGCGGTGGAGGCCGGAACGGCGCCGTCACCGGATCCCCGCTGGCGGGAACTCGCCGTCGAGCCCGGGGAAAGGGTCCGCCGGGCGGCCGTGCTGATGCTCTTCGGCTCGCTCGATGATGTCCCGGCGGCCTCGGTCAAATTGCTGGCCCCGGCCGATCTGGATGTCCTGCTTCTGCAGCGCGCCCAGACGCTGGATGACCATCCGGGCCAGGTTGCCTTCCCGGGCGGCGGCATTGACCCCGGCGAGTCCGTGACGGATGCCGCGCTGCGGGAAGCGGAAGAGGAAACCGGGCTGGACCCGGCCGGCGTCGAGGTCCTCGGCGTGATGCCGGAACTGGCCCTTCCGCGCGGAAACTTTCTGGTCACGCCCGTGCTCGGCTGGTGGGCATCCCAGTCACCCGTGCGGGTGGTGGACTACGGCGAATCCTCCCAGGTGTTCCGTGTCCCGGTCCGGGACCTCCTGGACCCGGACAACCGCGTGATGGCCACCGTGACCCGGGCCGGACAGACATTCCAGAGCCCCGCATTCACCGTCAATGACGTGGTGGTGTGGGGCTTTACCGGGATGATCCTCAACCAGCTCTTCGATCAGCTGGGATGGGCGGTCCCTTGGGACCGCGCCAGCTTGCTCAGTGTCGATACCTGGAGCAGGCTAGACAGCTAAGGCAGTGGACTTGTCGACCACCAGGCCGGTCGCGGCATTTTCCCGTACGGCGTTGATGCCCGCGGCAGCGCCCTTAATCGTGTTGAACAGTGGTGAAACGGCGACCACCGTTCCGTCGGATGCCGTCAGCTTGAAGAAGTACTTCTTCTCGCCGGCCATGGCGATCTCAAAAATGCCAGCCAAGGTGCTGCCTCCCCAAGAAAATATGCGTCGTTGCACGGCCGGTGACTATCGGTTCAACCACCGGCCTTTTCGAGCGTAACCGCCGTCACAGGCGGGCACAACGCTACCGACGGGTACGTTACGCCGGGCGACTCCGGTGCATTATTTGGCGTGGTCGTAGGAGTCCACGACCGCCACGCTGACCGGGAATTCCACCGGGATCCTGCCGAACAGCAGTTCCTTGGCGGCGTTGGCCGCCTCCTCAATGGCCCGGACGGAGTCCTCCACCGCGGCTTCGGGGCAGTGGACCATGACTTCGTCGTGCAGGAAGAAGACCAGTTCCCCGGCGGGGCCACCCTCCGCCCGCATGGCGCGGAGCCGCCGTCGCAGTTCGGCCAGCCAGCAGGCCGCCCAGTCCGCCGCGGAGCCCTGGACCACGAAATTGCGGGTGAACCGGCCGCGCGAGCGGGCCAGCGAATCGGCCCGGCGCTGTTCCTCGGCGCTGGTCGACTGCTGGCTTTGCAGCCAGCGGCCGGACGGCGGCGGGCTGCTGCGGCCCAGCCGTGAGGTGACGGTCCTTCCGGCCTCACCCTCCCGCGCGGCCTGTTCCACGAAGCCGACGGCTCGCGGATACGTGCGGGTCAGCTGCGGCATCAGGCGGCCGGACTCGCCGGTGGTGGCCCCGTAGATTGCTCCGAGCAGCGCCACCTTCGCCTTGGCGCGGTCGCCGCCAAAACCCTGTGCGGCGATGCCGGCATACAGGTCCTTGTCGCGCGCAGCCTCGGCCATCTTGGCATCCTGCGCCAGCGCCACGAGCACGCGGGGCTCCAGCTGGGAGGCATCGGCGACGATCAGCTTGTGTCCCGGATCGGCGTGCACGGCGCCGCGGATCTGCCGCGGAATCTGCAGCGCCCCGCCGCCCCGGGATGCCCAGCGGCCGGAGACCACCCCGCCCACCACATACTCCGGCTGGAACCGGCCGTTCTTCACCCAGGCATCCAGCCAGGCCCAGCCGTTGGCGGCGTGCAGGCGGGAGAGTTTCTTAAAAGCCAGAAGCGGTTCGATCGCCGGGTGGCTGGATTCCTTCAGTTCCCACTGCCGGGTGGTCTTCACCTCGATGCCGTTCCGGTGCAGGGCCCGCATGAGCTCCTGCGGGGAATCCGGGTTCAGCGCGGGCGAGTTCAGCAGCTGCCGCAGCTCCGCGGTGAGCGCCTCCAGCTTGGCGGGGCGGTGGCCCTGGGGAGGACGGGGGCCGAGGTGGTCGGCCAGGATCTGCTCATGGAGTTCCTCCCGCCACGGCACGCCGGTGTGCTGCATTTCCGCGGCGATCATGGCGCCGGCGGACTCGGCCGCGAGGAGCAGCTGGAGCCGCTGCCTGCGGCCGTCGCAGGGGCGTCCGACGCCGGGCCCTCCCGCCTGGCTGAGGGCACCCTGCTGGGCGGCGAATTCGGCGCGAAGATCCTCGGGACTGTGCCGGGGCGCCTTGCGCCAGCCGGGATCATCAAACAGGGCACCCTGGTCGGCCGGCGGGGGCGGCGGCTGCAGGGCGCGGGGCGGCTGCTGCAGCTCGTCGTCCTGCGTGAGTTTCTCCGCGTTCTGCGCATAGGCGGTGTGGGCAGTGAACTCCGAGTGCGCCAGGATCGCGCCGCACAACGTGAGGTCGTAGCAGCGTTCCAGCTCGACGCCGGCGGTGAGCAGGGCGGGGTACCAGTCCTGGGTGCGGTGCCAGATCCAGCGAGGCCGCCGCTGTTCGAGTTCACGCACGACGCCGGCCAGCTCCGCGGCGCGGACGACCCGCGGCGCGGATGCGCCCGGGTACGGGTCGCCGTCCGCGGTGAGCTCCTGTAAGACTGCGCCGTCAGCGTGGGCGGCGAGCAACAGGTACATAGGGTCAATTGTGCCCTGCGGCGCGGGCTGCCTTGTTCATGGGCCTGTTCATGGGCTTCTCCACATAGCCGCCGGCGTGGGTTCCGGCGGGTCCGGGGGACGGGAAGAGTGGCCGCATGAGCAGGCACCAGCTAGCAGGACCCGGACCCGGACCCGGGCCCGGTCCGGGTCCCGGCCCTGGCGCCGGGCCGTGGCTTCCGGACGGGCCGGAGACGCTGCTGGTGACGGGGGACGGGCTGCTGCGCGGTGAGGTGGAACGGATCGTGGCGGCGTCCGGCGGCCAACTGCGGACAACGGGGACCATCCGGGAGGCGGCGCAGTTCTGGGACACGGCCGCGGTGGTGCTGCTCGGCAGCGACATCCATGAATTGCCGCCGCGGGGACGGGCGCCGGCCGTCCTCGTTGGACTCAGCGGAGGCGGCGACCGCCTGTGGCAGCTGGCGGCTGCCATTGGAGCTGAACGCGTCGCAGTGTTGCCGGAGGCCGCGACCTGGCTCGCGGACTACCTCAGCCGCGCCCGGACGCCCGAGCCGGGCGGACTGGTCCTTGGGATTGTCGGCGGCTGCGGCGGTGCCGGGGCCAGCACGGCTGCTGTCTGGCTGGCCCATGCCGCCGCCAGGGAGGGGGTGCGCGTCCTGCTCGTGGACGGAGACCCATGGGGCGGGGGACTGGAACTGGCGCTCGCCGCCGAAGAAACGGCCGGGCTCCGCTGGCCGGATCTGGCCGAGGCCAGCGGGACGATCGATCCCCGCCAGCTCGCCGATTCCCTGCCCCTGGCCGGGGGCTTTTCGTTCCTTTCCTGGCCCGGGAACAAAGAGCGCCACAGCGGAGTGGACCACGCCGTCGTGGCCGGCGTGCTGGACGCCGCCCGGCGGGGTTATGAGCTGGTGATCGTGGACATTGGCCGGGGACGGGAAACGCTGCGGACTTTCGCCTGGGACTGCGACCGGATGATCGTCGTCGCCCCCGCTCTGCTGCGGGCGGCCGTGGCAACGGCTAGGCTCCTGCAGGACCTCCCGCCGGTGGAGACCATGCTCGTCGTGCGGGGCAGACCGGGGGCCTCCCTGGACGCCGGACTGATAGCCGAGTCCGTCGGGTTGCCCCTGGCCGGGATCGTGCCGGACGTCCGGCGTGCCGCCGCCGCCACGGAGTCCGGACGGCTGCTGGACGCCGGACGGCAGCGCAGCGTGCGCCGGTTTACCGGAATGGTCCTTGCCTTCGGTGCGGGGCCCACACCATGAGCGCCCATTCAGCTCAGGGTCCCCCGGATGCCGGGGCCGGCCCGGGCATCCCGCGGTACCGTGCCCCGGCCCGCACCTCCGTTGACGCGCGGTTGCTGGAGTCCGTCCGGGAATCCGTGATGTCCGATGCGGGGCCAGTGACGGCGTCACGCGTGGCAGCGGCTGTCCATGCAAGTGGACGCCTGCTGGGGACGGCCGGCGCGCTGGCCGCCGTCGAGGGCATCAGCGCGGAATTGACCGGTCTCGGTCCCCTCCAGGTGCTGGTCCGGGACCCGGCGGTGACGGACATCTTCGTCAACGGCCCCGGCGCCGTCTGGCTGGACCGCGGCGAGGGACTCGAAAGGGCGCCGGTGGCGTTCTCCGGTGAGCCGCAGGTCCGTGCGCTGGCGGCGCGGCTGGTGGCAGCCGGTGGGCGGCGGCTCGACGATGGCTCACCCTGCGTCGATATCAGGCTCGACGGCGGCTTCCGTGTCCATGCCGTCCTGCCGCCGATCTCCACTGCCGGGACGCTCCTGAGCATCAGGATCCGGCGTGAACGGGTCTTCTCCATGGACGAGTTGCGGCGGAACGGAATGTTCGGGGCATCAGTGCAGACCGTACTGGAACGGATGGTGGCACACCGCTTGAGCTTCCTGATCAGCGGCGCCACAGGGTCGGGGAAGACCACGCTGCTCGCCACGCTCCTCGGCCTGTGTTCACCGGGCGAGCGGCTCGTCCTGATCGAGGACGCCTCGGAGCTGAACCCGGTCCATCCGCACGTTGTTTCGCTGGAGGCGCGGCACGGCAACCTTGAAGGGGGCGGCGTCGTGGACTTGGGCGAGCTCGTGCGGCAGTCTCTGAGGATGCGGCCGGACCGGCTGGTGGTGGGGGAATGCCGCGGTGCCGAAGTGCGGGAGCTGCTGGCTGCCATGAACACCGGCCACAGCGGGGGCGGCGGAACCATCCACGCCAACACTGCTGCCGACGTCCCCGCGCGGCTGACAGCGCTGGGTGCGCTGGCCGGGATGGGGCAGGACGCCGTGCGCCTGCAGGCGGCCAGCGCCCTCGACGCTGTGGTCCACGTGGAAAGGCTGAACAATGGGCGCGCCGTGGCCAGCATCGGCGTGCTGGAAGACGGCCCCGACGGACTGGTGGTTGGCTCCGCGCTGGATCTTCACGGCGGGGCCGTCCGGGGCGGGCCGGCCTGGCCCCGGCTGGCGGTCCGCCTCGGATTGGACCCCAACGTACTGGCTCACGACCGACTGGCTCACGACAGGCTGGGCTCACCCGGCCCCGGAGGATCAGCGCGGCCGCAGGAAAGAGCGGTGCCGGAGGAAAGACCGGGGCCGAAGGATCCGGGCGGGGGCATGGCGTGACCGCCGTCCTCGTGTGCGTTCTTGCACTCGCGGCGTTCCTGGCGTTTTCGCAGGCGGGAGCCCCGCGACATCGGATGCGCGTGGCGTTGGCCGGCCCCGGCGGTGTGGCGGCCGCCGGCCCGCGGGAAGGACCCGGCCCGGTGCCCCGATGGCGGCGCAGGAGCGCGCCGGCGGTTTCGATGACCTTGCTGGTGCAGCAACTGGCGGCTTTGTTGAAGGGGGGCCGAACTCCCGGGCGGCTGTGGGATGAGCTGTGGCTCCTGTATGTGGCCGGTCCCACCGAGGCTTTGTCCGCGGAGCCAACAACTGGCCGTACCCCGGTGCTGGCGCCGGGATCCGTGTTGATGCTGGCCGCTGCGCGAGGCGCCGCGAGGCGCGGTTCTCCCGTGGGAGCAGCCATCCGCTCCGCCGGCGCGGCTGTATCCTGCCGGACAGCCGGGACGGTCCGGGGCCCTGGTCCGGGCGCGGGCGTGTCCGAGCGGCGCGTCTGGTTTCAGCTCGCCGCGTGCTTTGACGTTGCCGAAGCGACCGGCTGCCCGCTCGCTGACGTGTTGACCAGATTCGCCGCCCAGCTGGAGGCTGAGGACGACGCCGAGGCCGCCCGCCAGACGGCGCTGGCCGGGCCCCGTGCAACGGTACAGCTGCTGACATGGCTGCCGTTCCTCGGCCTTGGTCTGGGTCTGCTGCTGGGCGTGGATCCTGTCGAGGTCCTGCTGGGAAACCCTTGGGGCGTGGCGGCGCTGGTGGCAGGCCTGGCACTCACGGCTGCAGGCCGCTTCTGGTCGGCACGGCTCGTTCGGGCGGCCGAGGGGCTGCTGCCGTGACGGCAGTCGGCGCGGGCTTTGCGGTGATGGTGATCCTTGCGGTCGCAGCCGTCACTGCTTTCTCCGGCCGTGGTGTGGCCAGACGTCGGCTCGTGCGCCGGACGCTGCCTGCCCCGGATGCCGGAAAATCGAGCGGCACACAATGCAGTGATGAAGCACCCGGGGAGCCCGGCCTGCCCGGGCTTCGTGATGGGGCAATGATGCTGGAACTCATTGGTGCGATGCTCGATGCGGGAGCCGGTCTCGGCCGGGCTCTTGGGTTGACAGCTGAGCTGGCAACCCAAGAGACCCGTGGTTCGCTGCGGCCGGTCGTCGCGGCGCTCGCCATTGGAGCCGACTGGGACACGGCATGGCGCAGCTCCGGCATCCGGTCGCCGGAACTTCTTGCCTTGCGCGATGCCCTGGGATTCGCCGCGGTCACGGGAGCCCCTTCCTCTGCCATCCTGTACGCCCAGGCAGCACGCATGCGCCGCGAACAGTTCCGGTCCGCGGAGAAACGGGCCGCGGCTCTGGGGGTGAAGCTCGTGGTGCCGCTCGGCCTGTGTTCCCTGCCGGCGTTCGTCTGCCTGGGCGTGGTTCCTGTGCTGCTGGCGATGCTCCCTGCCTAATCCTCCGCGGCTGACCCTCCCTGACGGATCCTGCCTGGCTGGTCCTGCCTGGCTGAACCTGCCGCGGAGCGTGACCGGAGTGGCCATGAGCATTCCCCCACAGCGTGCCCGGGACGGATCTTTTCCACTTGGCGGGAAGCGGCCCTTACTGGCCGCGCACCCGGCCGGAAGAGTGAAGAGTGCCGGCGATCCCGCCGGAAACCAACGAAAGGAAAGTCTCATGCCAGCCCATCACCTAGCGCCCACCCGCACCGCCCGGATGGTCCACGACGAGCCGGACACCACTGAGGTCCGCGAAATCTATCCGGGAGCCAGTACTGCCCACCCGGTCATGGTGCGAAGGGCGGGAAAGCTGCTTGGCTCCGAGGAAGGAATGGCAACAGCCGAATACGCCATCGCCACACTCGCGGCTGTGGGGTTCGCAGGCATCCTCGTCTTCATCATGCGCAGCGATGAGGTCCGGGGCTTTCTGTTGAACCTCATCCGCACGGCGCTCGCCCTGCCATGAGCCCCGGACGGCCGCCGGGGAGAAGGAAACGGCCGGCGGCAGGAGTGCCGCCGGCCGTTGCGACGGCCCGCGGACGGCCGGGCGCGGGCGGCGGAACCTGCCGCGGCGCCGTGACGGCCGAATTCGCGGTAGCGCTGCCCGCGGTCCTGCTCCTGCTGGCGCTGCTGCTGGCCGGCTCAGCGGCGGGAGTCACGCAGCTGCGTCTGGAGGAAGCAGCCCGGGCCGGCGCCCGCGCCTTGGCCCGGGGTGACGATGCCGCCGCCGTGGAGGTGATCGTCCGCCGGCTCGCGGGCACCGCAGCGGCATCAGCCGTGACGTCCGACGGCGAGTGGGTCAGCGTGACCGTCTCGGGCAGGGTCCCCGGTGCCGTCGGTTCGCTCCTTCCCTGGACTCTCTCGGCCCGCGCCTGGGCCCGGGGCGAATCGTCCGGCCCTTCAGCCGCGGCCAGGGTTCCCCGGACTGGGCACCATCAGTTGCAGGGCCTGGCCGCATGAGCCAGCCGCGCCCGCGCACAGCCGCTCCGGGCAGGCGCCCGGAGCGCTCGGGGCATACGGGGCACCCGGAAGACGGCGCCGGAACCGTCCTGGCGCTGGGCCTGGGGATGCTGGTCATCGCGGCGGCGCTCCTGATCGTGCTGCTGGCCCAGTCGGCCGCGATGGCGTTCCGGGCCGCGGCCGCCGCAGATTTAGCGGCCCTCGCCGCCGCCGATGCTGCCCGGGGGATCACGCCCGGAGAGCCATGCGCCGTCGCCTCGGACGTCGCCCGCCGGAATGCCGCCAGGATCCTGAGCTGTCTGGAAGGACCCGGGAGCACAGTGCAGGTCCGTGCTGAGCTCGATATGCAGACGCCGTTGGGCGGGGCCACCGGCCTGGCCAGGGCCGGTCCGCCGCCGTGAGCCGGTGCCAAACATCCGGGCGTGCCACTGGTGATGCCGGTGGCCGGACCGGGAGTCACAGCCTCGACTACCATCCGGCCATAGCCGCGGCTAGGCCTGCAGCGGTGTCCCGGCGTGGTCCGGCAACCCGGTGTGCATCTGGTCCGTCGCGTCCTTGAGCAGCACATCGATGAGGGTAACGGCGGCATCCTTGTCGAGGGGATTGTTCTTGTTGCCGCACTTGGGCGACTGCACACAGGACGGGCACCCGGACTCGCATTCGCAGGCCTCGATCGCGTCGCGGGTGGCGGCGAGCCAGACCCGGGCCTTGTCGTAGCCGCGCTCGGCGAAGCCTGCCCCGCCGGGGTGGCCGTCGTACACGAAGATGGTCGGCACCCCGGTGTCGGCGTGGATGGCCGTGGACACCCCGCCAATATCCCAGCGGTCGCTGGAGGCAACCAGGGGCAGGAGTCCGATCGCCGCGTGTTCCGCGGCGTGCAGGGCGCCGGGGAACTGCGCCTCGATCAGCCCCGCACCGGTCAGCGAGCGGTTGTCCAGGACGAACCACACGGCCTTGGTGAACAGGTCCCTGGCACCCAGCTGCAGCGGTTCCTCACCGAGGATCTCATTCGAAATCAGGGCTTTGCGCTGGAAGGAGACCACCTGCGTTGTCACTTTCACGTCCCCGAAATGCACGGCCACGTCCCCCCACTGGGTGGTGCGCAGCGTCTCGAGCACCTCGATCTGGGTCACGTCCCGGGCCGTGGTGTAGTAGTCCGGATTCGCGCGGCGCACCACCACGCAGTGATCGTCCTCGTTCAGGTCCTCGACCACGTAGCTCTCGCCCTGGTGGACGTAGATGGCGCCCGTGTGGGCCTGGTAGTGCGTCTGCGGGGAATCCATGGTCCCCAGCAGGGACCCGGTGTCGGCGTCCACAATGCTCACCGGCCCGCCGCCGTCGGCCCTCAGGTTCACCATGGCCGCGGCGCTTTGCGGGTGGGTCCAGAACCATCCGGCGGGGCGCCGGCGCAGGTAGCCCTGGGCCACCAGCTGGTCCAGCAGTTTCTCGGACGTGGCGCCGAACAGGTCCAGCTCGGCGTTTCCCAGCGGCAGTTCCGCGGCGGCGGCACACAAATGCGGACCCAGCACATAGGGGTTGGAGGGATCGAAGACAGTGGCCTCCACCGAGACGTCGAAGATCGCCTCGGGGTGGTTCACCAGATAGGTGTCCAGCGGGTCATCGCTCGCTACGAACGCGGCGATGGCGTCCTGGCCGGCCCGGCCGGCCCGGCCGATCTGCTGGAACAACGACGCGCGGGTCCCCGGCCAGCCGGCCACCAGCACCGCGTCAAGGCCGGAAATATCGATGCCCAGTTCCAGTGCCGATGTGCTGGAGACGCCCAGCAGTTCACCGGAGCGCAGCGATTTCTCCAGGGCCCGGCGTTCCTCCGGCAGGTAGCCCGAGCGGTAGGCCGCCACCCGCTGCGGCAGGCTGGGGTCCACCTCGTCGAGGAGGCGTTTGGTGATGGTGGCAATGGTCTCGGCCCCACGCCGGGATTTGATGAAGGCGATGGTCCGCACCCGGGAGGACACCAGATTGGCCAGCAGGTCCGCGGTTTCCGCCACAGCCGTGCGCCGCTCCTTGGCGCCGTTCTCGCCGCGGAGCTCGGTCAGGGCCGGTTCCCAGAACGCGACCGTGGTGGCGCCATGGGGCGAGGAGTCCTGGGACACCGCACTCACCGGAGCGCCGATGAGCCGGCCGAAGGAGGTCCCGGGTTCGGACGCCGTGGCGGAGGCGGCGATGAACACCGGCCCGGACCCGTCCGGGCTGTAGTAGGCGCAGATGCGGCGCAGCCGGCGCATCAGGTTGGCCACGTGGGATCCGAAGACGCCGCGGTAGCTGTGGGCCTCGTCCACGATCACGTAGCGCAGCCGGCGGAAGAACCGGGCCCACCAGGCATGGTTGGGCAGGATCCCGAAGTGCAGCATGTCCGGGTTGGCCAGGATGAAGTTCGCATGGTCCCGGATCCAGCGTCGGGACGCGGGGTCGGTGTCGCCGTCGTAGGTCTCGGCGCGGACGGTGGGGAGCTGCAGCGCCCGGATTGCGGCCAGTTGGTCCGCCGCGAGGGCTTTGGTGGGGGACAGATAGAGGGTGACGGCGCCGTCGTCGTGGATCTTGCCCGGATCGGCGAGGACGCGCAACTCGGACCGATGGACCGCGTCCAGGGCCGGCAGCTGATAGGCCAGCGATTTCCCGGAGGCGGTGCCGGTGGCGATCACCACGTGCTCGCCGGAGTGGGCGATGTCGGCGGCCTGGATCTGGTGGCAGTACGGTTCATGGATGCCGAGCGAAGCGTAGGCGTTCACGAGATCGGGGTGCGCCCACGCGGGCCACGGCGCGTGCACGGCCTGGCGGGCGGGGATGGTGCGCACATGACGGAGCTGTTCCGGGTCCGGGCCGCGGCCCAGCAAAGGAATCAGGGACTCATGTGGCTTCACTCGTACATTCTTTCACCCGGCCTCAAATCGTCCGGGGCGAAAGGACGCACGCAGCCCAAGGCCTCAGCCCACGGACAGGTCAGTGCCCTCATCCGAGGCGGAAAGCATCAGCACATGGCAGACCGTGGTCCAGCCGAGGTGTGAGTACAGTTTCTGCCCGTCGAGTGACGCGAGCAGCAGCCCGGATTCGATGTCGTGCTCGAAAGCCTGGGCGGCGAGGGCCCGCATGATGAATCTTCCCAGGCCCCGGCGCTTGTATCCCGGCTCCGTGACGATCTTGTCGAAGATAGCGGTGTGGCCCACCACAAACACCCGCCCGCTCGCCGCCACCTCGTCTCCGGCATAGACCACGGCATGGTGGACACCGTCCGTTCGGGACGGCACCCACCGGAGGTCATCATCCGGAAGCCAGGGATCCTCGGCGTCCTGTGTCTCCATGTCCACGATCATCATGGTCTGCGAGGCTGACGTGACATTCAGCCCGTGCTGCTGGGCAAGGAAGGTATACCGCGCCACGTCATTCGTGAGGATCGTGAGGATGCGGGCGGGTATTTCAGCGGTGGTGGCGGCCAGCGCGATGAACTCCGCATCGGAGGGGTCGTGGGCGAAGTATTCCCATTCGTGGGTGGTGTCCGCCCTGAACGCCGCAGGGAACCGGCCCTCCCTGCGCGTCTCATATCCCCGGCAGCCAGCCCAACCGGTGACCCAGATTTCCAGCAGATGGGTGGTGTCTTCAACCATGGCCTCAAGACTCATGTGATGAGCGTATTCCAGCCCCGCCACAAGCAACAGGGGCCGGGTCCGCGAACAGGCCCTGCTTACGCAATTGTGACCGGGCCGCGCCGCAGGAACGGGCGCGGCCGGGACCGGACCACGGCGCCGGCCCGGGAATGGACGGTCCCGGGCCCGGACCCGGCAGCCCTGTTTTTGGCCCACCCAGTACCCTTAAAAACGTGGCTCTGAACAGAATTGTGCTCTTTTACGGCTTTACCCCCCTCGCGGACCCGGATGCCATCCGGCTCTGGCAGCGTGCCCTCTGCGAAAAACTCGGCCTCACCGGCCGCATCATCATCTCCAAGGACGGTATCAACGCGACCGTCGGCGGCGAACTGAACGCGGTCAAGCAGTACGTGAAAACGACGCGGGAATACAAGGGCTTCCACGGCATCGACGTGAAGTGGTCTGACGGCGGGGCCGCGGACTTCCCCCGGCTGAGCGTCAAGGTCCGCGACGAGGTTGTGTCCTTCGGCGCACCGGGGGAGCTCAAAGTCGATGCCAACGGCGTCGTCGGCGGCGGGAAGCACCTCAAGCCCGCGGAACTCCACCAGCTGGTGGAAGCGCGGAAGGAGGCCGGCGAGGAGGTCGTCTTCTTCGACGGCCGCAACGGCTTCGAGGCCCAGATCGGCAAATTCAAGGACGCGATCGTCCCGGACGTGGCGACCACCCACGACTTCATCAAGGAACTCGACTCCGGCAAGTACGACGCGCTCAAGGACAAGCCGGTGGTCACTTACTGCACCGGCGGAATCCGCTGCGAGGTCCTGTCCAGCCTGATGGTCAACCGCGGGTTCAAGGAGGTCTACCAGCTCGACGGCGGAATCGTCCGCTACGGCGAAACCTTCAAGGACCAGGGCCTCTGGGAGGGCTCCCTCTACGTGTTCGACAAGCGCATGCACCTGGAATTCAGCGAGGACGCGAAGACCATCGGCGAATGCGTCCGCTGCTCGGCGCCCACCAGCAAATTTGAGAATTGCTCCAACCCGTCCTGCCGCACGCTGACGCTCTACTGCAAGGACTGCGCCGCCAGCCCGGAGACGCTCCGCTGCCCGGACGGCTGCGCGGCCTGACACCCTGCAGCCCGCGCCCTGCAGTCCGCGGCCTGGCCGCTGCCCGGACTGACGGCTGAGCCGCGAAACGTCAGATCCGGCTCACACGGTAGGCGAAGTTGGCGCCCGCTTTGGCTTCCACCTTGATGGTGAGCGTGACGTCTGCGGGCAGATAGACCACGTTCACCCGTGACGTCCCGCAACGCAGGTTCAGGTCCACCAGTTCGGTGTCGTCATGGCCGACGCTGAACGAGACCCGGCGCGGACTCCGGCAGGCCAGAGTCAGGGCGTAGCTCCCCTCAGGCAGGTTCGCGGTGGTCTCTTCACGTTCCTCCTCGGCTTCCAGGATGCCGAAGTTGGTGTGGAGCACCTGCCCCTCGGTTCCGGGCAGCACCTGCGCCACCCACGCGTCCAGTTCTGCGCCGGAGACGGGCTGGTTCACTGTGGGATCCTGCGGCAGCGCTGCATCGGGGGACGCCGGGGCAGAGGCGGGCGCGGTCCCGGCGGCGAAACCGTCGTCATATTCGTAAACGCAGCCGGCCAGCGCCAGCACCAGCACAAGCAGGATCCCCACGGCGGATGCCGTGCGACTCCGGGGCGCGCCCGACACCGGAACAGTGGGCATAGCCCGACCCTAACCCTCCACGTGACCGGACGCCAGAGTCCAACGGCCCGCCGGGCAGCACGGTCCGGCGCTTACTGCCCGGGGCCGATAAAGCTGATCCGGATCCCCGCGACGGCGCCGGTTCCTGGCCTGGGGACGGCCTCTCCAAACCGGAAGAGGTGGGCCGAGACAGACCCTGGTACCAAGTCAACCAGGGCTTCGGCCGCGCTGCCGCAGTCGAGGTTGAGCTCCAGGAGGGTGCCGCCCTGTCTGGCCCCCTGGATGACGGACAAGTGTGCATCCGGCGCACCAATGCAGGCGGCGGTGACCTTGTACTGGCCGTCCTGTCTGACCAGGCCCGACGTCGACAGTCCTCCGCTGCCGGTGCCGCCGATCGGGCCCGAACCGCCGAACAGGAAATCCTCTGGTGAGCCGTCGAGGACGGTCCCGAGTTCCAACAGATTGCGGGTTTCGGCGGCAACGAGTCCCGGATCCCGGGTCGGCAGCGGCGCCCTGGCCGGATACGACCGGCTGGGAGAGCTGGAAGCGGCCGGCGGCTCGCCGACGTCGTCCGCGTATTCACACCCGGCCAGCCCGGCGGCGACGGCGGCCGCCGCCAGCAACACGGCAGTGCGGTGCGTCCGGTGCGTACCCCCCGTAGCAGACGCGCACCGAGCCTAGCGGCCGGAGCAGCGGGCGCAAGTCACGCGGCGCCTGTCCGTGGCTTGGCCAGGCCGCTACGCCGCGGGCACCAGTTGGTAGGCGTAAATGAGGGGAGCATCAACACTCGAGGTGCTGATGCGGAGCGTGCCGGCGGCGGGAACCTTGATGCGCGCCGTCTCGCGGCTTCCGTTGCAGGCCGCGCCGGCCTCGGTCAGCCGGGCGCCGTCGAGGGACACGTCGAAGAAGGCCTTGCCGCCCCCGTCGCAGGTGACGGTCAGGACGTAGGTGCCCGGCCCGATCCCGGTCGCGGTCTTGACGATCGGATCCCGGTTGAGGATCTTTCCCGCATCCTCGAACACCATGCCGTCGGCCGGGGGAAGCGCTGTCGCCTTCCAGGCCGGCACGTCGGCGGACTCGATGGAACCTGCCGGGGAGCACGCGGCGGCGGCCAGGACGATGGCGGCGCCCGCTGCGGCGCCAAGTGCGCGGTGCCGGATGGTCCGGGCGCGGAGGGGGCGGGGGAGGAATAACATTCCTCAAACTTACCGCTGTTGCCGGCGACCCCGGCCCCTGCCCACCCCCTTGCCCGCCCGGGCCTACCAGGCAGCCCCTACCCGCCGATGAGTTCGGTCACCCGGCCCCGGTGCAGGGCGAGATACACGCGGTCGCGTAAGACGTTGGCGTCCTTATCGGTCAGCGTCCGGTCGAGCGGCTGCAGGACCAGCCGCAGCAGCACATTCACCTGATCCGGAGCGAGCCGGAGCCGTTCGACGGCGGCGGGCGGCAGCCCCGACGCCGGGGTGACGGATCTGATCTCCAGTGCCGCCAGCAGCTCGGCCTCCGCCCCGAGGGCCGTCCGCGCACGGTCTCCCAGCAGCTCGACGTCGGCCTCCGCCGCGGAACCGAGCACGAGGGACAGGTCGCGCCTGACTTCCGGCATGACCGACACCGGCCGGTAGGGGCTCAAGTCCAGCAGCTGGGCCTGGATGTCGGGGTTTTCCGAACGCAGGAGCCGGATGTCCCGGATGCCCTTGCGCAGCATCAGGGCACGGTCCAGCCCCAGTCCCATGGCGAGGCCGGCCCAGCGGCGCGGATCCAGCCCGGAGCCGCGGAGGACCTGCGCTGCGACGAGGCCGCATTCGGCCAGTTCCAGCCATTCCCGGCTGCCGTCCGGCTGGGTGACGAGCACGTCGAGCTGCCGGCCGGTGTCCGTGTAACTGTGGGTTGCGGGGGCTGCTCGCCACTCCACGTCCGGGTGCGCGGCGGCGGGAAGGACCGCCTCCACAACGGCCGCCATCATCTGCTCCAGATCGGCGGGGCCGAGCAGGCCGCGCGCTTTAATCCTCCAGAGATCCACCTGGTGCGGGGCTCCCACGTGGGTGCGGTCGATCGAGTCCCGCCGGTACACCAGGCCGGGCAGTGCGTGCAGCCGGTCGTAGCGGCCCAGCTCCGCACGCAGCGGGTCCAGCAGGGCCGGAACGCCTGCCGAGGTGTGGCTCCGCAGCATCACTGTGGGGCTGACGTGGCGTGAATAGCGCGAATCGCGGGTGACGTCGCCGGGGGAGTAGCCCAGGCGGTCGTAGTTGTCGGCGGTCGCGACGAGGGGACTGAGCCGGTGGGTTTCCACCCCGATACTCCAGAGGCGTTCCAGCGCCGTTGTGACGTCTGCCAGCAGCAGTGACATCGCGTGGGGGCCCTGGGCGGGGTCTGACAGATCGCGGAGCGCCAGGGCTGATTGTAGCTCGGCTGGGGTCAGATAAGTCTTCATGAGGGGTCCTTGGTGTTGTGTGCGGGAAGGGGAAGCTTCACCCTCAGCCGCTGCACCGGACGGACCCCGGCGACTGCAGTTATGCGCGCGACAAGAAGCCCGTGCGGCCGGAAAGCGGCCGAGGGCTGATAAATCGCTGCTGCGTGTGCATACCGCCATGCTACTGCAGACCGCCGGAGTCTCGGCTGACCTGCCGACGGCGCCCCTTGACCTTGACGTAGCGTCAAGATCTAGCATCGGATGACGGGCCCGGAAAAGGGGCGGCCCGGAGCGAGAGGAGGTGCCGGATGGAATGGTCAGTGCAACAGATCGCCAGGACCGCGGGGACCACGAGCCGGACACTGCGTCACTATGACGACATCGGGCTGCTCAAACCGAGCCGGACCGGAGACAACGGCTACCGGTTCTACGACCAGGCATCGCTCGTGCGGCTGCAGCGGATCCTGCTCCTGCGGGACCTCGGGCTGGGGCTGCCGGCCATCGCGGAGGTCCTCGACCACGAGCCCGAGGCCGCAAAGGCACTCGGCCGCCACCTCGACTGGCTGCGGCAGGAACAGGACCGGCTGGCACGACAGATTGCGTCGGTCCGGCAGACGATTCAAGCACTGAATGAAGGAGGGGAGATCATGGCGGACAAAATGTTCGACGGCTTCGACCACACCCAGTACAAGGACGAGGTGGAGCAGCGCTGGGGCAAGGAAGCGTATGCCAACAGCGACTCCTGGTGGCGCGGGATGGGCCCGGCCGAGAAGGAGGCCTGGAAGCAGCGCTCCCGGCAGCTGGGCAGGGACTGGATCGCGGCCGCCGAGTCGGGGGCCGCGCCGGACAGCGCGGAGGCCCAGGAGCTGGCCCGGCGGCACGTTGAGTGGCTCGCCGGCATTCCCGGCACACCGGCCTCGGACCCAGGCGGCGATGTGAAGGGCTACGTCGCCGGGCTCGGCGAGATGTATGTTGCCGATCCGCGTTTCGCCGCGAACTACGGCGGCGAGGCCGGGGCAGCCTTCGTCCGCGACGCCCTGCGGATCTACGCGGCCGAGCACCTCTGAGGCCGGCCGCCGGGTCGCAGGCCTCGGGGGCCGGACTAAACTTGTCCGGTGACTCCCTCCACGCATTTCACCGCCGGCAACACTCCCGACGCGCCCCGCAGCGACCTCCCCGGCCTGCTCGATTCCCTGGCCACGGACCTGCGCGGCATCGCCTATACCGTTGACGGCGTCGCCGGACTCCTCGGCCCGGCAGCGCACAGCGCCCTGGCCCGCGACCAGCTCGTCCCGGCGTTGATCGCCACCGAGGCGGCGCTCCAAAGGGAGACGACGGCGGCGGCGCTCGCCGCCGTCGTCCGCCTCTGGCTGCTGGCCGAACCGCAGCAGGCCTCCATCCTCGACGCCGCCCTGCCCGGCGTCCGCACGGCGGGCCTGCTGGACCTGGGGCTCGTGGAGCCGGCGACGGAGGGCCTGGTCCAGGCGAAAGTGGATCTTCGCCCGTACGGCTGGGAGAAAAATGATGACGGCGGCGGCGGGGCCGAGCTCTGGGTGGCCAGCGATCTGGCCGCCCACCAGCGCCCGGGCGTGCTGCGCCACGACCACGTGCTCGGGATCGGGCAGGCATCCACCACCCTGGTGCAGGTCACCGCCCGCCGGCACGTGGCCCGCGCCCTGGACCTCGGCACCGGCTGCGGCATCCAGACGTTCCACCTGCTGCACCACGCCGAGCACGTGACCGCCACCGACATCTCCGACCGCGCCCTCGCGTTCACCCGCTTCAACCTGTTGCTCAACGCGGGCCAGCTGCACCTGGACCCCGCCGATCTGGAAGCCCGGGTCAGCCTGCGCAAGGGCTCGCTGCTCGATCCGGTGGCGGGCGAGGAGTTCGAGCTGGTGGTCTCCAACCCGCCCTTTGTGATCACACCGCGCAGCCTGGGGGAGGCCGCCGCGGACCAGTTCACGTACCGCGACGGCGGCCTGCCGGGCGATGACATCGTCGCCTCGCTGGTCCGGGCCCTTCCCTCGGTCCTCGCCCCGGGCGGAACAGCCCAGCTTTTGGGCAACTGGGAGATCCCGGCGGGCGCTGCCTGGGCTGGGCGGCCGCAAAGCTGGGCCAGCCCGGACGCGGACGTCTGGTTCATCCAGCGCGAGCAGGTCAGCCCGGAACAGTACGCCGAGACGTGGCTGCAGGACGCCTCCGAGGCGCGCGACCGGCGGCTCTACCAGGACTCCTACGCCGCCTACCTGGACGATTTCGCCTCCCGCAACGTCGAGGCGATCGGCTTCGGGATGATCTGGCTGCGGCGGCCCGCCGAGGGCTCCCCGGTCCTTAGGCGCTTCGAGGAAATCACCTATCCGGTCGAGCAGCCCGTCGGCCCGCACCTCGGCGCCGCCGTGGAACGCGCCGACTGGCTGGCCGCCCACGATCTGGCGGCGGCGCACCTGCTCGTGGCCGGGGACGTCACCGAGGAGCGGCACCAGCGCCCCGGAGCGGAACACCCCGGCGTCATCCTGCTCCGCCAGGGTGCCGGCCTGCGCCGCACCAACCTGCTGAGCACCGAACTGGCAGGTTTTGTTTCAGCGTGCGACGGCGACCTGTCCGTCGGGCAGATCATCGGCGCCCTCGAGGCGCTCCTGGGCGGGGGCGAGGACTGGGACGGGGAGGCCTTCCGCGCCGGTCTCCTCACCGAGGTGGGCAACCTGGTGGGCGACGGCTTCCTGCTGCCTGCCTGACACAGCCGGTGCGGCTTCCCCGGCCGCCGCGGCCGTGTCGCCGTCGTCGCCTGCAGGTTCTGCGGTGCGGTCGCTGCCGTAGCGCGGCAGGACATAGACGGTCACGGCCAGAGCCACCAGGACCCCGCCCACGCCGGCAACCAGGAAGCTCACCCGGATGGGAAGCAGGGCGCCGAGCAGCCCGCCCAACGCGAGCGCCCCGATGGAGACGGCCCGGGTCATGCCGCCGATGATCGCCATGGCCTGCCCGCGTCCGCTTTCCGGGATCCGCAGGATCGCAATCGCCCCGAAGCAAGCGTTCAGCACCCCGCAGGCGGCCCCCATTGCCGTGTAGGCCACGAACAACAGCTCCACGCTCGGCACCAGGGCCATGATTCCCAGGAAGGCCGAGGTCAGGGCCATGGAGGCCAGCAGCGCGCGCAGGCGGGTCGGCGGGGTCTTGATCCGGCTGGCAAGCGCGGCGCCGGAGGCCATCCCGAGGCCGAATGACGCGGCCAGCAGCCCGTACTGCGTTTCGGAGGCGCCGAGCTCGTCGCGGGCCAGGAACACCTCAAGGACGTTGGTCGCCTCGCCGACGGTGATAAAGAACAATGCGCCGAGGACCAGGGCCCAGACCAGGCCGTCGCGGCGGATCAGGCGCAGGCCGTCCAGCAGGGCGGGCTTGTCCTTGCCGACCCGCTCGGCGGCGGTGCCGCGGCGGGTCTGGATCAGCAGGGCGCCCAGGGCCATCGCCAGGTAGCAGGCGCTGGCAACGGCAAACACCAGGCCGGATCCGCCCCAGCCGCTGAGGAGCCCGCCTGCAGCCGGTCCCACCATGCCGGCGATCATGATGGTTGCCTGCATGGTGCCCAGTGCGCGAGGGGTGCGTTCCTCGCCCACGATCCGGGGCAGCAGGGCCTGCCAGGTGGGCCCGGCCACCGCCTGGGCGGTGTCGAGGAGGAAGGTCATGGCGAACAGCACCGGAAGGTAGTTCTCCAGATACTGCATCCCCAGCCCCATGCCCGCGACGGCCGCGGCGCTGACCACGGACGACGCCGTCGCGAGCGTCCGCGAATCCCGGGTGTCGGCCAGCCGGCCGGCCCACGGTGCCAGCAGCACCAGCGGGAGCGCCGAGCAGAGCAGATAGGCCGCGACGAGCCAGGGCCCGGCCACGGCGGTTTGGCCACCGGCAGCGAGGTTCTGCAGGTGCAGCATAACGCTGACGATGACGGCGCCCATGCCGGCCGTGGCGATGAAGCGTGCACCGCCGGCAAGCACGAAGTCGCGGTTGCGCCAGAGCGGCTGACCGGTCTCCGCGGTGCCAGGCAATTTATGAAGTGTCTGTTTCATAACTGCAAGGTACTCCCGCCCGGAACCTAGTGTCAAGCATTTCTTTCATAGTTTGGCGGCGCTCGGTAGACTGGTGATGTGAATGCAGAAACCCCCATGGCGGAGCCGCCGGTCCCTCTGGCCACGAAGCGCCGGCAGCGCCCGGAAAAGAAAGTGGAGATCACCGACCCGAAGGCGATCCGGGCGCTGGCCCATGCTGCCCGGCTGGAGGTCATCTCCGAACTGTATTCAACCCAGGTGAGCCGGACGGCCACCGAGCTCGCCGCGCAGACCGGCCTCACACCGAGCGCCATGAGCTATCACCTGCGCGCGCTGCAGAAGTGGGGCATCGTGGTGCCGGCCGCCACAGCCGGAGACGCCCGGGAGCGCCGCTGGAAAGCCGCGGGCACCGACTTCACCATCAACTCGGCCGGAGGCGTGGCAAGCCCCGAGTTCGCCGTGCTGGACCTTGAGCTGGACGCCTACCGCCGGCGCGTCAACGCCTACGCCAAGACCCGGAACGAGCAGCGCCGGCGCGGCGAATCCACGGACGGGCCCTCCTCTGTGGTGCTGGCCAGCAGTCTGCTCTATCTGACCCCGGAACAGCGGGCCGAGCTGAACAACCGGCTCTTTGACCTGCTGCGGGACTATGAACTGGAGGACCCGGACCACGTCCCCGAAGGTGCGGAGCGTATGGCCACCATGTGGTCGATGATCCCGGATGACCGCGGAAAGGCTCCAGCGAACCCTTCCGGCGCCGCTCCCGGACCCGACGCCTGAGGGAATCCCGGCCGCGGTGCCCGCACCGGCCGCGGGTTGAAAAGGGGTGGAACCTCCCGGGTTCATGACGTCCGGAAGTCGTGTCCGGCGGCCCGCGATTACAGGCGGGATGCGCGGGAATCGGCAAAATATGGTGAACTAGGCGGGTATGGGCGCATCTGCCCGAGAAACCTTTTTCTGTAGGAGCACCGTGCCAAGCAAGGCCAAAACCGGTAAGAAACTCGTGATTGTGGAGTCTCCCGCCAAGAGCAAGACCATCGCCAAGTACCTCGGCGAGGGCTTCATCGTTGAGGCCTCCATTGGTCACATCCGCGACCTCCCGCAGCCTTCAGAACTGCCGGCGGAACTCAAGAAAACCTCGGTGGGCAAGTTCGCCGTCGACATTGATAACGACTTCAAGCCGTACTACGTGGTGTCCCCGGACAAGAAGAAAAAGGTCGCCGAGCTCAAGGCCCAACTCAAAGACGCTGACGCTGTCTATCTCGCAACCGATGGGGACCGCGAGGGCGAGGCCATCGCGTGGCACCTGCTGGAAGTGCTCAAGCCCAAGGTGCCGGTCTACCGGATGACCTTCGGTGAAATCACCAAGGAAGCCATCCACCGCGCCATGGACAACCTCCGCGACGTGGACCAGGACCTGGTGGACGCGCAGGAAACGCGCCGGGTGCTGGACCGCCTGTACGGCTATGAGATCTCCCCGGTGCTGTGGCGCAAGGTGGCCCGCGGCCTCTCGGCCGGCCGCGTGCAGTCCGTTGTGACCCGCATGGTGGTGGACCGCGAGCGTGAGCGGATGGCCTTCAAAGCGGCCTCCTACTGGGACCTGACGGGCCAGTTCGGCGCCGGGTCCGGTTCCTTCAAAGCGAAGCTGGCCATGGTCGACGGCGCCAAGGTTGCCAGCGGCCGCGACTTCAACGACAACGGCGAGCTGACCTCCCGCAACGTCGTGCACCTCAACGAGGAACTCGCCACCTCGCTTGCCGCCGGGCTGCAGGACGCCGAATTCCGCGTCCGCTCCGTCGACACCAAGCCGTACACCCGCCGCCCCGCCGCACCGTTCACCACTTCAACGCTGCAGCAGGAGGCAGGCCGCAAGCTGCGGTTCTCCTCGAAGAGCACCATGCAGGTGGCCCAGCGGCTGTACGAAAACGGCTACATCACCTATATGCGTACGGACTCCTCCGCGCTGAGCAACGAGGCCATCACGGCCGCGCGGCGCCAGGCCTCCGAGCTGTACGGCCCGGAATACGTCCCCGCGTCCCCGCGCGTCTACAGCGGCAAGGCGGCCAACGCGCAGGAGGCCCACGAGGCCATCCGTCCCGCCGGTGACTCCTTCCGCACGCCGGCCCAGGTGGCCAAGCAGCTCTCCGGCGACGAGTTCCGCCTCTACGAGCTGATCTGGAAGCGCACGGTCGCCTCGCAGATGGCCGATGCCAAGGGCTCCACCGCCACCATCCGCCTCGGCGCTGTCGCTGAAGACGGCCGCGACGCCGAATTCTCGGCCTCCGGCACCGTCATCACCTTCCCCGGCTTCCTCGCCGCCTACGAAGAAGGCAAGGACGAAAGCCGCGGCGACGACGACTCCGAGGAAGCACGCCGGCTGCCGAACGTGGCCAAGGACGACGCGCTGACCGCCTCGGAGATTGTCGCCGTCGGACACGAGACCTCCCCGCCGCCGCGCTTCACCGAAGCGTCGCTGACCGCGGAGCTGGAAAAGAAGGGCATCGGACGCCCGTCCACCTACGCCTCCACCATCTCCACCATCCAGGACCGGGGCTACGTCCGGAAGCAGGGTTCGGCGCTGGTCCCGAGCTGGATCGCGTTCTCCGTGATCCGGCTGCTGGAACAGCACTTCCACGACTACGTGGACTACGAGTTCACGGCCGACATGGAAGCGGACCTGGACAAGATCGCCAACGGCCAGGCGGCCGGACCCGCCTGGCTCAAGCACTTCTACTTCGGCGAGGATTCCGAGCCGGGCCTGCTGAGCATCGTCAACAATCTCGGCGAGATCGATGCCCGCGAAATTAACTCCATTCCGATCACTGACGGCATCACGCTGCGGGTCGGGAAGTTCGGGCCGTACCTCGAAAGCTCCGTCCCGACCGTCGATCCGAAGACCGGCGAAGTGGTGGAGGCCGCCCGCGCCAACGTCCCCGAGGACCTGGCCCCGGACGAGCTCACCGCGGCCAAAGCGGTTGAGCTGATGGAAACCGCCGCCCCCGAAGAGCGCGTGCTCGGCGCGGACCCGCACACCGGACACACGATCGTCGCCAAAAACGGCCGCTACGGCGCCTACGTCACCGAGATCATCCCGGAAATGACCGAGGAACAGCTGGCCAACCAGCCGGTGGAGTACTACAAGAACGGCAAGCCCAAGCCGCCGAAGAAGCCCGTGAAGGCGAAGCCCCGCACCGGGTCGCTGTTCGCGTCCATGGGCGTGGACACCATCACCCTGGACGAGGCCCTGCAGCTCATGAGCCTGCCCCGGGTGCTCGGCCAGGACGCCGAGGGCAACCCGATCACGGTGCAGAACGGCCGCTTTGGCCCGTACCTGAAGAAGGGCACCGACTCCCGGTCCATCGGCTCGGAAGAGGAAATCTTCACGATCACCCTCGAGCAGGCGCTGGAGATCTACTCCCAGCCGAAGCAGCGCGGCGCCCGCGCCGCCGTCCCGCCGCTGGCGGAGTTCGGCCCGGATCCGGTCTCGGAGAAGAACATCGTGGTGAAGGAAGGCCGGTTCGGCCCGTACATCACCGACGGTGTCACCAACATCACCGTGCCGCGCTCCACCGCGCTGGAGGAGCTCACCCGGGAACAGGCCGTCGAACTCCTCGCCGAGAAGCGCGCCAAGGGGCCGGTCAAGCGCACGACGACGGCGCGCAAGGCCCCGGCCCGCAAGAAGGCCCCCGCGAAGAAGTAGGACTGCAACACCGAAGTCGCCGGAAACGTGCGGGTTCGCCGGAAGCTCCGGCGACTTCGCAGGTTTCCGGCGATTTCGCGTTTGCGGACCAAGGCGCAACGTGATCGAGTAGAGGCATGACTGAACAGCCCGCTCACTTGGACCTCCAGCCGCTGAACGACCTCGAAGAGAAGCTTGCCGTGGGGGAGCAGCCGGACGCCAACCCCGTTGACGTCATCCTCGCGTTCCTCAACAACGAGGTCTACATCGTCAGCTCCGATGCACTCGAGGGAGCCGATTCCCAGGTCGAGCCGCTGGTGCTGGCCAACTCCTCCGGGAATCCTGTCCTGGCCGTGTTCTCCCACCCGAGCCGCGTCGCCGAGCAGTACCTGGAAGCCGCGCCTAACGTGCTCGGCACCCAGGGCGCCGCGATCCTCGGCAACCTCGGCGACGATCTCGGCATGGTCATCAATCCCGGTGCCGCCTTCGGCTTCGAGATCGATCCGGAAGGCGTGGCGAACATCCGCCGCGACTTCAAGCCCGCCGAGGAAGCGGATGATGACTCGGCCCAGGACGGCCAGGCCTAACGAGCCCTAACCTGGTGCTCCGGACGCGGCCGGCCCGTTAGGCGGGCCGCGTTCCCGGGGGAATAATGGCACTATGCGTCTTGGCGTCCTCGATATTGGCTCAAATACCGTCCACCTCTTGCTCGTGGACGCCCATCCGGGTGCGCGCCCTGTGCCTTTCGCCTCGCACAAACGTCCGCTGTCCCTGGTGCAGTTCCTCGAGAGCGACGGAAGCATCAACGACGCCGGCCAGCACGAGCTGATCGAGTTCGTTCTCGAGGCGTGGGAATTCGCGGCCAAGCACAAAGCCGAGGACCTGCTGGCGTTTTGTACCTCCGCGATCCGCGAGGCCACCAACGGTCCTGCCGTGCTGGCCCGGGTCAAGCATGAGACCACCGTGACGCTCCAGGAACTGACCGGCAGCGAAGAAGCCTCAATGACGTTCTTCGCCGTCCGCCGCTGGTACGGGTGGGGCGCCGGCCCCATCCTGAACCTGGACATCGGCGGCGGCTCCTTCGAAATGGCCTACGGGGAGGACGAACTCCCCGAACTGGCAACGTCCGTCCCGCTCGGGGCGAGCCGGCTCACCCGTGACTGGCTCCAGGAGGATCCGCCCTCGGCCAAGAGTGTCAAGGAACTCCGCCGCTACATCCGGACCACGCTCAAACCGGTGGCGCGGGAGTTTGGGAAGCTGGGCAAGGCGAACCACGTGGCCGGCACCTCCAAGACCTTCCGCTCGCTGGCACGCATCGCAGGGGCGGCGCCCAGCGCCGCCGGCCCCTACGTCAAAAGGGAGCTGTTCGCCACGGACCTGGGCCTCTGGGCGCAGCGCATCTCGGCCATGGAGGTGGAGGACCGGCTCAACCTGCCGGGGGTCTCCGAAGCCCGCGCCCCCCAGCTGCTGGCCGGCGCACTCGTGGCGGAAGCCGCACTGGAATTGTTCGAGTTCCCCAGTATGGAGATCTGCCCCTGGGCGCTCCGCGAAGGGCTGATCCTCCGCCGGCTGGACCAGTTGGTCTTCGAGGGGCCCCTGGAACCTGCGCCCCACGTGACCGGGACCGGCCATCCCGCTGTGCTGCAGTCGCCCGACGGGGACGAGGCGGACGCTACGCAGGCCGCGCCAACCGACGCCCGGTGAGAGGCCGCGGATACCGGGTTGCCGGAATGACGTGTCGATCCGGACACCCGCTGTTCGTCTAGAAGGTGAGAGGCCGGCAGAGAGCCTGCCGAATCGTCAAGGAGGACAGCGCTGGGCCGCCGGGCCGGGGCCGCCGCAGCGTACCGCTCCGCGCTGGAGCTGGTCCAAAACAATGCGGACCGGAAGTTCCTGGAAGCCCGCCTGCGGGCCCTCGGGCCGGGCACGGCCGCTTAACGACGAAGGCACCGGCCGTCCGCTGCGGGGAAATGGGGGAAACCCGCTGCAGACCACCGGTGCCGGGCAGACATCCGCATGTCTGCCGCATCACTCGCACCCTCAATGAGGTAACTACTACGCTAACCACGGAGTTTGTGAAGATGCTGACTCGAGGATGGGAGCTGGCTGTGAATCGGGCCGGACTGCAATGATGGGGGCATGAGCAACCGAATCGCCTTCCTGGGCTGTGGATCAATGAACGAGGCCATCATGGGCGGACTGATCGCGGGCGGCGCCGACCCCGCGGACATCGTCGCCACCGTCCGCCGCGCCGAGCGGGCCGACGAACTCGCCAAACGGCATCATGGCATCACGGCCATCGCCGGCGAGGAAGAGCCGGAGAACAACAAGCAGGCCACCACCGGTGCGGCCGTCGTGATCCTGGGCGTCAAGCCCGTGGGCATAGCGGATCTGGCCCGTGAGATCGGCGATTCGCTGGCCCCGGACGCGATCGTCATCAGCGTCGCAGCCGCCGTGTCGCTGGAGCAGCTGGAAGCCGCCCTGCCGGCCGGCCAGCCCGTGATCCGGACCATGCCGAACACCCCGGCGAAGCTGGGCCGCGGCGTCGTGTCCGTGTCGCCGGGCACGCATTGCTCCGCGGCGCAGCTCCAGCTGGCCAAAGACGTCCTGGCTGCGGCGGGCACCGTCGTCGAAATCCCCGAGTCCCAGGTGGACGCGCTGTCCGCGATCAGCGGCTCAGGCCCGGCGTACGCGTTCTACCTGGCCGAGGCCATGGCGGACGCCGGCGTCGAACTGGGACTCGACCGGGAACTGTCGCTGCTGATTGCGCGCGAAACCGTCGCCGGGGCTGGCCTCATGCTGGCGGAACCGGGTGCGGATCCGACAGCGCTGCGCAAAGCCGTCACGAGCCCCAACGGCACCACCGAACGCGCCGTCGCCACTTTCGACGAGCGCGGCCTGCCCGCGATCATTGCCGACGGCGCCCGCGCCGCCGCCGCCCGGGCAGCGGAGATCACCCAGCAGCTCGCCTAGCAGCAAAGCGGGCGCACCCCATGACCGCACCCCATGACCGCAACCCATGACGCGGGCCTGACCTGGTGGCAGGATAGGACCCATGGAACTGCACATCACAGGGGATCCCGCGGCGGACAAACTACTCAGCGAGGACGCGTTTGCCCTGCTCACCGGCATGCTGCTTGACCAGCAGGTGACCATGGAGTCGGCCTTTGCCGGTCCCGAAAAGATCCGGATGCGGATCGGGTCCATGGCCCCCGCCGCGATCGCCGAATACGATCCGCAGGCGTTCGTCGAGATGTTCAAAGAACGCCCGGCCGTCCACCGGTTCCCCGGATCAATGGCCGGCCGCGTCCAAGCCCTTGCCGAGACGGTGCACAGCGACTGGAACGGGGACGCTGCTGCCATCTGGACGCAGGGTAACCCCGACGGGCGGGAGGTGCTGCACCGGCTCAAGGCGTTGCCGGGATTCGGCGAGCAAAAGGCAAAGATCTTCCTGGCGCTCCTGGGAAAGCAGTGTGGCCTCCAGGCCGAGGGCTGGCGCGAGGCCGCCGGGCACTATGGCCAACAGGACGCCTTCCTGTCCGTGGCAGACATTGTGGATCCGGCGTCGCTGGGCAAGGTGCGGGCCAGCAAGCAGGCCGCCAAGGCCGCGGCCAAGGCTGCGAAGACCGCCGGCCCCTGACAGTGCGGTAACTAAGCTAAGGGCCCAGGCCATCGCCGCGTCCACCCCGTGGCGACGGCCACCCCCGTGGCGACGGCCACCCCCGGGGCGCCACACCGTTACGGACGGGCGGCGAACCTCTCCAGCAGGTCCACGTGTCCGGAAACGATGAGCATGTCCCGTGACGAAACCTTCGTCTCCGGCCGGGCGTAGGTGAAGTCCTCGCCCGGGGACTTGACGCCCACGATCGTGACCCCGTACTTGGACCGGACCTTGGACTCGTCCAGGGTGAAGCCCACAGTTTCGCGCGGCGGATACATCTTCACGATCGCGAAATCGTCGTCGAACTCAATGAAATCCAGCATGCGGCCGGAGACCAGGTGCGCGGCGCGGACGCCGGCGTCGGCCTCCGGGTAGATCACGTGGTTGGCACCGATCCGGGTCAGGATTTTGCCGTGCGAGGGCGTGATCGCCTTGACCCAAAGATGCTCGATGCCAAGGTCCACGAGATTCACGGTGATCAGCACCGAGGATTCGATCGAGGTGCCCACACCGACGACGGCGGAGCTGAACTCCTGGGCGCCGAGCTGGCGGAGGGCATCGATGTTGGTGGCGTCGGCCTCGACCACGTGGGTCAGGGTGCTGGACCACTTCTGGACCAGGTTCCGGTCGCGTTCGATGGCGAGCACCTCGCGGCCCTGCTTGACGAGCTGTTCAGCCGTGGATGCGCCGAAGCGGCCCAGCCCGATCACCAGCACGGGGGCGTTGTGGGCGGGGCGGTTGACGGCGCCTGAGGAACTAGCCAATGATCGGTCTCTCTTCCGGGTAGTGGTACAGCTGGCTGCGCTGGCGCAGGGCCAGGGCGGCGGCGAGCGTGACGGTGCCGACGCGCCCGGCGAACATTAAGGCGGTAAGGACGTAAACGCCCGACGGCGGCAGTTCGGCACTCAGGTTCGTGCTGAGGCCCACCGTGGCGAAGGCGGAAATGGTTTCAAAAAGCACCCGGTCCAGGGACGCCCCGCTGATGTGGAGCAGCAGCATGGCCGACACGGCGACGAGGGTGGCGCCGGCGACGATGACCGAGATGGCCACCCGCATGGTGCCCTCAGGGATGGTGCGGCCATAGACCTTCACATCGGAGTCGCCGCGGGCCTCTGCCGCGATCGCCAGGAACATCACCGCGATGGTGGTCACCTTGATGCCGCCCGCCGTCGACGCCGAACCGCCGCCGGCGAACATCAGGGCGTCGGTGAGCAGCATGGTGGTGGATTCCATCTGGTTCTGGTCCACCAGGTTGAAACCGCCGGACCGGGTCATCACGGACGCGAAGAGCGAATGAATGACCTTGTCCGCGGTGTTCATGCCGCCGATGGTCCGCAGGTTCTCCCATTCCATCAGCCCCCACAGCACGGTCCCGCCGACCAGCAGGATCAGCGAGACCTGGATGGTCAGCTTGGTGTGGAGGTTCCACTTCTTCCAGTTCAAACCGTTCTGCTGCAGCACCATGACCACCGGGAACCCGAGGCTGCCGAGGAAAACGCCCACCATCAGCGGGACGAGGATCCACAAATCGGTTTCGTAGGGGACGATGCCGTCCGAGTGCGGAGTGAAACCGGCATTGTTGAACGAAGAAATCGCGTAGAACACCCCGTGCCACACGGACTGGCCGAAACTTTCGCCCAGCATCAGGAACCGCGGGATCAGCGCCAGCGCCAGCGCCGCCTCGATCACCACGGACGTCACGATGACGATCCGCAGCAGGGTGCCCACCTCGCCGAGGCGGCCGGCGTTCATGGCCTCCTGGGCGATCAGCTTGCCGCGGACACCCAGCTTCTTGCTCACCATGAGGGCCAGCAGCGAGGCTAGGGTCAGGGTGCCCAGGCCGCCCACGAAGATGCCGATCAGGATGACGAGCTGGCCGAAGAAGGACCAGTGCACCGCCGTGGACACCACGGTCAGGCCCGTGACGCAGACCGCCGACACCGCGGTGAACATGGCCTGGTGCAGCGGGGTGACATCACCCGTGGCGGAAGACACCGGCAGGGACAACAGGGCGGTGAACACCAGGATCACCATGCCGAACGCGGTCAGTGCCAGCCGGGCGGGGGAGGTGTTGGCGATGTTGTCGATGAAGTCGCGAAGGCGTGTGAAGATCCACAGGCCTTCCCGCTCCGGAATGCCGGGGTGCCAGTTGGCCGGGCTCTTGGACCTCGACTGGCTCTGCGTCATGTGTGACATTTCCTTGCTAGAAACTGTTTCCCTCAGTAGTAAACCACTAAACCCCGTGCAATGACTGGGGAGCGGGCTCCCACCCTCCGGTAGCCTGTGATTGATGACATACCTGCCGGGGCTCACACAGGCCGCACTGCCGACGACGGTGGTGTGGGACCCTGCCATGACCGCCTACAACTTTGGCCACGGCCACCCGATGGCCCCGGAGCGGATGGAACTCACCGCCAGGCTGGCCGGAAGCCTCGGCCTGCTGGACCTCGACCATGTCACGGTCTCGGCCCCGGACGTGGCCAGTGACGCGGAACTGTGCACGGTCCACAGCCCGGACTTCGTCGCCGCTGTGCGGCGCGTGAGCGCGGATCCCGGGTCCCCGGACCTGGAACGCGGCCTCGGTACCGAGGACGACCCCGCGTTCGCCGGCATGCACGAGGCCAGCGCCCGTCTGGCCGGCGGCTCCCTCCTGGCCGCCGCCGCCATCCTGGACGGCAGTGCCGTCCGGGCCGTGAACTTCGGCGGGGGCATGCACCATGCGGCCCGTGAACGCGCCAGCGGATTCTGTATCTACAACGACGCGGCCCTCGCCATCCAACGGTTGCTCGACGGCGGTGTGCAGCGCGTGGTGTACATCGACATCGACGCCCATCACGGCGACGGAACCCAGAGCATCTTCTGGGACGATCCGCGCGTTCTTACCATTTCCCTGCACGAAACGGGGCTGACCCTGTTCCCCGGCACGGGGTACGCCAACGAGATCGGCGGCCCCAACGCGCAGGGCAGCGCCGTGAACGTAGCCCTGCCGGCCGGAACCGGGGACGGAGGCTGGCTCCGCGCCTTCCACGCCGTCGTGCCGCAGCTTGTCGGGGCCTTCGAGCCCGAGGTCATCGTGAGCCAGCACGGCTGCGACTCCCACCGGCTGGATCCGCTCACGCACCTCAACATCAGCGTCGACGGCCAGCGTGAGGCTGCCACCGCCATCGGCAACCTCGCGGCCCGCTACTGCGACAACCGCTGGATCTCCACCGGCGGCGGGGGCTACAACGTCGTCACCGTCGTGCCAAGGTCGTGGAGCCACCTGATCGCCATCGCCGCCGGACGCCCCGTCCCGCTCCGCACGCCCGTGCCGGAAGACTGGCGCAGCTACGTGAAGGACAAATACGGGTCCAAATACGGGGTGGCCGCACCGGAAATGATGGGCGACGACGTCGATCTCTGGTGGCGCTCCTGGGAAGTCGGCTTCGATCCGAACGACGAAGTGGACCGGACCGTCATGGCCACCCGCAAGGAAGTCTTCCCGCTCTACGGGCTGGACCCCTGGTTCGACTAGCCGGCTGCCCCGGCTAACCCGCGGCTAACCCGCGGACGGCTGCGGGCTGGGCTTCTCGGTCTGGAACACCACCCCGGCGGCGCCGATGATCCAGCCCAGCAGCGACAGTGAGAACGCCCCGATCAGGTCGCTGGAGGCGGTGCCCTTAACCAGCCACACGCCCAGCACCAGCAGCCCGATCGCGAGGTACACCATCAACGCCGTGATGACCCGGCCGGACAGCATGGTGCTGATCCCGCCGGCATCGAAGACACCGGCCTGGGCCTTGCCTGAGCCCTCCCCGCTTTGCTCCTCCCGGCGCACCTCGGCGATGGTGAAACCGAGGGCGGAGGCGGTCAGTGAACTCAGCGAGGTGGACAGCGCCCCGGCGGCGCAGACGACGGCGCCGTTCAGGTCGGGCGGCGTGCCAGGAACCTCCGGGACAAACACCCAGACCTGAACCAGGACGCTGCCCCAGACGATCACGAACAAAGCCAGGAAGACGGCAGCGATGATGTTGAACAGCTGTTTCCGGAAGAAGTCCCCCATGGTGGTCCACTCCTCTGGGTCGGTGGGCTGCGGCCTCACCTGCCGGGCAGGCGGTGTGTCCGTTCTAGCACCGCCCCCGGTGCGGGGCAATGCCCGGCGAGTGCCGTCAGCGGCCGCAATTGGTGGATGCCATCCGGCGTATATGTCGCTAGTGTGGAGGGCATGGTGACAGACGACGTATTTGCCGTCATTGCTGAGGCAACCCGGCGTGACATTCTGGTATCCCTCCGCAAGGGGGACAAAGCAGTGGGGGAGCTGGTCCAGGAGCTCGAGGCCAGCCAGCCCACCATTTCCAAGCATCTCAAAGTACTCCGCGAGGCGGACCTGGTGAGCATGCGCGCCCAGGGCCAGAAGCGCTACTACACGCTCAACCCCAAGCCGCTGGCCGGGATCGCCAGCTGGCTGGAGACGTTCGACGTCGGCGCTGCCGCACCGGCACCGGCAGCGGAACTGGCACCGGACCTGTCATCGGTGCGGACGCCGGACCACCGGCTCCAGACCGTTCCGGACACCCTGGCCGAGGCCGCCACCGCCGCGCCCGCCCAGGTGTCACAGCCCGCCGCGGCGCTCGCCGGACGGGCCGCGGGCAGCCCCCTGAGTCCCGCCGTCGTTCTCCCGGTCGGCACGGCAGGGGAGGACAAAATGCCGCAGCAGATTGGCCGTACCGTCGGCCGGGCTGCCACCAAGGCCGCCGATCTCCTGGCCAACCTGCCGAAGTTCGGTCGCAGGAAGTAGCCCTGCCCGTTCCCGTCCCCTGCCACCGGCGTTCCTGTCACACGGGGCAATTAGCGATGCCCGAATGGATATCGCTTCCGGCGCGGTGCAACCATGGAAAGGCTTGTTTTGTCGCGCCCGATGAGGGGCGCTGAAGTTTAGGGAGTTGCAATGGACGCACGGCTTGAAGCCATCCGGGACACGGTGCTGGCACGGAATCCCGGCGAAGGGGAGTTTCACCAGGCGGTCACCGAGGTCTTCGAAAGCCTCGGCCCGGTGCATGACCGGCACCCGGAGTTCCTTGAAGGCGCCGTCCTTGAGCGGCTCTGCGAGCCCGAGCGGCAGATCATCTTCCGGGTCCCGTGGGTCGACGACGCCGGCCGCTTCCAGATCAACCGCGGCTTCCGGGTGGAGTTCAATTCGGCCCTGGGACCTTTCAAGGGCGGGCTGCGGTTCCACCCCTCGGTGAACCTGGGCATCGTGAAGTTCCTCGGCTTCGAGCAGATCTTCAAGAACGCGCTGACCGGCATGCCGATCGGCGGCGGCAAGGGCGGGTCCGACTTTGATCCGCGCGGACGCTCCGACGCCGAGGTCATGCGCTTCTGCCAGTCCTTCATGACCGAGCTGTACCGCCACATCGGCGAGTACACGGACGTCCCGGCCGGGGATATCGGCGTCGGCGGCCGCGAAATCGGCTACCTCTTCGGACAGTACAAGCGGATCACCAACCGCTACGAATCCGGCGTCCTCACCGGCAAGGGCATCTCCTGGGGCGGCTCGCTGGTGCGCCCCGAAGCCACCGGCTACGGGACCGTGATCTTTGCCGAGGAGATGCTCAAGACCCGCGGCCTCTCCTTCGACGGACAGCGCGTGGTGGTCTCCGGCTCCGGCAACGTGGCCATCAACGCGGTTGCCAAGGCCCAGTCCCTTGGCGCCACCGTCGTGGCGTGCTCCGATTCTTCCGGCTACATCGTGGATGAGGCCGGGATTGACGTCGCGCTGCTCCGCCAGATCAAGGAGGTCGAACGGGGACGGCTCAAGGAGTACGAAGCCCGCCGCTCCGCCGTCACCTACGTGGACGGCGGCTCCGTCTGGGACCTCGACGCGACCGTCGCGCTGCCGTGTGCCACGCAGAACGAGCTCGACGGCGACGCTGCCGCCCGCCTGGTCCGCAACGGGCTGCTGGCGGTGGGGGAGGGCGCCAACATGCCCTCGACCCGTGACGCCGTCGCGGTCTTCCAGGAAGCCGGCATCCTGTTCGGCCCGGGCAAGGCCGCCAACGCGGGAGGCGTGGCAACGTCCGCGCTGGAAATGCAGCAGAACGCCAGCCGCGATTCCTGGTCCTTCGCGCACACCGAGGAACGGCTCACTGAGATCATGGTCGGCATCCACGACCGCTGCGCAGCCACCGCGGACGAGTACGGGGACCCGGGGAACTACGTGCTGGGCGCGAACATCGGCGGCTTCGTGAAGGTAGCCGACGCGATGCTCGCCCAGGGACTCATCTAGGACTTCCCGCGCGCGCCGAGCTGGCAGTTCGCGGCAATGTTTTCGACGGACATTGCCGCGAACTGCGCACTCGCGGAACCGGGACCAGGCATCCGGGACCCGGAACCGGGGGCTACTTCTTGAGGATCCGCACGTGGTCCGGGGTCAGCTCCGAGATCCGGCTGACGCCCAGCAGGGCCATGGTGCGGATCATGTCCTTTTCCAGGATCTCGATGGCCCGGTCCACGCCGGCCCGTCCGCCGGCCATCAGCCCGTAGAGGTAGGCGCGGCCGATCAGCGTGAAGTCGGCGCCCAAGGCCAGGGCGGCGATGATGTCCGCGCCGCTCATGATGCCGGTGTCCAGGATGACCGCCGCGTCGGAGTTGTCCGCCCTGAGCGCCGCCGAGACCTCCGGGAGCAGGTGGAACGGGATCGGTGCCCGGTCCAGCTGGCGGCCGCCGTGGTTGGACAGCACGACGCCGTCGGCACCGTGGTCCACCACGCGGCGGGCGTCCTCGACGGTCTGGATGCCCTTGACCACGAGCTTGCCCTTCCATGTTTCGCGCAGCCAGTCGAGGTCATCGAACGTCAGGGTGGGGTCGAACATCGAGTTGATCAGGTCCGCGACGGTGCCGGTGTAGCGGGAAAGCGACGCGAAGGTCAGCGGCTCGTGGGTGAGGAAGTTGAACCACCAGGCCGGCCGGTACGAGGCGTCCAGCACGGTCTTGACCGTCAGCGCCGGGGGGATCGTCATTCCGTTCCGCACGTCGCGCAATCTGGCGCCGGCGACGGCGGTGTCCACCGTGACCATCAGGGTGTCGTTGCCGGCCCTGGCGGCACGCTCGATCAGCTCCAGCGAACGGTCGCGGTCCGTCCACAGGTAGAGCTGGAACCAGTTCCGGCCGTCCGGTGCGGCGGCGGCCACGTCTTCGATGGAGGCCGTGCCCATGGTGGAGAGGGTGTACGGGATGCCGGCGGCGGCGGCTGCCTGGGACCCGGCGTATTCGCCCTCGGACTGCATCATCCGCGTGAAGCCGGTCGGTGCGATGCCCACCGGGAGCCGCGACGGCTTGCCGAGGATCTGCGTGCCGAGGTCCACGCGGGAGACGTCGCGCAGGATGCCGGGACGGAACTCGATGTCCAGGAACGCCTCGCGGGCGCGGCGGAGCGTGATTTCGGCTTCGGCGGCGCCGTCGGTGTAGTCGAACGGGGCCTGGGGTGTGCGGCGCTTTGCCATGTCCCGGAGGTCCCAGATGGTGCTGGCACGCCGCAGTCTCGCCGCGCGGCTGAATTCGGGCTTCTTGAACTGCATCAGCGGGGCCAGGTCGGCGTACTTGGGGACGCGGCGCTTGAGCGCGGCCGGAATGCTTCCCGGCGTGGTTGCAGCAGGGTGGCTGCCCGTGCCGGTGTCTTCGGGCTGGGTGGGCGCCTCGGGGTTGCCGGGCTCGATCGTCTGCGTCATTGCTGCCTCCGGGCGAGTCTTGTGTTCCTGGTGTCGGGCCCCAAGCCGTGTCGCCGGGGGTGTGGTCCAACCACAGTCTAGGCCTGTGGTCCAACCACATCAACTAAGATGGGCGAATGCGTACCCACCAGCTTGTCCTGCAGTGGATCGAGGGCCAGCTCTCCAGCGGCCAGCTGGCCCTCGGCGGCCGGCTTCCGGCCGAGCGCTCGCTGGCCGAACTGCTTCAGGTCTCCCGCACGTCCGTCCGCGAGGCCATCCGCGTCCTCGAGGCCATGGGTGTGCTCCGGGCCGGGGTGGGGTCTGGCCCGGATGCAGGGACTGTTGTCATTGCCGACCCGACCACGGCGCTGGGCTCAGCGCTTCGACTGCACGTCGCCACCTCGCACCTGCCCGTCAAGGACATCGTGGAGACGCGCGTGCTGCTGGAGTCCTGGGCCGCTTCCCGGGCCCGGCCGGAGTCGCCCGCGCTGGCCGAGGCGGCCCGGCTGCTGGAGCAAATGGACAGCTGCGCCGAGGCGGAGGCGTTCCTGGCCCTGGATGTCCGCTTCCACCTGGCCCTGGCGGATGCCGCGGGCAACGCGGTGGTCAGCGCCATGATGGGCTCCCTGCGGGAGGCCATCCAGGACTATGCCGGACGGCTCACCGGAAACCTCCCGGACTGGAACGCCACTGCCGCACGGCTCCGTGCGGAACACCGGGGCATCCTGACGGCCATCACCAGCCACGACGGCGGCCAGGCGGCGCAGCTGGTGGCGGACCACATCGAGGGTTTCTATGCGGAAGCCGGGCTGGGTTCCGGGGGCGGATCCGCCAGCGGCCCGGCAGGCCGATCCTCCGGCTGATCCGCTGCCCGGCCCTGCCGGGCAGGGCCGCAATGTTACGTGCCGGATTTTGCTGCGAAGACATTCGCCGGGCTATGGTCAGGTCATGACTAACCGTTGGTATGCGTATTTTTCGTTGGCTCTGGAGGGGCCCGCGTCTAGCTGACACGCATCCAACCTTCCTTCAGAGCCAACAGGGCAGAGATCATTCTCTGCCCTTCGCCATTTCCCGGCGGGTTCTGATCTGGGCCCGCTCCGCACCCCGGAACAGGACCCCCGAACATGAGCATCGAAGCAGCCCCCGAATCCCAGCTGTCCACCTCTAACCTGCGCGTCAGCGAGTTCACCCCGCTGCCGACCCCGCAGGACATGGTCGCTGAACTGCCGCTGGACAGCCGGCTCGCCGGAGTTGTAGCGCGGGGCAGGGACGAAGTCCGCGCCGTCATGGACGGCGTCGATGACCGCCTGCTGGTCATCGTCGGTCCCTGCTCCATCCACGATCCCAAGGCAGGCCTGGAATACGCCCGCCGGCTGGTCAGCCAGGCCGAGAAGCACAAGGAAGACCTGCTGATCGTGATGCGGGCCTACTTCGAGAAGCCGCGCACCACGGTGGGCTGGAAGGGCCTGATCAACGATCCCCGGCTCGACGGCAGCCACGACATCGCCGCCGGGCTGCGCGCCGCACGCCGCTTCCTGCAGCAGGTCACAGCGCTGGGCCTGCCAGCGGGAACCGAATTCCTGGAACCCATCAGCCCGCAGTACATGGCGGACCTCGTCTCCTGGGGCGCCATCGGGGCCCGTACCACCGAGAGCCAGATCCACCGGCAGCTTGCGTCGGGACTGTCCATGCCGATCGGATTCAAGAACGGGACCGACGGCGACCTGCAGGTCGCGCTCGACGCGTGCAGCGCCGCCGGGGCGGCCCAGGCGTTCCTCGGCATCGACGGCGACGGCCGGGCCGCACTGGTTTCCACCGCAGGCAACCCGGACACCCACATCATCCTCCGCGGCGGACGCAAGGGCCCCAACTACTCCGCAGCAGACGTGGCGGCCACGACGGCCCAGCTGGCCGCCAAGCAGCTCAACCCGCGGCTGATCGTGGACGCGAGCCACGCCAACAGCGGCAAGAACCACCACCGGCAGGCGGAGGTCGCCCTCGAAATCGGCTCGCAGCTGGAGAGCGGCAGCGCCTCGTCAGCGGCGATCGCCGGCGTCATGCTGGAGAGTTTCCTCGTTGGCGGGGCACAGAATCTGGATGTCGCCGAGCATGCCGCCGGCACGGACGCGCTGGTCTACGGCCAGAGCGTCACCGACGCGTGCATGGACTGGGATGTCACGGCATCGGTCCTGGCGCAGCTTGCGGCCTCCGCGCGCATCCGCCGGAGCCGCGTTTAAGGGGCCGTGCGGCCATGGGCAGGGCCTGGAAATTCTGCGCCCAAGGACAGGAGATTCCCGCACAGCTCTTTCACATTGGCACCATCAGCCCCTAGAGTATCTAACACATGGTTGTTTGATGGCTCAGCATCGGCGCACCGCCATGTCGTTCAGATGGGGCTGCCGTTCGCTTGAGTAAAGGAATAGGGAAATGTCTTCGGAGGCTAACTTCTCCAACGCACGCTTCTTGACCGTGGCCGAAGTCGCGGATGTGATGCGCGTGTCCAAAATGACCGTGTACAGGCTTGTTCATTCCGGTGAGATGCCGGCCGTCCGTTTCGGGCGCTCCTACCGGGTGCCGGAAACCGCCGTCGAACAGTACCTCAAGGGTGCTGTCGTCGACGGGCACACGGAAACAGCCTGAGTCTTCCGCGTCTTCTGCGGCCGGAATGAGGACCGCGGGCGCCCTGAGGTGCCTGCGGTCGTGGTGTGCCCCCGATAGGCGGTACCCTGTTAAGGAACGTTTTACGTCATTGTAAGAACCTGTCAGTTGTACAGTCTGCTGCTTAGCCCGCGGACCCTTTCCAACAGGCAGGTACTGCATCTAGCCGGTAAGGAACTTTCGTGGGTTCAGTTATTAAGAAGCGTCGCAAGCGTATGGCCAAGAAGAAGCACCGCAAGCTGCTTCGCAAGACGCGCCACCAGCGTCGCAATAAGAAGTAGAAATACTTCACATCATGTGAATGCCCGTTGCCTTCCCGGCAGCGGGCATTTTCTTTGGTGTTCCGCCCCGGTCCGGCTGTGCGGCGCACGTGTGGGCGGGCGCCACGGGTTCGGACATGCGCCACGCGGATCCGCGTAGCGCCCCGTCCGGAAGTGCAGCGTGAGGCAGGATGCGCAGCGGAAACGGGCTGGTCAGGCGGCGGCGCGGAGGAGTCAGACTGTGGGGCCGCGGAAGCGGGAGAACCCCCGCCAGAGGCCGTAAATGGCCCCTCCGACGGTGGCGGCCTTGAGTCCCAGGGTGGCTGCGCGCCGTCCGGAACGGAAATCGTAGACTGGCCAGTTGTGTTCGCGGGCATGGCGGCGGAGCCGGGAATCGGGATTGATGGCCACGGGGTGCCCCACCATGCTCAGCAGCGGGATGTCGTTGTGCGAATCGCTGTACGCCCAGCACCGGGCAAGGTCCAGCCCCTGGGCCTCGGCCACCGCGCTGACGGCCACGGCCTTCGCAGGGCCATGCAGGATCTCGCCGACCAGCCGGCCGGTGTAGG
>CALMVY010000372.1 GCA_937873245.1 uncultured Arthrobacter sp. | reverse complement strand
CCCGCGGCCCCAACCGCCGGCGCCCCGGTTCCCGCGTGCACAGCCCCGGTCTCCGCGGCGTCCGGGGGACCGAACCTGCCGGCAATCGAGGCGGCGGCTTCCAGCACCATCCAGGCCTGCAGCTGGGTGGAAAGCTCGACGGCGGCGCCCGCCGGGTAGCTGCGCCGCGCCGGCAGTTCGGGGCGGGTGGAGAACAGGACCCGGCCACCCTTGCGGGCCAGCGGCTCCTGCGCCGACACGATGCGGCGGCCCTCCCAGAACGCCTCGGCCGTGTCGTTGACAAGCGTGGCGGCCGTGTTCCGGGCCTCGGCGGGAAGCCGCTCGTCGGTGGCGGCCAGCGCCAGGTACCGCACGAGGATGCCGGTGAACAGTCCGCCGTCGCCGGTTCCCTCGCAGCGCAGCACTGTAGCGCTGCGCCCCATCAGCGGGGCCGGAAGGGTGAGGTTCCGGGCAACGGCAGCGACGAGCGCGGAGGCGCGGGCAAGGTTGGCTTCGCCGCCGAGCTCCAGCAGCGCGCCGAGGACGGGCCCCTGGTTATAGGTGTAAATGGAGCTTTCCAGCACCACGTCGCCGCCGGGGGCGATCCGCAGTCCGTCCTGGTACATGCCCTGTTCCGGGTCGAAAAGCCGGGCATCCAGCCAGTCCAGCAGGGCCTGCGCCTTGGCTGCCTTGCCGGTGCGGGCGTAGTAGAGCGCCACGGGTGCCGTGGCCGGGGTGTTCTTGAAATCCCGCTTCTTGCTCCAGAACGTGCCCCCGCCGAGGCCGTCCGTGGACGCGGAATCGAACTGCAGGGTGAGGCTCTGCAGGACCTTGGCGTTGCGGCGGCGTCCGGCGGCCTTGCGGCTGTCCTCCGCGAGTTTCTCCAGCCGCAGCGCGGAGAGCGCCAGCCACGCCATATCGTCGTAGTAGTTATTGACGAAGGTCAGGAAATTCCGCAGCCGGATCCCGGTGACCAGCTGGGAGGCGAGCCGGCCGGCGCTGGGGCGGTTCTCGCCGTCGAACCGCGTTCCGGGACGGCCTTCGGTGCCGAGTTCCCGGCGGCCGGTGTCCACGAGGCAGTCCACATAGTGCGCCTGCCACCAGTAGTGCCAGGGCCTGGCGAGGTTCTTGATCCGGCCCGAGGGCCGCACGATCGCGGCGATGTGTGTCCCCGGCAGGAAGAAGAGCCGCTGCCCGAACAGCCTGGTCACCGAGCGGGCCGCTTCGTCGGCCCGGAACGACCAGTTGGGGGCGGTGGAAATTTCTGCTGGGGTCATGGCTCCAGCCTAATAGCGGCTGTGCGTCCGCGGCGGGACCGTGGCGGCGCCGCGGGAGGCGATTCCGCGCTGTGGCGGGAATCTTCCCGCATCCCGGCCGCCGGCGCCGACGGTGAAGGTGCGGAATGTCCGTATTCCAGTTAACATTCACTAACTAATGTTCCCTGCAAATTCGTGACACTGCCCGCAGTGTCGTGGCGGGTTCCGGTTCCACATCAAGGAGGATGCATGGACATCAAAGGTACAGTTGCGCTGATTACGGGCGGGGCCTCGGGCCTGGGTGCCGCGACGGCCCGGCGCCTGTTCGACGCCGGCGCGTCCGTGGTCCTGGTGGACCTGCCAACCTCCGCCGGCGATGCGTTCGCCGCCGAGCTGAACACCCGGGGCGAAGCCCCTGTAGAAGCCCATGTGGATGCTCCCGGCGCCGGCACTCGAAAAGAGGCGGCCAACAAGGCCGTATTCGTTCCCGCCGATGTCACCAGCGAAGACGAGGTGCAGGCCGCCGTCGACGCCGCCGTCGCGCTCGGCCCGCTGCGGATCGTGGTCAATTGCGCCGGGATCGCGACCCCCGGCAAGGTCCTGGGCCGGGACGGCGTGCTGCCGCTGGAGAGCTTCAACCGCGTCATCCAGATCAACCTCGTGGGCACCTTCAACGTCATCCGCCTGGCCGCTGCCGCGATGGCGGCGACCGAGCCCGCCGAAACCGGGCTTGGCGGGCCGGAGCGCGGCGTCATCATCAACACAGCCTCCGTCGCCGCCTTCGACGGCCAGATCGGCCAGCCGGCATACGCAGCCTCCAAGGGTGCGGTGCACGCGATGACGCTGCCGATCGCCCGCGAACTGGCGCGCTCGCTGATCCGCGTGGTGACCATTGCCCCGGGCATCTTCGAGACGCCCATGATGGCCGGGCTGCCGCAGGAAGCCCAGGACTCCCTCGGGCAGCAGGTGCCGCACCCGTCCCGGCTGGGCCGCCCCGCCGAGTACGCGAACCTCGCCGCGCACATCGTGGACAACGCCATGCTCAACGGCGAGACCATCCGCCTCGACGGAGCCATCCGGATGGGGCCGAAGTGATGCGGGCCGGGGTTGCCGATCCGTCCGCGCCGGCGGTCTCTGCGCCGCCTGTCTCTGACGAGGGGTTGCCGACGGCCGATTTCTTCGACTTCGAGTCGATGCTCAACGCTGCAGAACAGGCAAAGCTCGCCGAGCTGCGGGAATTCCTGGCCCGCGAGGTAGCACCCTTTGCCGGTGACTGGTGGAACAAGGCCGAGTTCCCCGCGCACATCCTCCCCAAGCTGGCGGCCCTCGAACTCAGCGCGCCGGCCCAGCGCGGCTACAGCCATCTGTTCGCCGGGCTGGTCATCGCAGAGATCACCCGCGTGGACACCTCCCTGGCAACGTTTTTCCTGGTCCACCACGACCTCTTTGTCGAATCCCTCTACGGCTTCGGCTCCGAGGAACAAAAGGCGCGCCTGCTCGACGACGCCGCGAGCCTCCGGACCACCGGCGCCTTCGCGCTGACCGAGCCGGAGCACGGCTCCGACGTGGCCGGCGGCATGGAGACCCTCGCCCGCCGCGTTTCCGGAGGGGCCCCCGACGGCGGTGACACCTGGGTGCTCAACGGCGCCAAGCGCTGGATCGGCAACGGGACGTTCTGCGACTACATGCTCGTGTGGGCCCGGGACGAGGCCGACGGCGCCGTTCGCGGTTTCATCGTCGACGCCACGCTGCCCGGCGTGACCCGGAGCAGGATCGAGAACAAGATCGCACTGCGCACGGTGCAGAACGCCGACATCGTCTTCAAGGACGTGCAGGTGGCCGAGGCGGACCGTTTCGCCGGGATCAACAGCTTCGAGGACACCAACGAGCTGCTGCGCGGGTCGCGGATCATGGTCGCCTGGCAGGGTGTCGGGCAGCAGCTGGCCGCGTTCGACGTCGCCCGGCAGTACGCCGTCGAACGCCAGCAGTTCGGCCGGCCGCTGGCGAAATTCCAGCTGGTCCAGCAGCAGCTGGTGACGATGCTCGGCAACGCGGTGGCGAGTATGGGCATGATGGTCCGGATCGCGCAGCTGCAGGACCAGGGCGCCGCGGACATGCCCCAGGTGGCCCTGGCGAAGTCCTACGTGAGCGCCCGGATGCGGGAAACCGTGGCGATGGGCCGGTCCCTGCTGGGCGGCAACGGGATCGTCACCGACTACCGGATGGCCAAGATCTTCGCCGACGCCGAGGCGATCTACACCTACGAGGGTTCGTTCGAAATTAATACCCTGATCGTGGGCCGGGCCGTGACCGGGGTTTCTGCGATCGTCTAGCCGCGATTATCTGGATCGGGCGCCTAGGTCGGGAGCCTAGAACAGCGCCGGCTCTTTCTCCCCGGCCTCGATCCGGTAGTCCAGGCTGTTGTTCTTCACCGGCATGGGACACGTGCCGTACGGGGTGAAGGCACTGGGGTAGTTGATGGCGCGGTTGAAGTCCAGGATCACCGTTCTGTTGCCCATGGCGTCGACGCGGGGCCGGGCTGTGGAGACCTTCCGCCATTCATCGGTCGATTCGCCGTTCGTCTCGTCATGGAACGTGACCGTCAGGGCGCCGAGCTTTTCCTCCTCGGCCTGCAGGTGGAACTCGTGGTCCTTGCCGGGGAGCCGGAACACCAGTTCGCCCACCGAGCGGTGGACGCCGTCCACCAGCGGGTTGGCCGTGCCGATCGGGACGTCCAAGGGCTCCGGATAGGGCCGGAAGCTGGCCTCGATCACCAGGTCCGGCCGGTAGTCGAAGGTGGGGACGCCGTCGAACTCGGTGAACACGGGCGACTTCGAGTCCCGGGTGCGCACGGCGTACTTGTTGGCGCGCATGGCCAGCTCGACTACCACCTGCCGGCCGTCCTCACCGCCGTACTGGACCCAGAGCAGGGACTCCTCGTCGGACAGTGTGGCGCTGATGGTGCCGTCCACGGGCACGCCGGTCTCCACCAGGGTGAGCCCGTCAGCCGCCGCGGCGGTGAGGAACGCCGTCGTGCCGTCCGTGGACCAGAGCCCGGGAGCGAGGTCGACGGCGGCCGGCTGGTCTTCCAGCCACTGGAACGAGGTCAGCGTCAGCCAGCCGTAGTCGCTGGCCAGGGCGGTGTTTCGGCTGTTCCTGAAGCGCTGCCAGCGGGCGAGCTGGGCTTCGAGATCGCGGTGCGGGGTGCTCACGGGTTCCTCCTGAGGCATCGGTGGAAGTAGCTGGCAGCAGGGGCCGTTTCGAGGCTCCGAAACGGCCTCTGCTGCCAGTCAGTTGGGGGTCGGTGGAGCTGCGAGGCCCGCGGCCACGAGTTGTGCTGCGGCATCGCGTGCCGCGACGGCGGCTGCAGGGTCGGCGTCGAGCACGCCGCTGGCCAGGCCGCCGTCGAGCAGCAGGGTGAGGCTGCGGGCGAGCCGGTCCGGATCCGGGGCGCCTGCCTCCTCGGCCATGCCGCGGATCCAGGTCCGGACGTTTTCCTTGTGGGCCACCGTCCGTTCGTGGACGCGGGTTCCCGAGGCGGACTCGGCCGCTGCGTTGATGAAGGCGCAGCCCCGGTAGCCGTCGCGGCGGCAGGCGCTGGTCAGCGCATCGAACAGCCCCACGAGTCGGGCGGCCGGGTCGGGTCCGGCGGCGTCCGCCGCGGCGTGGAGTTGCCCGGTCCAGACGCCGTCGACCTTCTCCAGATAGGCCAGGATCAGGTCGTCCTTGGCCGGGAAGTATTTGTAGAACGTGGCTTTCGCGACGCCCGATTCGGCGATGATCGTGTCGATGCCCGCGGCCCGGAGTCCCTGGGCATAGAAGAGCCGGAAGGCTGTGGCCAGAATCTTGTCCCTGGCCTGCCCGGCAGGCGTGCGGGCGGCCGGCTTTCCACTGGCTGCTGGCGGGGTCATGGCTCCATGGTACACAGACAAGTCTGTCTCTGTCGGGCGGCGGTCCTGCCGCCGCCGGACAATGCTATTGCCGTAGACAGGTCTGTCTGATAACGTCTTGCCCACATGTAGACGAACCTGTCTACTCCGCTGATTTTAGAGTGAGGATGCCATGAAGATTGCTGTACTGGGAACCGGAACCGTCGGACCCACGATCGCCGCGGCGCTGTCCGCCCTGGGGCACGACGTCGTCATCGGCACCCGCGACCCGCAGGCAACGCTGGCCCGCACCGAGCCTGGTGCGACGGGCGGGGCGCCGTTTGCCGCGTGGCATGCGGCGCACAGCGGGATCGACGTCGCCACTTTCGCGGACGCAGCCGGGCGCGCCGGCGTCGTCGTCAACGCCACCAACGGCGCAGGCTCCCTCGAGGCGCTCACCACGGCCGGTGCAGAAAACCTGAACGGCAAGGTTCTGATGGATGTCGCGAACCCGCTGG
>CALMVY010000371.1 GCA_937873245.1 uncultured Arthrobacter sp. | reverse complement strand
GGGCCGGGCTGGGGGACCCGGCGTCGTCGAGCGCCGAGGCCGGGGCAACAGCTCCCAGCAGGGCGGCGGCGAGGATCGCGGCGCCCAGCAGGGCACTCTGCAGCTGTCGGATGAGGCGCATGGTTCTGGCTGCTCCTAGTGTTGTCTTCCTTACAGACTAGGTGAAATCGCACGGGTGGCCGCCTGGCGCCCAATAAGCTGGAGGTAACACTCATCACCCCCGGAGGACTAATGCAAGACCTAATGCTCAAGCAGGGCTCCGCACTCGACCGGTACTTCAAGATCTCCGAACGGGGGTCGAACATCTCCCGGGAAATCCGGGGAGGCTTCGCCACGTTCTTCGCCATGAGCTACATCGTGGTGCTGAACCCGCTGATCCTCTCGGTTCCCGATTCGACCGGCGCAACCCTCGGCTTCCCCGCCGTCGCCGCCGTCACCGCGTTCGTGGCCGGCATCCTGACGATCCTCATGGGGGCGTGGGCCAAGCACCCGTTCGCGCTGGCAACGGGCCTCGGCGTCAACGCCTTCGTCGCCGTTACGGTGGCCACCAACCCGGGCCTGACCTGGCCGGACATGATGGGCCTCGTGATGCTCTCGGGCATCACCATGCTCATCCTGGTCCTCACCGGTTTCCGGACTGCGGTCTTCAAGGCGGTCCCGGAGGGTCTGAAGACCGCGATCGTGGTGGGCATCGGCCTGTTCATCGCCCTGATCGGCCTTGTCAACGCGGGCTTTGTCCGCCGCATCCCCGATGTCGCCGGGACCACCGTTCCGGTCGGCCTGGGCTTCGATGGCAAGCTGCTGGGCTGGCCCACGCTGGTCTTCGTCTTCGGCCTGATCCTCACCATTGCCCTCGTGGTCCGCAAGGTCAAGGGCGCGATCCTGATCGGCATCGTCGCCTCGACCATCCTGTCGGTGATCCTGGAATTCACGCTGCACATCGGCCCCAGCTTCGACGGCAAGACCTACAACCCGCAGGGCTGGTCCCTCGTGGCCCCGAAGTTCTCCGAATGGGCGGCCCCGGACCTGTCGCTGATCGGCCAGGCCAACCCCTTCGGCGCCTTTGAGCACCTCGGCTTCGTCGCCGCGACCCTGCTGGCGTTCGTGATCCTGCTGAGCATCTTCTTCGACGCCATGGGCACCATGGTGGGCCTGGCCACCGAGGCCGGCAGCATCGACAAGGACGGCAACATCCCCAACGTTGACCGCGTGCTGCAGGTGGACGCGCTCGGCGCGATCGTCGGCGGGGGGGCCTCTGTTTCCTCGAACCAGATCTACGTCGAGTCCGGCGCCGGCATCGGCGAAGGCGCACGGACCGGCCTGGCCTCCATCGTCACCGGCCTGCTGTTCCTCGTGGCCATGTTCTTCACCCCGCTGATCAACCTCGTGCCGTTCGAGGCAGTGGCCCCGGCGCTCGTCGTCGTCGGCTTCATGATGGTCTCCCAGGTCGGCAAGATCGACTGGCAGGATCTGGGCATCGCAATCCCGGCCTTCCTGACCTTCACGCTGATGCCGTTCACGTACTCGATCGCCAACGGCCTCGGTGCAGGCTTCATCATGTTCGTGCTGATCCGCACGTTCCAGGGCCGAGCACGCGAGGTGCACCCGCTGATGTGGGCTGTCGCCGCGGCGTTCCTGCTGTTCTTCGCGATCGGCCCGATCGAGGCCGCCCTGGGCATGCACTAGGCACTCCCCTCCCCGCCGAGTTCGCACTTCGCGGCAGTGTTTCCGGAAAACATTGCCGCGAAGTGCGGACTCGGCGCTGTTTAACCACTGCTAAAGCGCAGGTTCCGGGATTTCGGACAGGACGACGGCGGCGCGGCTGGTTTTCCGGCCCTGGCTGCTGTGAGCTAGGGGCATGGTTTCTCCCGTTCCTGCCGTTGACGTCCCGCCGCAGCCCTGGACCGGACGGTTCGACGGCGACGGCCCCGAACACCGCCGCTGGTGGCAGGCCGTCACCCCGTACGCCCCGCGCCGCGTCCAGCCTGGGCCAGCCCAGCCCGGGCCGGCCCGGCCCGCCGTCATTCTCGGCTTCGGCAGCGACGCCGGGGTGCGCCGCAACAAAGGCCGCACCGGTGCCGCGGCGGCCCCTGCCGCGATCCGTGCCGCGCTCGGACCGCTCGCCTTCCACCTGGGCCGGGACGTGCACGACGCCGGCGACGTCGCCGTGACCGGGGATGCCCTGGAGGCGGGGCAGGCGCGCGCCGGGCTCGCCATCACCAGCCTGCTCGACGCCGGCCGGCTTCCCGTGGTGCTGGGCGGCGGGCATGAGACGGCGTTCGCGAGCTACCTGGGTGTGGCCGGTTCGGCGGCGGTCCGTGAGGGGCTGCGCGTGGGCGTGCTGAACCTGGACGCCCACTTCGATCTCCGCGACGAGGCCGTGCCCAGTTCGGGCACCCCGTTCCTGCAGATGGCCCGTGCGGAAGCCGCCGCGGGCCGCGAACTGAAGTACGCCGTCGTCGGGATCTCCGAGCCGAACAACACCAGGACGCTCTTCCGGACCGCCGGGGACCTCGGTGTCGACTACCTGCTGGACGAGGACTGCTCGGCGGAGGCGGCGGGTATGTTCGTGGCGGCGTTCCTGGCGCAGGTTGACGCCCTGTACCTGACCATCGACCTGGACGTGCTGCCGGCATCGGTCGCCCCGGGGGTGAGCGCACCCGCCGCGTACGGCGTACCGCTGCCGGTGATCAGCGCCGTGTGCCGCCAGGTGGCTGCGAGCGGGAAGCTCCTGCACCTCGATGTGGCCGAGCTGAACCCGGACTTCGACGTCGACAGCCGGACCGCCAAAGTGGCCGCGCGGCTGATTAATACTCTGCTGGGGTAGGCGCGGCCCGGCAGGCACCGCGGCCGGCCCGTCAGATCGATGTTTTCGGTGCTTTGCCCTCGTCCCCGTACTTCCGGGCGGCCTTCTTTTCACGGAGCCGGTCCAACCGGTTCATGACGGGTGCCGTAGTGGCCCCGTGCAGCACGATGGACATGGCCACGACCAGGCCGATGAAAGCCCACAGTTCCTCCGCTTGGGCGTTGAAGTCACCTTTGCTGAGCGCGTACGCGAGGTAGTACAGCGAGCCGATGCCGCGGATGCCGAAGAAGGCGATGGCGATCCGTTCCCGCGGGCCGGTCTTGCCCCGGGCCAGCCCGACCCAGCCGGCGAGCGGACGGACGACCAGCAGGAACGCCAGCGCCACCAGGACCTCCGCCCAGCCGATGCCGGCCAGCAGGCCCCGCGCGATCGCGCCGCCCAAGAGCACCAGGATGATCACCGTCATCAGACGTTCGAGCTGCTCGACATAGGAGTGCATCACGCGATGGAAGCCGTGCGTGCGTTCCGCGGCCCGGATGGTCACGGCGCATACAAAGACGGCGATGAACCCGTAGCCTTCCAGCATTTCCGTCACGCCGTAGGCCAGGAAGGTCGCGGCCAGCGCCACAAAGCCTTCGGAGTGGCTGGCCAGCCGGATGCTGTCCCGGGCGGAGAAGAAGAGCCGGCTCAGGGCCTTCCCGGCCAGCCAGCCGAGGAGCAGGCCCATGCCGATCCGCCACAGGACATCGGTGAAGAACCAGGGGACAAACCACTCGGACGGCGCAGGACCGAACAGGCTGATGGCGATCGCCAGGTAGACAAAGGGGAAGGCCAGCCCGTCGTTCAGGCCTGCCTCGGAGGTGAGGCCGAACCGGATTTCGTCCTCGCCGCGCTCGGTTTCGTCCTCGTCGTCGGCGGGTTCGCCCACCTGGACTTCCGAGGCCAGCACGGGGTCGGTGGGCGCGAGCGCCGCGGCGACCAGCAGCGCGGCTCCGAGCCCCAGCCCCAGGAACCCGAGGCCCAGCAGGGTGAGGGCCACGATGCAGATCGGCATGGCCACGCCCAGCATCCGCCAGGTGGTGGACCATTCCCGCCGTCCCACAGGCCGGTCGAGCGCGAGCCCGGCGCCCATCAACGAGATGATGACGCAGATTTCGGTCAGGTGGGTGGTGAACTCCCCGTACTGCAAGGGGTCGGGGTCCGGCAACTCCGGGATGAACGTAAAAGCCAGCATGCCCGCGGCCAGGAAGACCATCGGCATGGACAACGGCGCATCGCGGAGCAGCTTGGGCAGAAGGGCTGCGGCGAAGACGGCCAACCCTGCCACGGCAAAAATGATGCTGGGAGCCTCAAACACTGCGCATTCCTCCTACCGGGACCCGGGTGCCCGGGGATGGGTGGGGCGCCGTCCCTGCGGAACGGCGCCCCACCACCAAGATACGCGCGAGCGGCGCGAAAGCCGGTGCGGCTAGCTGCGCCGCACCTCCACGCCATCGGATTTCAAGAAGAGTTGGGTTTCAGACGGCACCGCCGGGACGAGCCACAGCACATTGCCGCTCAGTGAGACTTCTTCGACCTCTCCGGCCGCCAAAACCTGTGCGTGCTTGAGGATCTCAACCCGGTCGCCGGCCTTGAGGCTCCGCCAGTCGGAAACCGCCGAGGCCGTGGCCTGGCGCCTGGACATAACCGTCCCGCGTGCTTTCATGAACTTCTACCCCTTTGTATATGTTCTTCGTCACAACGTCGTTGGTGTGACGTTCCATTTGTACTACAGTTCCCGGGCCCCCGCTGGCCGTGTTGCCGACTATTTCGGGGGCGCCGGGAATTGCTGCATTTTGTTTTTCGTCAGGCGAGATTTCCGACGGCTGATTCGGCTGCCGCCCGGACCGTACCCGAGGCAACGAGCCGGTCCGCGGCCTCCAGCTCCGGCGACAGGAACCGGTCGGTTCCGGGACCGTCGACGACGTCGCGCAGTGCGGCGATCACGGCCGTGCCCGCAGGTCCTGGGGTGAGTTCGCCGCCGGAGAGCTGCGTGCGGATGTCCAGCGCCCGTGCCGAGGTCACCAGTTCGATGGCCAGGACGCGGCGCAGGTTCTCCACGGCGCGGCGGAGCTTGCGGGCCGCGTGCCAGCCCATGGAGACGTGGTCCTCCTGCATCGCGGAGCTCGGGATCGAGTCCACCGATGCCGGGACGGCCAGCCGTTTGTTGTCCGAGACCAGCCCGGCCTGGGTGTACTGGGCGATCATGAGGCCGGAGTCGACGCCGGGGTCCGCGGCGAGGAACGCGGGCAGCCCGTGCGAGCGGGCCGGGTCCAGCATGCGGTCGGTGCGGCGCTCGGCGATGGAGCTCAGGTCCGCGACGGCGATGGCCAGGAAGTCCAGCACGTAGGCCACCGGGGCGCCATGGAAGTTGCCGTTGGAGCTGACGCGGCCGTCGGGCAGGACCACCGGGTTGTCGATCGCGGCGGCCAGTTCGCGGGAGGCCACCAGGGCCGCGTGGTCCACCGTGTCGCGGACGGCGCCGGCCACCTGGGGCGCGCAGCGCAGCGAGTAGGCGTCCTGGACCTTGGTGTCGTTGATCCGGTGCGAGGCAACGATCGGCGAATCGGAGAGGACCCGCAGCATGTTGTCCGCGGAAGCGGCCTGGCCCGGGTGCGGGCGGAGCGCGGCGTGCAGTTCGGGCAGGAACACCTGGTCGGTGCCAAGGAGCGCCTCGACGCTGAGCGCCGCGGTGATGTCCGCCGTCGTGAGCAGGTTGCGGATGTCGGCGATGGCCATCAGGAGCATACCGAGCATGCCTTCGGTGCCGTTGACGAGGGCCAGTCCCTCCTTTTCGGCCAGGGTGACCGGTTCGATCCCGTGGGCGGCGAGGAGCTCGGCGACCGGGCGGCCGTCCCTGCTGCTGTTTTTTCCTCCATAGAGTTCGCCGTCGGGGCCCGTGGCCTCGCCTTCGCCCATGAGGACCAGGGCGCAGTGCGACAGCGGCGCGAGGTCGCCGGAGCACCCGAGCGAGCCGAATTCGCGCACCACCGGGGTGATGCCGGCGTTCAGCACGTCCACCATGGTCTGCAGGACCACCGGGCGGACGCCGGTGCGGCCGGAGGCGAGGGTCTTGGCGCGCAGGAACATGATGCCGCGGACCACCTCGCGCTCCACCGCCGGGCCCATGCCGGCGGCGTGGCTGCGGATCAGGGATTTCTGCAGCTGGGTGCGCAGCTCGTTGGGGATGTGCCGGTTGGCCAGCGCGCCGAAGCCGGTGGAGATGCCGTAGGCGGGGGTCTCGCTGTGGGCCAGGCCGTCGATGTGGGCGCGGACCTTGGCGACGGCGTCGAGCGCGTCCTGGGCAATGGTCACGTGGGCGTCGTGGCGGGCGACGGCGACGACGTCCTCGGGGGTGACGCCGCTGGAGCCGAGGGTGACGGTGAGCGGTGAGTGGGTGGTGAGAGTCATTGAGATCTACCTAAATCTGATGGTTGAGCCGGGTTTCCCCATCGATTGCTCCGTAACGGCCCTTTTCAGCACTCAAAACGGCACTTACGGAGCAATCGACGTGGATTGGGGGCTGGGCTAGCGGGATTCTGACATGGGGATGCGGACGCCGCGTTCGGCGGCGACCTCGACGGCGCGGTCGTAGCCGGCGTCGACGTGGCGGATGACGCCCATGCCGGGGTCGTTGGTGAGGAGGCGTTCGAGCTTCTGGGCTGCAAGGTCGGTGCCGTCGGCGACGGACACCTGGCCGGCGTGGATGGAACGGCCGATGCCGACGCCGCCGCCGTGGTGGATGGACACCCAGGTGGCGCCGGAGGCGGTGTTGAGCAGGGCGTTGAGCAGCGGCCAGTCGGCGACGGCGTCCGAACCGTCCGCCATGGCCTCGGTCTCGCGGTACGGGGAGGCGACGGAGCCGGAGTCGAGGTGGTCGCGGCCGATCACAATGGGTGCCTTGACCTTGCCTTCCTTGACGAGCCGGTTGAAGAGCAGCCCGGCTTTGGCGCGGTCGCCGTAGCCCAGCCAGCAGATGCGGGCCGGGAGGCCCTCGAACTCGACGCGCTCGGCGGCGGCATCGAGCCAGCGGTGCAGGTGCTTGTTCTCCGGGAACAGGTCCTTAATGGCGGCATCCGTGACGGCGATGTCCTCCGGGTCGCCGGAGAGCGCCACCCAGCGGAACGGGCCGAGGCCCTCGCAGAACAGGGGCCGGATGTAGGCCGGGACGAAGCCGGGGAACTCGAAGGCGCGGTTGTAGCCGCCCTTGCGGGCCTCGTCGCGGATGGAGTTGCCGTAGTCGAACACCTCGGCTCCGGCGTCCTGGAATTCCACCATGGCCTGGACGTGCTTAGCCATCGAGGCCTGGGCCTTCTTGGTGAAGCCCTCGGGATCGGCGGCGGCCTCGCGGTGCCATTCCTCGACCGTGATGCCCTCCGGGAGGTAGCTCAGCGGGTCGTGCGCGGAGGTCTGGTCCGTGACGATGTCCACGGTGAGCTCGCCGGCGTTGTGGCGGCGCAGGATCTCGGGGAAGACCTCGGCGGCGTTGCCGACGTAGCCCACGGACCAGCCGCGGCGCTCTTCCTTGGCTTTGAGCACCTTGGCGATGGCGGCGTCGAGGTCGGTTTCCACCTCGTCGAGGTAGCGCTTGCCGGCGCGGCGGCGCAGGCGGGTTTCGTCGACGTCGACAATCAGGCAGGCGCCGTCGTTCAGGGTGACGGCGAGCGGCTGGGCGCCGCCCATGCCGCCGCAGCCGCCGGTGAGGGTCAGGGTGCCGGCGAGCGTGCCGTTTTCGTCGCCGGTGAGCTTGCGGGCGATCGCGGCGAAGGTTTCGAACGTGCCCTGCAGGATGCCCTGGGTGCCGATGTAGATCCAGGACCCGGCGGTCATCTGGCCGTACATCATCAGGCCCTCGGCCTCGAGCCGGCGGAATTCGGGCCAGGTGGCCCAGTCGCCGACGAGGTTGGAGTTGGCCAGGAGCACGCGCGGCGCCCATTCGTTGGTGCGGAAGACGCCCACCGGCTTGCCGGACTGGACCAGCAGGGTCTCGTCCTTCTCCATGGTTTCCAGGGTGCGGGTGATCGCGTCGAACGCCGCCCAGGACCGGACGGCACGGCCGGTGCCGCCATAGACCACCAGGTCATCCGGGCGCTCGGCGACCTCGGGGTCCAGGTTGTTCATGAGCATGCGCAGCGGGGCTTCGGTCTGCCAGCTCTTGGCGGTGAGCTCGGTGCCGCGGGCTGCTTTGACCGGGCGGGCACCGGTGGTGAAATCGGCGGGTGCCATGTGGGGCTCCTTCGTGTTTTCGCGGTTCGGGGACAGGAGGTTCTGTATCAACTAAAGCCTGTCCGCAGCCCCGGAAACAGTGCCCGCGGGCCGGTGCTGTCCGGGATTCCAGACACTCGCGGCGCATTTGCCGGGACGCCTTGCGCTATCACTTTTGGTGCCTAAAACCGGGGTTTAAGCACCCAAAGTGATAGCGCAACGCAGGGGCATGGCGGGGTCAGGCGGAGGGGCGGCCGTGGATCCGGACGGAGAGATCGTCGGCGACTTTCCGCACCCGGGCGGCCAGGGCGGGCCACTCCTCGGGCGGCAGCTTGTCCTCGAGGAACGTCACGGCGACGGCGGCGGTGGGCCAGCCTACGTGGTCCGTGACGGCGGCCGCGATCGAGCCGAAGCCCGGCGTGACCTCCCCGTGTTCGGTCGCATAGCCGCGTTGCCGGACCTGGTCCAGGTGCGAGGACAGCGCCGAGTACTTCATGATGGGCGACTCGGTCTCGTGCCGGGCCGTGAAAGCCGCCGCGTTGGGGTAGAGCGCCCGGACCTGCGACTTCGGCAGCGCCGCAAGGATTGCCCGCCCGCTGGCGGTGAGGTGGCTCGGCAGCCGGACGCCGACGTCGGTGACGAGGGAGGGCCGGTTCTTCGCCCGCTCCTCCACGATGTAGAGAACATCGCGGCCGTGCAGCACCGCGAGATGGGCGCTTTCGCCGATCACGTCCACGAGCGAGGCGAGCAGCGGCCGGCCCAGCCGGGACAGCGGCTCCTGCCGCGAATACGCCGAGCTGAGCTCGAAGGCGCTGATCCCGAGCCCGTACCGCTGCTCCTCGTGAAGATGCAGCACGAATCCGTTGGCCTCCATCACGCCGAGGAGGTGGTAGACGCTGGAGCGCGGCAGGCCCAGCGCCGTGGCAATGTTCGACGCCGCCATCGGCCCGCGCTTGGAGGCCAGCAGTTTGAGGATGCGCAGGGTATTTTCCGCCGCCGGTACTTTGGAGGTCACCTTTGCCGGGGAGGCTTTTGGCGTCGCTGCGGTGGCGGGCGGGGTGGTGCTCGTGGCTGGCATGGATCCTCTTCAATAAACGCGGTGTCCGGTATCCCGTACTTAAGCATGCGCCCGGGGCGGGTCCCCAGACAGCCAGCCCCGCCCTGACTTGTCTGGAATCCCGGACTTCGTGGCCTCCGAGGGGTTCGATCCGGCCCGGCGCCCGGGATGTCTGAAATCGAAGACACCGGCTGCCCGTGAGGCTCATCACAACCCGGCCCGACATGGTCTGCTGGTTAGCGCTCCCCCTCCCAATGACGAGAAGGTATTCGCATGCAACAAGCCACCACGGACATCAAGCCAACGCCCGCTTCGGAGCCGGCGGGCACCCCGGGCACCGCCGGCAGGGTAGTCGGCGTCGCCGTCGAAACCGTCCTGAACCGCGGACTCAACGTCCGCCATATCCGCTTCATGGCGCTGGGCTCGGCGATTGGCACCGGGCTCTTCTACGGTTCTGCCTCGGCCATCCAGAAGGCGGGCCCTGCCGTGCTGCTGGCGTACATGATCGGCGGCGCCGCCGTGTTTATGGTGATGCGCGCCCTGGGCGAAATGGCCGTACGCCACCCCGTGTCCGGTTCCTTTGGACAGTACGCCAGCCGCTACCTCGGCCCGCTGGCAGGCTTCGTGACGGGCTGGACCTACGTGTTCGAGATGGCGATCGTGGCCATCGCGGACGTCACCGCCTTCAGCATCTACATGGGCTTCTGGTTCCCCGAGGTCGAACGGTGGATCTGGGTCCTGGCGATCATCTTCTTCCTGGCGGCGCTGAACCTGCTCAGCGTCAAGGTCTTCGGCGAACTCGAGTTCTGGTTCTCGCTCATCAAGGTGGTGGCCATCATCGCGATGATCGCGGGCGGCGCCGCCATTATCGTCTTCGGCTTCCAGGCCGGCGGCGCGACGGTGGCGCCCGGGCTGGGCAACCTCGTGGAGCACGGCGGGCTGTTCCCGAACGGCTTCGAGGGCCTCCTGGCCTCGTTCGCCGTGGTGATGTTCGCGTTCGGCGGCATCGAGACCCTGGGCATCACCGCCGGCGAGGCCGCGGATCCGAAGCGGGTCATCCCGAAGGCCGTCAATACCGTCCCGGTGCGCGTGCTGCTCTTCTACGTGCTGACCCTGGGCGTCCTGATGAGCCTGTTCCCCTGGAACGAGATTGGTACCAACGGCAGCCCGTTCGTGCAGATCTTCAGCGGGCTGGGCATCCCGGCGGCGCCCCACATCCTCAACGCCGTGGTCATCACGGCCGCTCTGTCCGCGATCAACAGCGACATCTTCGGCGCCGGCCGGATCCTCTTCGGCCTGTCCCGGCAGGGACATGCCCCCGCGAGCTTCGGCAAGGTCTCCCGCCACGGCGTGCCGTGGATGACCGTGGTGATGATGGCGGGCATCCTGCTGGTGGGCGTGGTCCTGAACGCCGTCATCCCGGAGAACGTCTTCCTGCTGATCGCTTCGATCGCAACCTTCGCCACCGTCTGGGTCTGGGTGATGATTCTCGCCTCCCACGTTGCCATGAAGCGCGAGATCGCCCGCAAGGGGCTGACGGCGTCGGAATTCCCGTCGCCCTGGTGGCCGGCCGCCTCGGTGGCGACGATCGTTTTCATGGCCCTCGTCATCGGAATACTGGGCGCGTTCGAGGACACGCGCGTGGCACTGTATGTGGGCGCCGTCTGGCTCGGGCTGCTCGTGGTCGGGTACCGTCTCTGGGTCCGCGGCCACGGCCGGGTCCGGGCCGAACTCGCGGACGAAACCGCGCAGCTCCCGCAGGTTCCGGCGCGAAGCTAGGGACGACGGCGGGCCCGCCGGCCGGACCTGCGGCGGGCCGTGTGCCAGGCCACGCACTGGCCTCCCCGCGGGGCTAAAATCAGTCATGGTCCCCGCGCCCAACCTCCTGGCCTTTGCCCTCGCGGCCCTCCTCCTGATCGCCGTCCCGGGACCCAGCGTGCTGTTTGTCATCGGCCGCACGCTGGCGCTGGGCCGCAGGGGCGGACTCCTGAGCGTGCTGGGCAACGCCGTCGGGGAGCTGCTGCAGATCGCCGCGGTGGCCCTGGGCGTGGGGGTGGTGCTGGCCCAGTCCGTCGTGCTCTTCAGCGCTGTCAAGTTCGCCGGCGCGGCCTACCTCATCTACCTCGGAATCCAGGCCATCCGGCACCGCGGCGGAGGCCCGACGGCGGCGGACCCCTCGCGTCCGTCGTCGACTCTCAGGATCCTCCGGGAGGGATTCATCGTGGGTGCCACCAACCCCAAGTCGATTGTGTTCTTTGTGGCCGTGCTGCCCCAGTTTGTGGACTACCCGGCCGGCGCCATTCCGCTGCAGCTGGCGACGCTGGGGGCGCTCTTCCTCGCGATCGCGCTGGTCTCGGACACCGGCTGGGCGCTGATCGCGGGGACGGCGCGGCACTGGTTTGCCAGCTCGCCCCGGCGGATCGCCGCCCTGGGCACCACAGGAGGGGCCATGATGATCGGGCTCGGCGGAAGCCTTGTACTCGTGGGGAACGGTGCGGCGCCCCAGCCCGGCAAGTAGTGGGCGCTGCAGCCCAAGTGGTGCCCGGTCCGGCAGGGGTAGGAGTTACTCGTGTTACGAAAGGGGCTGGGGGCTACAGTTGCTTCACGGCGGTACCGGATCGGCCCGGAAGGCCGGCCGGGGAGCCCTCCCGCACCCGGCCCGGATTCGCCGAAAACCCAAGTGGCGCGCCCTCTGAAGGAGTGGTTCCGATGGAGTCCCCAGCATCTCCACAGGCACAACGCGAACGACGCCGCGTGGCGCGTTTCCTCTCGGGAACGGTTGGCCGCGCAACAACACCGCGGATTCCGTTCCGGGAAGGGCAGGTGCTGATCGGCGATGATCCATTCAACGGCCGGCATACGGGCACAGTCACCGTGATTGATGCCCCCTACGTCGGCCTCCGGACAGCCGGCAGCCCGCCGGACGACGTCATCTTCTACGACTACCGGCAACTCCGGTACCCCGACTAGTGGACGGGCCCGAAGACATGAGCTCAGCGAATGTTTCCTCGCACTTCCTGACCATCGCGGAAGTCGCTGCGGCCATGCGTGTATCCAAGATGACCGTCTACCGGCTGGTGAAGTCCCATGCCATCGCCGCCGTGCGGGTGGGGCGCTCGTTCCGGGTGCCCGAGGAAGCCGTCAACGACTACATCCGCCGCGCCACCGAACCGGCCACCCCGGACCAGGACCAGGGCCAACGCAAAGTCCAGGGCGACGACAACAAGCAAGCGGACTGACCGGCGCCAACAAGCGACGCGGGGTCACATCGCGCCCATGCCGGGGGCAGGACGGGCGTGATGTGACCCCGCGTTGCTGTGTGCAGGGAAGCGGGACGGCTCGCTACCTGGCGGACCAGCCGCCGTCCATGGTGTAGCTCGCGCCGGTGACCATGCCGGCGTCGTCGGAGGCCAGCCAGGCAACGAGGGAGGCGACTTCCTCCGGCTCGACGAGGCGCTTCACGGCGGCCTCGGTCAGCATGATCTTGGCGAGGACCTCGGACTCCGGGATCCCGTGCACCTTGGCCTGGTCGGCAATCTGGGACTCGACGAGCGGCGTCCGGACGTAGCCGGGGTTGATGCAGTTGGAGGTGACGCCGTGCGCGCCGCCCTCCAGCGCAGTGACCTTGCTCAGGCCTTCCAGCCCGTGCTTGGCCGAGACGTAGGCGCTCTTGAACGGCGAGGCTCGGAGCCCGTGCACGGATGACAGGTTGATGATCCGGCCGAAGTTGTTCGCGTACATGTGCGGCAGCGCGGCGCGGATGAGCAGGAACGGCGCTTCGAGCATCAGCGTGATGAGGCGGCGGAAGTCCGCAGGATCGAAGTCCTCGATGGGGCTGATCCGCTGGATTCCGGCGTTGTTGACGAGGATGTCGCAGTCCAGGCTGACGGACTGGAGGGCCTCGACGTCGAGCAGGTTGACCGCCCAGGAGGTGCCGCCGACCTCGTCGGCGAGGGCTGCGGCCGCGGCCTCGTCGACGTCCGCGATCACCACTTTGGCACCCCGTGCCGCGAGGGCGCGGACGCTGGCAGCACCGATCCCGCCGGCTCCGCCGGTCACCAGGGCCTTGCGCCCGTTCAAGCTGCTCTCCATGTCTGCACTCCTCAGTTCGCGGTCTTTGACGGCCCAGAGAAGGTGCGATGCACAGCACTGAGCAGCTTCACTGAGTATTGCCGCACAAAGTGGGTGTTTCAATGGTCAAAGCAGCACCCCTTATGTGCAGAATTGCAGATATGAACGCTAACCCTGATGACCTGCTTGTGCTCCTGGCGGTCTCCCGCTCCGCAAAGTTCACGACGGCGGCACAGTCCCTTGGGCTGAACCACACCACCGTCTCGCGCCGGATTGCGGCACTGGAAAAGGCGCTGGGCGGGCGGGTGTTGTCCCGCGCCTCCGGCGGCTGGGAACTCACGGACCTGGGCGCAGAAGCGGTACAGGTGGCCGAGCGGGTGGAGGCGGCGATCCGGAGCCTCGAACAGCCCGGCAGGACCCCGGACCCGATCACCGGCGTCGTCCGGATGACCGCCACGGACGGCTTCAGCGCCTACATCGCGGCCCCCGCGGTGGCCAGGCTGCGCCGCGACCACCCCGGGCTCAGCGTCGAGATCATTACCGTGACCCGGCGGGCGCTCCAGCAGCGTTCGGGGCTGGACATCGAGGTGGTGGTGGGCGAACCGCAGGTGCACCGGGCCGCGGCGGCCCGGCTCGGCGAATACATGCTTGGCATGTATGCCTCCCGCGACTATCTGGCCGAGTACGGCACCCCGACGACGATTGAGGAGCTAAGCGCCCATTCGCTGGTCTACTTTGTCGATTCCATGCTGCAGGTGGACGACCTGGACGCCCCGCGGCGGCTGGTACCGGCCATGCGGGACGGGCTGAGCTCCACCAACGTCTTCGTCCATGTGGAGGCGACCCGCGCCGGCGCCGGGATCGGGTTCCTGCCGTGCTTCGCGGCGGACCTGCATCCGGACCTCGTCCGACTGCTGCCGGACAAGTTCGCCGAACTGCTGCCGTACTGGATGGTGCTGCGGCCCGACTCCATGCGCCGCCCGGCCGTCGCGGCGGTGGTGCAGGCGCTGCGGGAACAGACCAAGGCCCACCGCGAGGCGCTCATGGGCCGGGGCGGGCACTCATCGACTGCTCCGTAACCGCCGTTTTCGGGCGCCAAAAGGGCCGTTACGGAGCAGCCGACGGCGCCGTCTCTACCGTTTTCGGGTCGTGGCGCACCGTGGCCCCGGCGGCGAAGGCCCGGACCTTGGCGTCGTCCCAGATGTGCGCGGGCACCGCCCCGCCCAGCAGGCGCCGCGCCAGCCCGGGGTCGTCGTCGAACGGAACATCGCTGCCGGCCATGATCATGTTCCCGAAGCGCCGGCCCTTCAGCATGGCCGGGTCAGCGATGATCACGGTGTGCTTGAAGCTGCCCGCGATGGTCGCGGCGTCCTCGCGGGCGTTCCTCAAATCCGGTGCGTCGCCGGAGTTCACCACGTAGATCCCGCCGGGGGCCAGGACGCGCTGGACGTGCAGGTTGAATTCGGTGGTGGTGAGCGGTCGCGGGGTGAGCGATCCGGCGAAGACGTCGCGGATGATCAGGTCCCGGGTCTGCGGCGTAAGGCTCTCTGTCACAGCGCGGGCCTCCCCCACGCGCAGGCGCATCAGCGGCGCTTTCGGCAGGTCAAACCAGCCCCGGACGTACTCCGCCAGCTTGCCGTCGAGTTCCACCACCACCTGGCGGGCATCCGGGTAGGCGGCGTGAAAGTAGCGCGCCAGTGAGCATGCTCCGCCGCCGAGGTGCAGGGCACGGAGCTTCGGCCCTGATTCCCGTGGCCAGCGTGACTCCACCAGGGCCGCGATCCAGCGCATGTACTCGAAGTCGAGGAACAGCGGATCGGCCAGGTCGATATGCGAACTCATTACGCCGTTGATCCGCAGCAGCCAGCCGGTGGAGTTGTCCTGGTCGGCGATCAGCTCACAGTCGCCGGTATCGATGTAGTAGACCCCCTCCACCGGCCCCTGGGGCCGGCTGCCTTTCGGGACGTCCACCACACCAGCGGTCTTTTCGGTGCTGTTCCGGCCGGCCGCCCTGCCCCGCTTCGCCATCAGCCGTCCACCGTTTTGCTCATGTTTCAAGCCTAGTTCACCGGCCGCTGCGGTCTTCCCGCGGGTGGGCGGCACGGGTGGCCCGGGTGGCCCGGGTGGCGCTGGACCCCTCGCCCGTCCGGCGTTTCACAAGAATTAAACCAAGGGTACTTACTATTCATTAGTAATCATGCTTACTATTTAACCTCCAGATATTGCTGGTTCGTGATCAGCAGCCGATCTTGAAAGAGAGCGAAGATGACAGAGAACCAATGGCCCCAGGACGGTAGCTACCGCACACCCACGGCCACCCAGCAGACTCCCCTCCGGCCGGAAACCACGTTCCCGCCGGCCGCAAACGGCAGCGTTTCCGGCACATCCGCCGACACCGGCGCGTCCAAGACCGACGCGGCCAAGGACGAGGCCGCGGAACTGAAGCGCCAGGCCGCTGATTCCGCCCAGACCGTGGCAGAGACGGCCAAAACGGAAGCGGCCAACGTCACCGCCGAGGTCAAGACGAACGCCCGGGATCTCTTGCACCAGGCCAAGTCGGACCTCACTGACCAGGCCGGCGCGCAGCAGCAGAAGGTCGCCGAAGGGTTGCGCTCCGTTTCCACCGAACTGCACAGCATGGCCGCCGCGTCCGACCAGCCCGGCGTCGCCACCGACCTCGTGCGCCAGGCTGCCGAGCGGTCCTCCGCCGTGGCGTCATGGCTTGATGGCCGCGACCCGGGTTCGCTGCTGACCGAGGTGAAGTCCTTTGCCCGCCAGCGTCCCGGCACCTTCCTGCTGCTCGCGGCCGGCGCCGGCGTCCTGGCAGGACGGCTCAGCCGCAGCCTCAGCGCCGGAGCGCCGGAAACGATATCCGCCGCCGCAACCCGGGTCCCCGACACCGGCATGGCCGTTCCGCCGCCGCCCGTGCAGATGCCGGCCCCGGAGACCACGACGGCGGGGTTCGCGGACACGTACCCGCCCAATCCGCTCGACGGCGATCCGCTCGGTGACGGCGTCCGGCAGGACCGCTGGGCCTCCGAGCCCGTGGCGACGGACCCGCTCCGTGATGACCCCTTCCGCGATGACCCCTTTGACGGTGGCCGTCGATGACCAGCGAAATGCCCCCCACCGCGGCCCACGAGAAGGCTGAGACGTCGTCGCTGGGCGATCTCCTGGGCGAGGTCACGCGGGACATGTCCACCCTGATGCGGCAGGAAGTCGAGCTGGCCAAGGTCGAACTCAAGCAGACCGCGACCCGCGCCGGCAAGGGCGCAGGGATGCTGGCCGGCGCCGGCGTCGCGGGCCATTTCGTCCTGCTGTTCCTGTCCTTGGCGCTCTGGTGGGCGCTCGGGACTCTCATGGGGCTGGGCTGGTCCGCCGTCGTCGTCGCCGTGATCTGGGGAATTGTCGCGGCGGTCCTGGTGGCCATGGGCCGCAAGGAACTCAACGCGGTCAAGGGCATGCCCCAGACCGCCGAGACGCTGCAGGAAATCCCGCCCACGCTCAAGCCCACTACCTAAATACAGCGAGGAAACACGATGAGTGAAAACCCGGATGTCATCCGAGCAGATATTGAAGCGACCCGCGCGCGGCTGGGCACGAACGTCGATGCCGTCGCGGACAAGGTCACCCCGTCCCACATCGTCCAGCGGCAGACTGACAAAGTTAAAGACGCCGTTTTTGGAGTGAAGGAGAAGGTCATGGGAGCAGCAGACCACACCGCCGGCAACGTCCACTCCGCCACCGGCACCGCCGGGGCGCACCTGGGCGACGCCGGCGCGGCGATCGGGGACACCCCGGCCCAGGTCAAGGCCAAAACCCAGGGCAACCCGCTGGCCGCTGGCCTGATTGCGTTCGGCGCCGGCCTGCTGGTGTCCTCCCTGATCCCGGCCAGCACCAAGGAGCGTGAGGCGGCGGATGCGCTGAAGACCGCGGCCGAACCGCTCACCACCGAGCTGACCGAAGCCGCGAAGCACGTGGCCGAGGGGCTCAAGGAGCCGGCACAGGAAGCCATGGAGAACGTCAAGGCAACAGCCGCCGACGCCACCGGGCACGTCAAGGCCGAGGGCCAGGGCGCCGTGGCGGACGTCAAGGACCGGACCGTCGAAGCCAAGGACAACGTCCAGCAGCGCTAGTCCCCGTTTGGAACCGGCCGGCCGCCCAGCGCACACGCGCCAGGGCGGCCGGCCGAT
>CALMVY010000370.1 GCA_937873245.1 uncultured Arthrobacter sp. | reverse complement strand
CTTGGCGTCGCCGCGGTTCAGCGACGGGTCCGCGAGCAGGGGCAGGCCGGCCGGCAGGTCCTGGCCTTCCTTGGCGAGGACCTCGATGTCCGCCGGGTGCAGCCGGATGGCCAGCACTGTGGCGGCGTCGTTTCCGGAGAGTGCCCGGTCCAGGGCGGCGCGGGCGGTCCTGGTTCCTTCAGCCAGCTCGTAGCCCAGGATGACCTCCGCGAGTTCCAGTGCCGTACGCGCGAGGACCTCCTCGGCGTCGTGCAGGGCCTGGACGTTGCGGTGCGCGAAGTCCGCCCGTGCCACGGCCAGGGCGCGGACCGCCCGGTCGAGGTCCTGCTGCCCGGAGGCCAGCGTGGCGGCCTGCTCGGCAGTCATACGGTCGCGCCAGCGGCGCTGTTCCTTGGCCGCGGCACGGACGCCGGCCGCGTAGCCGGCGGCATGGCCTTCGGTGTAGCCAGCCTGTTCGCTGGCGGGCCCGCTGGCGCGGAGGGAGGGGAAGATGATCCGGGCCGGGGCGCTGTCGGTAGCGGTCCCGTCAGTAGACATAGTCTTCTTCGTCCCCGCGCTGGATCGTGATCTGGCCTTCGGCCTCGAGTTCGCGGATGGACCGGACCACGGCGGCACGGGCTTCTTCGATCTGGGAGGCGCGCAGCGGCCCCAGCGCGGCGATCTCGGATTCCAGGATTTCCAGGTTGCGGCCGGAAACGTTGGTGGTGATGGTCTCCAGGACGGGCTCCGAGGCGCCCTTCATGGCCACGGCCAGCACCGACGCGTCGAGGCCGCGGAGGACCAGCTGCACGTCGCGGCGTTCCAGTTTCACGATGTCGTCGAAGGTGACCATCTGGGCGCGGATCTCCACTGCGAGGTCAGGATCCAGCAGGTCCAGGCCGTCCAGCACGGAACGTTCCGTGCCGGCGTCGGTCCGGTTGATGATTTCCAGCAGCGGCTGGATGCCGCCCACCACCTTGGACGCCTGCTGCGAGACCGCGGCACCGCCACGCAGCTTGAGGGTATCGGCCACAATCCCGATGGCCTCGGGCGCACCGGAACCCATGGTCGCGATGCTCAGGGCGACGTCGGCGCGCAGCGAGCCGGGCAGCCCGGACATCACGGCGGAGGCCTTGCGCGGGCTCAGGTGCGCCAGGACCAGGGCGATGGTCTGCGGCAGCTCGCCGTCGATCAGGGCAAGGATCTGGACGGGTTCGATGTCTTCGAGGAACTCGAAGGACTTGCCGGCCATGTTGACGGTGAGCCGGTTAAGCAGGCCGGCGGCCTTTTCCGAGCCGAAGGACGCCTCCAGGAGGCCTTCGGCCAGCTCGCGGCCGCCGCGGGCCTGCCGCGGGCTGGACATCGCTGCTTCGTGGAAGTCCTTCATGATCTGTTCGGCGACGTCGGGATCCACCTTGCGGAGCCGGACGATTTCCGCCGCGATGTCCTCGGCCTCGGCGTCGTTGAACTGGGCCATCACCTTGGCGGCGTTGGCCGGGCTCATCTGCATGAGGACGACGGCGGCACGCTGGGTGCCGGTGAGGGTCGAATCGGCTAGTTTCATACCGGCTGCCTGTCATCCATGAGGCCGCGCAGGTAGTCGGCCGCTTTCTCCGGGTTCGAGGCGACCATGTTGTCGATCTCGAAGCGGCGGCGCTCAGCCTCCACCTGGGCAGGCGGCGGCACCATCGGCGGCAGTGCGGTGATCGGGATGGCCGACGTCTCGGGTGCCGGAGGCAGCGCCGTGACGGTTGGCATCACCGGAATCATCTCCAGATCGAGGCGTTCGCCGAGATCCACCGGTTCGCGCTTCTGCCGGCGGCGCAGGACGATGGCGATGACGAGGGCCAGGATCAGCAGTCCCAGCAGGATGCTGCCGGCCGTGATGAGGGTGCTGAAGAACGCTGACTGCTTCTGGGCTTCAAGGTCGGCTTTGGCCGCTTCGAGGGACGCGGCTGCCTGGTCCGCGGCGGCGGTGCTGAACGGCACTACTTCGACGGTCACGACGTCGCCGCGGTCGGCGTCGACCCCTGCGGCCGCGGTGACGAGTGCGGTCAGCGAAGCGAGGTTGAGTCCGCCGGCGGAGGCCTGGTCGACGGCCACGGAAATGGTCTGCCGCCTGACGGCCCCTGCCGGGATCACCCGGTCCTCGGTGATCTTGTTGACGGCGTTGTTCTTGGTTTCGGTGGACGAATCGAAGCTGCCGTTGCCGCTGGCGCCGCCGGGAACCGCAATGTTGTCCGGGCCGAGGACGCCCGCGCCGCCTCCCCCGGTGCCGGTGTACGTCTCGGTCTTGGAGGACTCGCTGAGCGGAAGCGCTCCCTCGGCGTTGGTGAAGGTCTCGCTCTTCTGCTGGGCGGATTCGCCCGTGACATCCGCTGCCACGGCCACGGTGGAATTGCCGGGACCCACCACGCGGTCCATCACGGCCTTGACGGCGTCGGAGGTGCGCTGCTGGTAATCGGTGGCCTGCTTGGACGCCGAACCTGCCGCGCCGGCGCCGACGGCGGACAGGACGTTGCCCTGCGAGTCGACCACCGAGACGTTGGCCGGCTTGAGATTCTCAATGGCCGCCGAGGTCAGATGGACGATCGCCTGGACCTTGTCGCCGGAGAGCGCGGAGCCGGGCGTGGTCTCCACAAAGACGGAGGCGGTGGTGTCCGGGGTCTTGGAAACAAAGACGGTCTTTTCCGGAATCGCGAGGCGGACGGCGGCGGTCTTCACTCCGTCCATGGCGGAGATCGTGCTCGCGAGTTCCCCTTCGAGGGCCCGCTTGTAGGTCACGGACTGCTGGAACTCGGAGGAGGTGACACCCATCTTGTCCAGCAGGGAATAGCCGGTGGCAGCCGCCGTGGGGAGCCCCGCGGCAGCGGCCTTGAGGCGCTCGTCGTAGACCCTGTCCTGCGGGACGAGGATGGTGGAGCCGCCGTCGCTGAGCTCATACGGCACGTTATCCGCGCGCAACTGCTCCACGATGCCATTGGCGTCGGTGTCCTTGAGGCCGGAAAACAGCGGCGTCAGGGCGGGCTTGGACAGCCAGGCCGAGAGGGCAATGATGCCGACCACCAGCAGGGCGGCGCCGATCACGGCGAGCGTGCGCTGACCGGCGGTGAAACCTTTGAGGCCTGCACCGAAGCGCTGGAAGAAGACCGTAATCTGCGGAGGCATCAGGCCTGCATCCTCATGATCTCGTTGAACGCGTCAACGCCCTTGTTGCGCATGGTGGCTACGAGCTCGAGGGTGATCTGGGCGCGGCTGGCGGCAAGGGTGGCGTTGTGGATGTCGTCCAGGTTGCCGGTGACGGCGGAGACGGCAAGCTCTTTCGACGTCGACTGCAGCTGCTGGAGGTTGTCCACCGCGCCGGTGAGGGACGCGCCGAAGGCGGAACCGTCAGTGCCGGTGGCGGCACCCGCACCGGAAATGTAGTCGGTGGGCATGACGCCCTGGACGGGAGCGATCGGGGAAACGGGCATCAGGATCTTCCAATCTCAAGGGCGGCGAGGTAGCTTTCGCGGGCGCGGTCCACAACCTGCGCGTTTGCCTGGTAGCCGCGCTGGGCGATGATGAGGGCGCCCATCTGTTCGGCCATGTCGATGTCCGGGTACTTCACGTTGCCGTCGGCGTCGGCCAAGGGGTGGTCCGGCTGGTAGACGATCCGGCCTTCGCCGTTGCCGAGCTGGGTGCTCTTGACGTAGACGCCGGAGCCCTCGGCGCCTTCGGCGGCTTCGACGTACTTGGCCTGGAATGCCGGACCGTTGGTGCGGGAGGCGTTGTTCATGTTGGCGAGGTTGTCCGAGACGGCGTCGAGCCATTTGCGGTGGACGGTCAGGGCCGAGCCGGCGATGCCGATTGCGTCAAAAGTCATTAGTTGGTCCTCATGGCGGCGCGCACTGCATTGAGTTCCCCGCCGATGGCGCGGGCGGCGAACTGGAAGCGCAGCACGGTGTCGATGTTGGACAGGGTCTCGGTGTCCAGGTTGACGTTGTTGCCGTTCAACTGGGTGGGCTCAAGCGACGTGCCGGTGGTGGCGCCGACGCTGCCGTCACCGGACCGCACGGAGTCCGCGAGGGCTGCCTCGAAGCTGACGCGCTTCGCGTGGTAGTTCGGCGTGTTGACGTTCGCGATGTTGTTCGCGATGGCGCGCTGGCGCAGCGCCAGGCCGTCCATGGCGCTGGCCAAGGCGGCGGAAGTCACGGATTCGAGCACAGAGTCCTGCCTGGGATGGTGGGGTGGCCGATCCGTGGCCGTTAAACGAGCGATCCGTGCTCTATCAGTGGTTATCGGCACTGGTCAGCCGCGCGTTAGCAGAAAATGTGAAAGTCTTTGTGCAGGTTTTTTGCCGGGGTTGTTTGCTGGCTGTCACGCCGCGGCCGGTCAGCCGTTCACATCGAGGTAAACAGCACCGGAAGGATCACCGACGCCGGGAACGGAGGCCACCGCCTGCAGTTGCTTCGCGACGTCCAGCCGGGCTTCTTCGAGTCTCTTGGCGACGCGCTCCTGGGCCGCAGAGAGCGCGAGGGCGCGGCGCCGGGCTTCGGCCGGAAGCGGTCCCGGAGGCACCGGCGGCTGCCAGCGCTTTTCGGGCTGGGGTTCCACCCCGGACTGGGGTGCGGCGGAGAGCGGGCCGAGCGGATCCTTCAGGGTGCGCTCGGCGGCGCCGACAGCCATCTCGAGTACGTCCAGGATGGCACTCCACGCAGCCACGACTGTGTCCGTGGGCGTCGTCAGGGTTGCTTCGGAGTGCAGGATGCCGGCTCCCCCGAAGCCGGTCTCCACGTCCGTTTGGTTACCCAAAGCCGAGGCTCCCGCCACCTGTTCCTGGCTGGGTGTTCCAGGCGCCCGCCGCGGCAAAGCCTGTGGGGGCGGTTGCGGATGCAGCGGCACCTGCCGGGGCCGGTGCCGGAACCGCGGCGGCGGCCTCGTGCCAGGCCTGACGCAGGGGTTCCAGGAGCTCGATGGCTTCGCGGGTCAGCGCCGGATCCCGCTGGATGTTCGCGTTGACCAAAGCGGTGGACACGTAGTTGTACACGCCCAGCAGACCGCTGGCGCCGTCCCACGCGTCCGTCTTGAGCGAGGCGGACAGTTCAGTGACGATGGCCTGGGCGTGCAGCAGGTTCTCATTAGCGACCGGCCAGTTGGCCGTCTGCTGCGCGGCCTCCGCCCGGCCCAGGTCCAGCAGGAGCCGGTCGTAGAGCATGGTGAGCAGGCGCGCTGGCGGAGCCGAGAGGACGGAATCCGCCAGGTATTGGTTGCGCTGGGCGGCACCGCCGTAGCCAAATGAGGTCATGGTCATGCTGAGTTACTTCCTGAAGAAAGGCCGCCCAGCTGGGCGGTGAGCCAGGACTGCTGCGCCTGCATGTTGCTGAGGGCCACTTCCAAACCGGAGTAGGTGCGCTGCAGCGTGGCCTTGCGGGATTCGAGCCGGGTGTCCCAGTCGCTGATTCGGTCGGCCAGGTCACGGACTTCGGACTGCTGGCCGGTGATTTTCTTGGTGAGCGTGCCGTCATACTTGTCCGAGGCGGTGGTCGCGGCCGCGGCAACACGCGTGGCGATCTCCTGGACCTTGGCGGCGGTTCCTGCCGGGTCCGCGGCGAGGGCTGCCGAGAACTTCTTCTCGTCAAATTCCATGGTGCCGGTCTTGGTGATGCTGATGCCGCTTTCCGACGGCGACCGCGGCGGCGTGCCGACGGGGAGGGACGCGGCGGACAGGATGCTCTGGTTCACGGAGCGCACCGCGCTGTCGCCGGCGAAGATGCCGGCGGTGGTC
>CALMVY010000369.1 GCA_937873245.1 uncultured Arthrobacter sp. | reverse complement strand
GCCCGGCGGAATCTGGGCCAGCTGGGCCGGCCTGGTTGCCCTGCTGGCGATCACGGTGCTGATCGGTTTCGACACCATGACCAGCAAGACCGGTGAAGTGTTCCACCTCGGCCTCTGGACCCTGGCGACCATCCCGTTCTTCGCGCTCCTGCTGTGGCTTGGCTGGCACAAGGTCAAGAACAACGAGCCCAAGAACGCGCTCTTCAACTAGCCGTTCAAGGCAAGAACCAACACAGACGACGGCGGGCCTCCGGTGGGGGCCCGCCGTCGTTCGTTTACGCGTGGGCGTGGGCGTGGGCGGCGCGGCTGTGGGGGCGCGGGGTGCTTGGGTACGCGGGGTATGTGGCGCTCCGTCCACGCAGGGGACCTGGGCTATCGACGCGCGCATCTGTCCGCGCCCATCTGACGGGAATGGCCGCTATCCGGGGTGGTTTGGCGGCCATTTGTGGTGAACGGGTGGGGCCCTGGGTCGATGTCCGGGGTTGTTAGCGGCCATTTCTGGTGAATGGGTGGGGCCCTGGGGTGGCGTCCAGCTGCTGCATCCGGAGGCCCGTGTCCACGAAGCGCCCATCCGACGGGAATGGCCGCTATCCGGGTGGTTTGGCGGCCATTTGTGGTGAATCGGCGGGACCTGGGTTTATGCGCCCGTGGTTTTGCGGCCATTTGTGGAGAATCGATGGGTCCGAGGGCAACCTCCGTCCGTGCTCACCAAAGACCGCGCTCACCAAAGACCGGGCACACAAAAGCGGCGCCGGACATCCCCCAAAAGGAAAGTCCGGCGCCGCCGCTTACGTAAGTACTAGTCCCTCTTGAAACCGTCCTTGACGTTCTCGCCGACCTTCTTGGCGTCTGCTACTACCTGGTCCTTCTGGCCCTCGGCGCGCAGTTCGTCATTGTTGGTGGCGTTTCCAGTAGCTTCCTTGGCCTTGCCGCCGAGGTGCTCTGCTTCGTTCTGAATCTTGTCTCCGATACCCATGGTGTGAACACCTTTCGTTTCCGGTTGAAATTCAACGTTCTTTCACCCTAACACAAAGCATGCTTACTAATTCAAGGGGGTGTCCGCTACCGGAGGGGTGAAATCTGCGGGGGGGCCGGGCTAGGCTCAATGCCATGGACCACAAAATCAGCTTGACCCAGCATGTCAACGCCCCGGCGGACAAGGTGTGGGCGGTCATTTCCGATATTCCGGGATCGGCCGCGACCCTGTCCGGAATCGATTCGATCCAGATGGTCAGCGACGGCCCCTACGGCGAGGGCACGCGCTGGAAGGAAACCCGCACCATGATGGGCAGGTCTGAAACCGTGGAAATGTGGGTGTCCCAGGCCGACCCGCCCCGCAGCACCACAGTGAAAGCGCTGCAGGGCGGGGCCGACTACACCTCGCGCATGACGCTGGCCGACCGCGACGGCGGCACGGACCTGACAATGACCTTCGGCGCCGAGCTCCAGAACCCCTCCCGGATGCACAAGCTGGCCATGGCGCTCTTCGGGAAGCTGGGCATGCGCATGACCCGCAAGGCCCTCGCCAAGGACCTGGCCGAAATCGCGGCCAAGGCCGAGTCGCTCTAGTGGCGCGGGGCACCGCGGCGGCCAAGGGGCCGAAGGTCACCGCGCCGCGGCTGAGTCCTGTCCTGCTGCCGGAGCTCCGGGAGGACCCGTGCCCGGACTTCCAGCCGGGGGAGCGGTACGACGGCGTCCGGTACAGCCGGGCCTCCGCGGACGGGCTGGAACTTGCCGGCGCCGACTTTGCCGAGTGCGACTTCCAGGGGGTGTCGTTCAACGAGACCCAGCTGCGCGGTGCCACCTTCCGCGATTGCATTCTGGCCGAGGCATATGCCCCCGTGTTCATGGCGGCCCGCAGCACCCTGCGCGACGTCGAGATCGGCAACCCCCGGTGGGGTTCCGCGGAACTTTACGAGAGCGGCTGGCAGTCCGTAAGGATCGACGGCGGCAAGCTCGACTATGTGAACCTCCGCGGTTCCAAGCTCACGGACGTGCAGATCAGCGACTGCATCATCAACGAACTGGACCTTGGCTCCTGCGCCGCGACCCGGGTGGCCCTGAAGAACTGCACCATCGGCACCCTCGACGTCGCCGGTGCCAGGCTCAAGGACTTTGACATCCGCGGCACCGACTTCCGCGCCATCAGCGGACTGGACAGTCTCGCCGGGCTCGTGATCGACGACTACCAGCTCGGCCTGCTGGCGCCGCTCATGGCGAGCCACCTCGGCGTCGTGGTCGCGTAATCCGGCGGGGCTTTGATTGACCCCCTTGCCGCGCCGTGTAATCTTTATAGAACGAACGGTCGGTAAATTGGCGCGCCGGCGGGTTGACCGTCGATGCCGCCGATGAGAGTTCTTCCGACGACAGTTCTTTCGATGACAGATTCGATGACAGAGACGTTTATCGCGTGAAGGGTGTACCCATGGCATCAGCAGCAGGACCACAGGCATTTCTTGTAGGGGGCGCCCGCACTGCGGTGGGCCGCTACGGCGGGGCACTCTCCGCGGTCCGCCCCGATGACCTGGCCGCCCTTGTGGTCCGCGAGGCTGTGGCCCGGGCAGGGCTGGACCCCGAGAGCATCGACGAGGTCATCCTGGGCAATGCCAATGGCGCCGGCGAGGAAAACCGCAACGTCGCCCGGATGGCCACCATCCTGGCGGGCCTGCCGCTGCACATCCCCGGCATCACCGTGAACCGGCTCTGCGCCTCCGGCCTGAGCGCCATCATCATGGCCAGCCAGATGATCAAGTCCGGCGCCGCGGACATCGTGATCGCCGGCGGGGTCGAATCCATGAGCCGCGCCCCCTGGGTCCAGGAGAAGCCGCAGACCGGCTTCGCCAAGCCGGGCCAGATTTTCGACACCTCCATCGGCTGGCGCTTCGTGAACCCGCTGTTCCAAAAGGGCGAGCTGGCCCGCGGCGGGAAGATGACCTACTCGATGCCGGAAACCGCCGAGGAAGTCGCCAGGGTGGACGGGATCACGCGCGAGGACGCCGACGCGTTCGCCGTCCGCTCCCACGAACGCTCGCTCGCGGCCATCGCCGCCGGCCGCTTTGCCGACGAAATCGTGCCCGTGACCGTCAAGACCCGCAAGGGCGAAACCGTCGTCGACACCGACGAGGGCCCCCGCGCCGGCACCACGATGGACGTGCTCTCCGGGCTCCGCCCCGTCGTCGCCGGCGGTTCGGTGGTCACGGCCGGCAACTCCTCCACGCTCAACGACGGCGCCTCCGCCATCATCGTCGCCTCCGAAGCGGCCATCGAAAAGCTCGGCCTCACCCCGCGAGCCCGGATCATCGACGGCGCCTCCGCCGGCTGCGAGCCCGAGATCATGGGCATCGGCCCCGTCCCGGCCACCCAAAAGGTGCTCGCCCGGACCGGTCTCAGCGTCGGCGACCTCGGCGCCGTCGAACTCAACGAAGCCTTTGCCACCCAGTCCCTGGCCACCATGCGGCGGCTTGGGCTGGACCCCGAAATTGTGAACCGCGACGGCGGCGCAATCTCCCTGGGCCACCCGCTGGGTTCGTCCGGCTCACGGCTCGCGATCACCCTGCTGGGCCGGATGGAGCGCGAAGACGCCAGGATCGGCCTCGCCACCATGTGCATCGGCGTGGGCCAGGGCACCGCGATGCTGCTGGAGCGGGTGTAGTGGCGGCCCCGGCGACGGGCCTCAACCCGCAGGCTTTCAGCACGCTGCTGGTCGACGAGCGCGAGGACCGGCTGGTGGTGCTCCTCAACCGGCCCGAGGTGCGCAACGCCATCGACCAGCAGATGGTCGACGAGCTGCACGCCGTCTGCGCCGCGCTGGAGCAGACCCCGAAGGTGCTGATCATCGCCGGCACGGAGGGTGTCTTCGCCTCCGGGGCGGACATCGGCCAGCTCCGCGAACGCCGTCGCGACGATGCCCTGCAGGGCATCAACTCCACCATCTTTGTGCGGATCGCCAAGCTGCCGATGCCCGTCATCGCGGCCCTGGACGGCTTCTGCCTGGGCGGCGGCGCCGAGCTGGCGTACGCCGCTGACTTCCGGATCGGCACGCCGTCCGTGCGGATCGGCAACCCGGAAACCGGCCTGGGCATCCTCGCCGCTGCCGGTGCGAGCTGGCGCCTGAAGGAGCTCGTGGGGGAGCCGGTGGCCAAGGAAATCCTGCTGGCCGGCAGCGTGCTGCGCGCCGAGCGGGCCCTCGCCGTCAACCTCATCACCGAGATCCATGAGGCGCCCGAACTGATGGCGGCGGCCCACGCCCTGGCCGACAGGATTGCCGGCCAGGATCCCCTCGCCGTCCGGATCACCAAGTCGGTGTTCCACGCCCCCGCCGAAGCTCACCCCCTGATCGACCAGCTGGCGCAGGGGATCCTCTTTGAATCCCAGGCGAAGTTCGACCGCATGCAGGCGTTTTTGGACAAAAAGTCAGCCAAGAAGTCCGCCACCACGTCCGACCAGGATCCAGACCGGAAGAAGAACTGAAGATGAGCAACTCCGCACGCCCCGCTGACCTTCCCTCTGATACCCTCCCGAACTTCGTTGGAGTTCTCGGCGGCGGCCGCATGGGCGCCGGCATCGCGCACGCCTTCCTGATCAACGGCGCCAACGTCCTCGTCGTCGAGCGCGACGAACAGTCCGCCGAAGCTGCCCGCGAGCGGGTGGAATCGGCGGCGGCCAAGAGCATCGAACGGGGCGCCATCGACGGTAACCTGGACGAGATGGTCTCGCGGCTTTCGGTGACGGTGGACTACGACGATTTCAAGGACCGCCAGCTGGTCATCGAGGCCGTCCCCGAAGACTGGGACCTGAAAGTGGCCTCCCTGCGGGGAATCGAGGAACGCCTGGCCGCCGACGCCTGCCTCGCCTCCAACACCTCCTCCATCTCCGTCAATGCCCTGGCCGCCGAGCTGCAGCGTCCGCAGAACTTCCTGGGCCTGCACTTCTTCAACCCGGTGCCGGCGTCCACCCTGATCGAGGTGGTCCTCGGCGAGCACACCTCGGAGCCGCTGGCCCAGGCGGCCCGCGGCTGGGTCGAGGCGCTGGGCAAGACCGCCGTCGTCGTCAATGACGCGCCCGGCTTCGCATCTTCACGGCTGGGGGTCGCGATTGCCCTCGAAGCGATGCGCATGGTCGAAGAAGGCGTGGCGTCCGCCGAGGACATCGACAACGCCATGGTCCTGGGCTACAAGCACCCCACCGGACCGCTGCGGACCACGGACATCGTGGGACTGGACGTCCGCCTCGGCATCGCCGAATACCTCGCCTCAACGCTGGGCGAGCGGTTCGCCCCGCCGCAGATCCTGCGCGATAAGGTGGCCCGCGGCGAACTCGGACGCAAGACCGGCAAGGGCTTCTTCGACTGGACCAACTGACCGGCCGTTCTTGGCCCCTAGGATGGTGCGGTGACTTCCATCAACCCCATCACCCTGACCGGCCAGTACGTCGTCCTTGAGCCGCTGAGCCAGGCCCACCACGACGGCCTCGTCGAGGCCGCCCGCGACGGCGAACTGTGGCGCCTCTGGTACACCAGTGTGCCCGCCCCGGAGCAGATGGCCGCCGAGATCGAGCGGCGCCTGGCCCTGCAGCGCAGCGGCTCCATGCTGCCGTTCACCACGCGGCTGATTGACCCCGCCACCGGCGGTCCGGGCCGGGTGATCGGCATGACCACCTACATGAACATCGACGCCGACACTCCCCGGGTGGAGATCGGCTCCACCTGGAACGCGGCATCCGCCCATGGCAGCGGCAGCAACCCGGACTCCAAGCTGCTGTTGCTGCGGCACGCCTTCGAAACGCTGGGCTGCCCCGCCGTCGAGTTCCGCACGCACTGGCTCAACCACCAGTCCCGCGAGGCGATCGCGCGGCTGGGAGCCAAACAGGACGGGGTGCGCCGCAACCACACCCGCAGCGCTGACGGCGCGCTGCGGGACACCGTGGTGTTTTCCATCCTGGAACACGAGTGGCCGATGGTCCGGAACGCCCTCGAATCCAGGCTGGCGAAGCGCCGCTAGGGTGCCGAGTAGGCGCCGTCGGCTTTCATTGCTGTGTAGTACGCCAGGTAGCCCTCGGCGTTCGGGTGGAAGCCATCGGCGTTACCGGTGGCGCCGTTAATCCACGGGGCGTTCGAGTTGATGCCGTGGCCGGCGAAAGCGGGCCCGACATCGACGAACTGCACTTTCGTCTCCCAAGCGGCCAGGGCGATGGATCCGTTCAGGCCGTCAGCCAGGTCAGTGGCCTGGTAGATGAATTGGGACATCGGATCGGTCAGGCCGGCGGGGATCGGGTCGAAGAGGTAGGGGTAGCCGGTCACCACAATCTTGGCGTTCGGCGCGGCCGCCTGCACGCTCTGGATCATCGCGGCTACCTCGCCGGCCAGTTGGCCGCTGCCGATCCTGGACGCCGCGGCCGCGCTGGCTCGGGCGCACGCCTCAACGAGGTCGGGATCGGCAGCGCCGCAGCTGGTGACGATATCCCCAAACCCGAGGTTGTTGCCGCCGGCCGTGATGGTCACCAGCTCCGTTGTCGTCTTCAGCTGGTGCGGCTGGCTGCCGACCACGTCCTGGGTCGTGTTGCCGCTGCAGGCCGCGTTCTTGATCAGCTTGATGGCCTTGGTGTCGGCCGCGAGTTCGGAGTAGGTGTTCTCGCTGCGGTAGCAAGTGTCGTTCTTGTACGGTCCCGCGCCCTGGCCCGCGGCGAAGGAATCTCCCAGAGCGACGTAGTCGGTTTTGTCTATGGCCTGCGCCGGGACGGCCGCCAAACCAACCGCCATTGCGATGGTGGCGAGACCGGCCGCAAGAGCCGATCGGCGGCGTCGAAGTTTCAGAGTTCCCATGGTGTTTTTCCCTCAGTCGCACGCTGGTTTCAGCGCCCGTGCCGCGCAGGTGTGTCAGTCCCCGCGGCAGACGTGCTGTAAAAGAGCCCGGCGGCTACCGGGTTCACCGCCACCCTACGCGCGAGCCCGAACCCCGCACCCTGCCAAAAGGCCCTATGTGGAGATCTTTCGCGAATCCTGCCAGTGGAGCGGCGCGCGGACGTGTGCTTAGCTGTCAGAATGACGATTCCCGACGCCCCGGGCAGCGGCTCCCAACGTGTGTCCATGCCCGGAGCCGTGGCCTGGGACGGGGCGGTCAATGCCTGGCACGCCGCCGGCAGCGTGTTCCGGATGGGACGCCGCGAATGGCTCACCGAGGCCGGCTGGCAACAGGCGTACGACGGCGGCATCCGGACGGTGATTGACCTCCGCAACCCGGACGAGATCCGCCGTCGTGCTACCGATCCCCTGGTGAGCGCACAGACCCTGGCCGCGTTCGACGTCGTGCACGCCCCCACCGAGGACCCCGCCAACAGCGAGTTCCGGGAGCTGTGCGTTCCCTACCTGAACCATCCGGCGTCCTACGCGGACAACGCCCGGATCTTCCCGGGGAAGCTCGCCGCGGTCTTCAAGGCCGTGGCGGCGGCGCGCGGCGGCGTCGTGATCCATTGCTCGGCCGGCCGGGACCGCAGCGGGATGATCGCGGCCATGCTCCAGGACCTCGCCGGAGCGGGTGAGGACGCCATTGCGGCGGGCTACGAGCGTGCCGTGCGCGGCATCAACGAACACCATCGCGTCTCCGGGGTCCCGCATCCGCATGAACGGTATCTGCCGGAGGAAGTCCTCGCGCCCCTGCTTGAAGCGCGGCTGGACAGCCTGCTCCGGTTTGTGCGCAGCGTGAAAGCCGAGGAGTTCCTTCGCCACAATGGCGTAACGGAACCCGAACTGGCTGCCATTAGGGCCAAATTGGGGCGCTAGAGTAACCGGGTGAAGACTCCCAGGTTTCAGCTGACAGTGCGGGCGGTGGCGGCTGCCGCCATCGCGCTCGCGGGTTCGTTCTACGCTGTTCCGGCGCTGGCCGAGAGCGGGGGACCGGAGGCTGTACCCGCTGCCTCGGCCGACGCTTCGCCGTCGGCGACCGCCGGCCCGGCAGCGCCGTCTGATGCTACGACGGCGGCTGGCGCGACGGCCCTGGCGACGGCTCCGGCAACTGCGCCGGAAATCAGCGACGCCGGACTCGCGGAAGCGGTCCGGCGCGACCTGGGCATGACGCTCGAGGAGTTCAACGCCGCAGGCCAGCTGGCCAGGACCGCCGCCGACGCCGTTCCTTCCCTTCGGGGACTCCCCGGTTATCTGGGGATCAGCCTCCGGGACGGCAAGATCCACGTCGAAGGCAGCGGAGGCGATGTGCAGGCCCGGGTGAACGAACTCAACGGGGCCGGAACCGGGGCAGTGTTCGTGCTCGTGGCACCGGCTGGACCGTTAGCTGAGCCCTCGACTGCCCCGTCGACTATTGCGTCGGAGGCTCCCTCCGCGGCTCCCGAGGCCGTTCCTTCCGCGGCGGAACTGGTGGCGTCCAGCACCGAGCAGCTGTTCCAGGCCTATGTCCGCGAGGTTGGGCCCGCCGCACTGCAGGCCGTGGCCTACTCCGGCGGCAGTTTCATCATCCGTACCGGCGGGAAGAATGCGGCCGAAGCAGACGGGTCCCCGGTCCCTGCCCAGCCAACGGAGCCGGCGACGACTGATGCAGCGCCCGGGAAGATTTCCCCGGCTGACTTCGTGGCCCGCTACGCCAACGTCCAGCTGGAGCAGGGGTCCCCCGTGACGACGGAAGCGGACGTCTACGGCGGTGAGGGTTACGCCATTGACCGGCAGACCATCTGCTCGACGGGATTTGGCGCCTTCAGCGCGGCAGGACTGCCGGTCGTGTTGACAGCGGGGCACTGCGCCGAGGACGGCACGGCACGGATCGCCGAGCTCGAGCCCCCGACGTCCGCCACTGCGGGCGGATCGGCGCCCCTGCCTGGCACCCTGGCGCCGCTCGGCAGCTTCGGATTCAGCCAGTTCGGCGGAACGCTCAACAGCTGGATTACGGGCACCGAGGAAACCCCTGGCAATGTGGGCACCGACATCGCCGTCATCGAGGCCCTCGACAGCGGAATCAACGTCCAGCCGGCCGTGGCCACCTGGGCCAGCGCTGCGAACCCCGGCCCCACCGCGGTGAAGATTATCGGCGTCGTTGCTCCCTTCGAAGGCCAGGCAGTGTGCCGCTCCGGGCGGACCACTGGCTGGTCCTGCGGAAACGTTGCTGAAGTGGGGATATACGTGGTGGGCGGTCGAACCACAGACCCGGCGGACCTCCGCGCCTTCAAGGGCTTCCTGTCCAATGACGTCCAGTCCAGCGGCGGAGACTCGGGCGGGCCCTGGATCAGCGGCAACTTCGCCGTGGGCACGCATTCGGCAGGCGAGACGTCCGGAGAGAATTTCGCCATCGCCACGACGCTGCAGGACGCCCTCACCAAGTTCCCCACTGCTGTCCAACTCCAGCTGTTCCTGAACAAGCCCGAGCTCGTGGCCCCGGAAAACCTGACCTTCAAGGCCGGGCAACCCATCACGGGCCGGGTTGCGGCAGCTCCCGCGTCGGCCGTCGCCGCCAACTCAAAAGTACGTATTACCGTTGGCACCGAGGCGCCCGTGGAGCTGCCGGTGGACGGCGCCGGGAACTGGTTCTTCCCCGCGCCCGCGACTCCAGGCGGACTGACATTCACGGCGGAGACCGTCAACGGCTTCAGCAAATCAGGCGCGGTCGCGTTGGCCGTCAACGTCTCCGACCTTGATGCTCCAGTGATCGCCGCCCCTGAAGCGGGAGCGCCCTTGATGACGCTCAGCCGCATCGATGGCACCGGAACCCCCGGATTGACGGTGAAGCTCACCGGGGACGTCAGCGGTTCCGCAGCGGTCCAGCCGGACGGCCAGTGGAGCGTTCCCGTTACCTCGCCCGTCTATGGCCAGCTCGCAGTGCACGCCGTCCAAACGTCCGACGGCGGTGTGGACAGTCCGTCCGTCACCAGAACCTTCACCGTCGTCCCGGGCGTCCCGACAGTATCGTCGATCGTGGACGGCTTGCACTTTAGCCAGGACGCCCTTCCCGAGACGATTGCCGGGACCGGGGTCGACGGCGCCGACGTGTCGGTGGCCATCGATGGGACTCCGGTGGGGGCTGCCCAGGCCGGCGGCGGGGGTGCCGGCGTCGGCGCACGCGCGGTGGTCCGCTCCATGGTCCCGCAGGTCCTGGTGGCTGGCGGACGCTGGAGCGTGCCGTTCCCGGCAGGCCTCACGCCCGGGTCGCACACCCTTTCCGTCACCCAGTCCGTGGACGGCGTTGCCTCCGCCCCGCGGCTCGTGACCTTCATTATCGAGGCCGCGGCCGTTGCACCCCCCGCCGCGCCGGCCGCCGCGCCGGCCGAGCCCGGCGTCCCGGCTGCCGCGGCCCCGGTGCTTCCGGCCGGCGCCGGGACGCTGCCGAACACCGGCGCCGGGACGCTCCTGCCGACAGCAGGCCTAGCCGGCGGGGCGATCCTGCTGGGCAGTGTCCTGCTGGGCGGCACCAAGCTGGCTGCCGCACGGCGTCGGGCGGTCCGCTAACTGCCGCCGCTACTGGAAGTCAGCCATCAGCGCTTCCACGCTAGCAGTCCGGGCAGGAGGCGCTCCGGGTCCATCGGCCCTACGTCAAGGGGCGGGACAGGTGTAGGCCCGACGAGCAGCGCACGCCGTGTGGCAGGTGCGCTGCTGTCAGGCCCGTCCCTCAGAACCGGTCCGCCGGCTCAGTCGTCGCCGCGCCACTTGGCCGAGTCGACCACCTGGACGGCAACGTCGAGGGTGTCGTCTTCCAGGCTGCCCCAGGCGTACACAATCGTGTTCTTGCCCTTGGTGACCGGAACATCCGCCGGGCCGATCAGGGGCTCGGTGGTGCCGGCGGCAGCAACCGAGGCGGACACCGTGCCGGCCTTGAGCGTCAGCACCTCCTGCTCGGGGTTCTCCAGGTCCTCGATCACCGCGGTTTCGCCGGCAAGGACGTCGACGGCGGGCGCTGCCGCCACGTGCCGGACGGTCAGCTTGCCCTCGCCCTTGGGGCTGGCTGAGGTGTCGTTCTTGAACAGGGTTGCGGTGGGTGTCCCGGAGGCGCCCAGGTGCGCCACAGCCGTGTAGTTCCGGCCCTCCCTGAGCTGGACCTTGACCGGGCCGATCACCGGGTTGTCGGCGCTGGTGGCGTCTGCGGCGGTGATGGCGATCTTGTACGTGCCATCGTCCAGCTTGAGCGGGCCCGCGAGGGTGCCGGGCTCGAAGTCGTCCAGGGTGAGCTTGCCGTTCACCCAGACATCCACGGTAAGGCCTTTGACGCCGTGCAGGACGGACAGTTCGGCATCATCGCCGTGGTCCCCGCCGCCGTCGTGCTTCCCGCCGGCCTGGGCCGGGGCGGCGAACGCGAGTGCGGCCACCATCGACAGGGCGCCGGCAGCATAAACGGATTTGCGCATTTCAAACTCCTCATTGAGTCGCCCGGATCCGGGCGGTGATTTGCTTACACCGTTACTACCGGCCGGGACCCGCGTTTGGATGCACGCTGCCGGGACTTCTGCCTCAGCCCTTGCGGTCGATGAGGAGGTTCGTGATCCGCACGGTGCAGAGCCGCTGGCCCGCCTCGTTCGTGATGACAACCTCGTGGGTGGTGACGGTTCCGCCCAGATGGATGGGCGTCGCCGTGATCGTGATGAGCCCCTCGCGGGCCGACTTGTGGTGCGTGGCGGAGACGTCCACCCCGACGGCGGTCTTGCCCAGGGTGCTGGCGTGGATGACCGCGGCCCAGGATCCCACTGCTTCCCCGACGGCCAGCGAGGCGCCGCCGTGCAAAAGGCCGAAGGACTGGCGGTTGCCCTCCACCGGCATGGTGGCGACGACGCGTTCGACGGATTCCTCGACGATCTTCACGCCCATCTTCTCGTCGAGTTCGCCGAGGGTGATCTTCCACAGCTCGGTGTTCCGGGGCTCGGGCGTCATAGCGTCTCCTCTGTGGCCGGAAATCCAGGGGCTCAGGCCGGTCAGTGCCGCCGCAGCTAGTGTGCGGCAGGCCTCATTCATGTACTGTAGACATATTACCGAACGGACGGTCAGTAATGCTGGCCGTGTTGATCTTGCCCCCGTTGGAAGGACCCGTCAACGATGACCACCACTGCAACTGCTCCGGAACCCACAGTAGACACTGTCGAGATCGTTCCCAGCTTCATCCGGGATTCCTGGTGGACCCCCGACGCCGGCTCCGCGGCCGGCGCCGCGTCCGTCCTGGACGCCAGCACGGGTGAACTCCTCGCCAAGGTGAGCACCGAGGGACTGGACCTCCCCGCCGTCGTGGATTACGGACGCACCACCGGCCAGGCGGAACTCGGCAAGCTGACCTTCCACCAGCGCGCCCTCAAGCTCAAGGAGCTGGCGCAGTACCTGAACG
>CALMVY010000368.1 GCA_937873245.1 uncultured Arthrobacter sp. | reverse complement strand
CCGTGCTCGGCGGTGCGCATCGCGTACTTCTCGAGCTCGCGCACGACGAGCTTGGTCTGGTTGTCGGAGTTGATCGCCGCGACCGAGCCGTCGTCGTACTCGATGTCCTCGGGGTTGACCAGGACCTCGACGTTCGGGCTGTGGTCGAGCTCGCGCAGCTCCAGCGGGGTGAACTTCGCCTGCGCCGGGCCGCGGCGGGCGAAGACGTGCACCTCCTTGACCGGGCTGGCCTTGAGGCCCTGGTAGACGTTGTCCGGGATCTCGGTGACCAGCAGCTCGTCGGCGGTCTTGGACAGCATCCGGGCGACGTCGAGGCCGACGTTGCCGGCGCCGACCACCGCGATCGACTCCGCCTCGAGCGGCCACTCGCGCGGCACGTCGGGGTGGCCGTCGAACCACGACACGAACTCCGCGCCGCCGAAGCTGCCCGGCAGGTCGATCCCGGGGATGTCGAGGTCGCGGTCCTTCTCGGCGCCGGTCGTGAAGACCACCGCGTCGTAGTAGCGGCGCAGGTCCTCGAGCTTGATGTCGACGCCGTACTCGACGTTGCCGAGCAGCCGGATCTCCGGCTTGCTCAGCACCTGATGCAGAGCCTTGACGATGCCCTTGATGCGCGGGTGGTCGGGCGCGACGCCGTAGCGGATCAGGCCGTACGGCGCCGGGTAGCGGTCGAAGAGGTCGATGCTGACGGTGAGCTCGCCGCTCTTGACGGCCTCGCTCTTGGTCAGGGTGTCCGCGGCGTACACACCGGCGGGTCCGGAGCCGACGACGGCGATGCGCAGCGGGCGGGCGGCAGTTCCAACAGGGGTGTTCGTTGACACGGCTGTGTTCCTTTGTTCTTCTGCATCCGTTGCTCCGTAGCCGCCCTTTTCAGGCCTGATAACGGCAGTTCTGGAGCAATCGACGGGGGTTACGGGGTCGGTACGCGGGTCTGGGTGGAGCGGGTGGAGCGGGGAGTGTTCGGGGTGGTGGTGCTGTAGTCCGCGGTTTTGAAGTGCGACGGCGCGAACGGGCTGACGCGGACCACGTCACCGATCACGATTACGGCGGGGTTCGCGACGCCTGCGGCCTCCGCCTGGTCCGCGATGGTCCCGAGCGTTCCGATGGTCACCCGCTGGTCCGGCAGATAACCATTCTCTACGATGCCAACAGGCGTCTCCGGAGGCAAACCGGCGCGTCCCAGCGAGGCCGCGGAATCGCGCAACTGGCCCACGCCCATGAGCAGGATCACGGTGTGGTCGGACCGGGCCGGGACCTCGGAGAGCTCCTCATGGCCGGTCACCACGCTGAAGCCCTTGGCCAGCCCGCGGTGCGTGACCGGGATGCCGGCCGCGGCCGGGACAGAGATGGCGGAGGTGACGCCGGAAACCACTTCAACCTCGACGCCGTTTTGCCGGCAGAATTCGGCTTCCTCGCCTCCGCGGCCCAGGACGTACGGGTCGCCGCCCTTGAGCCGGACCACACGGTGGCCCTGCAGGGCTTCGTCGACGAGGATGCGGTTGATGTCGGACTGCGGGACGGGGTGGTGGCCGGGGGTCTTGCCGACCTCGATGACGCGGACGTCGGGGGCCAGTTCGGCCAGGAGTCCGCGCGGGCCGAGGCGGTCCGCGACCACGACGTCGGCCTGCCCGAGGAGGCGCCGGCCGCTGACGGTGATGAGCCCGGAATCACCGGGTCCGCCGCCGACGAGCGCCACGGTGCCGGGGGTTGTCGTGGCGCGTTGCCGGCGCAGCGGCAGGTCCCCCGTGTCCAGGGCGGTGGCGACGGCGTCCCGCAGGGCCATGGCACGGCGCGGGTCTCCCCCGGCGTTCACGGCGATCTTGACGTCATCCACGACGGCGACGGCGGGCGTCCATGCGGCGGACGCTTCATGGTCGGAGGCGTTGACGCACCAGATGCGCCGCGCCTCGGCGTCGGCGGCAACCTGCGCGTCCACGGCGACGTCGCCGGTAGCGGTCTGGACGAACCAGACGCCGTCGACGTCGGACGTGCGGTAGGTGCGGGGCTCCCAGGCAAGAAGGCCGGCGTCGGCGAGGCCTGCCAGGGCCGGGCAGGCAAGCGGCGCGACGACGGTCACGCGGGCGCCGGCGTCGAGCAGTCCCTTGGCGCGGCGTGCGGCGATCGGACCGCCGCCGACCACCAGCACGGGGCGGCCGAGGAGGCGCAGCGCCGTGGGGTAAATGTCCTGAATTGCCATGCATCGACGATAGGGCGGCGTCACAGGGCGGAACAACGGTGCGGAAACACCCGTTCACGCGGGGTAACGGCACGTCACATTGCTGCCGCCGTCCGGGGGCACTTTGGCGGCCGCAGGAGCGGCATCGGGCTCCAATGGCGGTGTGTCCGTGTCGGTGTGCCCCCGTTCGGCAGCCGACACGGCGGTGGGCGGCGGCCGATGTGGCAGGAGCGCGGGCTACTTAACCGCGATGAGTTCCACCAGTCTGATGTCGGGGTCCTTGGACAGCAGCGTGGGGCCGTGTTCGCCGAGCGCCGCGGGGATGGCGCCGTTGAGGTGCGCCTGCCGGGCTTCCTCGGTGTCAAAGGTGTCGAAGATGCCGAAGGTGTAATCGTTGACCCGGAAGGCATACCAGGTCTGTGTTCCGGGTTCCTTAAGCACAACCTCCCGGCCGCCATTAAGGAAGTCCCAGACCTCTTGTTCCTTCCCGAGCTTGGCCTCGACCAGTGCCAGCACTCCATATTTTGGTGCCACGGCTGTCTCCTCAGAATTGGGCCGGATGGGCCGTAAAACCGGCCTATAGCGGTGAGTGTAGGCCTGCGCGTGACCCCAGACAACAGCGTTGGTTCTGGACGCGGGTGCCTACCGGGTGCTGCCGGCCAACAGGCCACGACGGCGGAGCAGCCGCGTTTCGATCGGGCCAAACACCAGCAGTTCGATCAGGATGCCGACGGCGAGGATGAGCAGGATCGCGGACATCACGATGGTCATATCGGACAGGTCGCGGCCCTGGTTCAGCATGGAGCCCAGGCCAAAGCCGATGCTGCCGCCCACCGCGATGATCTCCGCGGCCATCAGCGAGCGCCAGGAGAATGCCCAGCCCTGCTTGAGTCCGCCCAGGTAGCCGGGCAGTGCAGCCGGGAGGATGATCTGCAGGGCCAGCTGGACCCGGGAGGCGCCGAGGACTTTCCCGACGCTGCGGTACTGCGGCGGGATCTGGTCCACGCCGGAGATCAGCCCGTTGATGATCGACGGAATGGCGCCCATGAACACCACGAAGTACACGGTGGCGTCCGTCAGGCCGAACCAGATGATGGCCGCGGGCACCCACGCGACCGACGGCAGCACCTGGAGCCCGGAGATCAGCGGCCCGAACGCGCGGCGCAGCGGTGCCACCTGGGCCAGCAGAAGCCCGACCGGGGTCGCGATGGCCACGCTGATCAGGAACCCGATGAGTCCGCGCTGCAGCGAGGTCCAGACGGCCTCCTGCAGCCTGCCCTCGGCCCAGAGATTGCCGAACTGCCCCAGCACATCCAGCGGGCCGGGCACCAGGTCGCGCCTCTTGATGCCGAGCGACACGTAGAGCTGCCAGATGATGACCAGCACCGCCAGCGCGGCGACCGGCAGCAGGAGCCGGCTCCAGTCGATGCGCGACGTGCGGACGGCGTCGGACTGCAGTGAATCCAGCCCGGCTTCCAGCTCGCGGAGGTCGGTCGAGCCGGTGGAGGACCGGGTGAGCGCCGCGTGCACTGACGGTGCGCCGGCTGCCGCCCCGGGAGTGGCATCGGGCCTGTCGGAGCGGGACGCGATGCTGCTTGCAGCATCGCCGTCCCGCGCAGGGGCGGGGGCGGCAGTCGGCGCGCCGTCCGCGTCGCCCCACAGGATCTTATTTGGCATGGCGGCGGATCTCCTCGCGTAGCCGGGCGGTGATTTCGCCGGTCAGCTGCCCGGCCAGTCCGGCGTCGGTGCGGTGCTCTTCGCTGACGTGCCACTCCCGCACCACGCGTCCGGGCCGTGAGGAGAGCAGCAGCACACGCTGGCCCAGCCGGACGGCCTCGCGGACATTGTGGGTGACAAAGACGATGGTGCGGCCGGTTTCCTTCCAGATCCGCTCCAGCTCGTCGTGCAGCAGGTCCCGGGTGATCGCGTCCAGGGCCGCGAAGGGCTCGTCCATCAGGAGCAGCTGCCGGTCCTGGGCGAGCGACCGGGCCAGCGCCACACGCTGGCGCATCCCGCCGGAGAGCTCGTGCGGGCGTTTGTCCCCCGCCCCGCCCAGGTGCACGAGGTCCAGCAACTCACCGGCCTTCGCGCGCCGCTCGGCCTTGCCGGCGCCGCGCAGCTTCAAGGCCAGCTCGATGTTCTCCCGTGCGGTCAGCCAGGGGAACAGCGCCGCGTCCTGGAACATAAACGCGGCGCCGTCGCTCGGCACTTCAAGGGCGCCCGACGTCGGCGCCTCCAGTCCCGCCATGATGTTCAGCAGGGTGGACTTGCCGCAGCCGGACGCACCGAGCAGGGCGACGAACTCGCCCTGCCCGATGGTGGCGTTGACGTCGTCCAGCACCGGGGCGCCGTCGCCGAAGCGCTTGCCCAGGTTTTCCAGTACGACTGGCATGGTCACGTCCTAACTTCTGGTGGCGGGCTGGAGGCCCGGCTACTCTTTGCCCAGGCCCTGCGCGGAGATCTTCGTCCCGATCTTTGTGCCCGTGGCACTCTCGCGCAGGACACTGTTCAGGGCTGTGAGGTCGAAGATGCCGTTGATGTCGGCCTGCTGGGTGGTGCCGGCGTCGACGCCGTCCTGGAGCAGCTTCTGGTACGTTCCGGCGAGCGGGTCGACGGTGTAGACGATGTTTTTCAGCGAGCGGTCGATTACGTCGGCCGGCAAGGCGGCTCCGGCGGATTCCTTGAGGGCGGCGTTGAGGACGGCGGACTTCTCGGCATCGGGGGCCGCGTTGAGCCAGTCCACGGATTCGATGTGGCCCTTCAGCAGTGCCTTGACCGTGTCCGGGTGCTCGGCGGCGAACTTCTTGTTGACGATCAGGACGGTGGTGATGAAGTCGCCCTTCTCCCACAGGTCTTTTTCGTCGACGAGGACTTTGGCGCCGGCCTGGAGCACCAGCCGGGAGGCCCACGGTTCCGGCAGCCACGCGCCGTCGAGCTTTCCGTCCTGGAACAGCTTCAGGGTCTGCGCGTTCTCGGTGGGGTTAATGGCGACGTCGCCGCCGCCGTCCGTGGTGGTCCGGTGGCCCTGCTGGCCCAGCCACGCGCGGAGGGCCACGTCCTGGGTGCCGCCCAGCTGCGGCGTGGCGAGCTTCTTGCCTTTGAGGTCCGCCGGAGTGTTGATCCCGGGCTTCACCACCAGCTGCGCTCCGCCGGAGGCGGCGCCGGCGATGATGCTGATCGATTCGCCCTTGCTTTTGACGTAGGAGTTGATGGCCGGGTTGGGGCCGATATAGGTGGCGTCGATGGCCCCCGCGTTGAGGGCCTCGATCGCGGCGGGGCCTGCGTTGAAGACCTGGGTGCTGAGCTTGGTCCCGCCGAGGTTCTTGGCGACCAGGCCCTGGCTGACCCCGACGAGGGCCGGGGCATGGGTGATGTTGCCGAAGTAGCCGAGCTTGAGTTCGGCAGCGGGGGTGGTGGCGACGGCGGCCGGTGCCGTTCCGTTCGTGCGGGACACCGTGGATGCGACGGCGGCGCCGGCGCCGATCAGCAGCACGAGCCCGACGGCCAGGCTGATTTCCAGGGCGCGCTTGCGCCGGGGCTTGGCAGACTCACCGGCGACGATCCGGGTGGTTCCGGGCGGGAGGCTGGACTTCGAGGGTTCGGGTGCGGATGACATGGAAGGGTCCTGTTCGTGGTGGTTTCGGGGTGGCCGGGCGGTTGTTCAGCGCCGGCTACATCGCCCCCGGAACGCATCGCGGGGGCTGCTGGAGAGCCGTTCCGTAGTTGTCATTGCTTCACGATAGGGACTGCCATGAACCCGGTTCAACGGTCGGGAAACCCGGGGTCACGCGGGTTCATGCAGCGTCATATGCGGGCCCGCTACCGGGGCTCTTCAGCGAATTAGTCGCCCTTAACGTTGACGAGCTGCCGGAGCTTGTGCCGGATCTTGACTAGGTCCGCGGAATCGCGCATCACCTGGTCGATGGGTTTGTACGCGGCCGGGATCTCGTCGATGAAGGCCTTGCTGGGACGGAATTCGATGCCCTGCATGGCGGCCTTCAGCTCGGCCAGCGTGAAGATCTTCTGGGCCGCATTCCTGGAGTATTCCCGTCCGGCGCCGTGTGGCGAGGAGTTCAGTGACCTGCGGTTCCCCAGGCCCACAACAACGTACGACGCGGTGCCCATGGAGCCGGGAATCAGCCCCGGGTCCCCCGCTTCGGCCCGGATGGCGCCCTTGCGCGAGACCCAGACGGACTTGCCGTAGTGGTGTTCCTTGGCGGTGAAGTTGTGGTGGCAGTTGATCCGTTCGGCCTCCCGCACGGAGCCGCCGGTCCAGGATTCAAACTGCTGGACCACACGGTCCATCATTTCCTCGCGGTTCAGCAGGGCAAAGTGCTGTGCCCAGCGCAGTTCCCTGATGTAACGGTCGAATTCGGGCGTGCCTTCCTCAAGGTAGGCCAGGTCCGGGTGCGGCAGGGCGATGTGCCGGCTCCGGCTCATGCTCCGGGCCTCGCCGATGTGCCGCTGGGCGAGTTTGTTGCCGACGCCGCGCGAGCCGGAGTGCAGGAAGAGCCACACGGTGTCCGCCTCATCCGCGCACACTTCGATGAAGTGGTTGCCCGAGCCCAGGGATCCCAGCTGCAGCGTCCAGTTCGCGGCGTACTGGCCGGGATCAAAGCGGGCCGTGGCGGCCATCCGCCGGAGCTGGTCGATCCGGGGCGCGGCGGTGGCGGAGATCCTGTGGTTGTAGTGGCCGGCGGACAGCGGAATGGCGTGCTCGATGCCCTCCCGCAGCGTTTTCCGGTCTTTGGGCAGGTCCTTCACGGCATACTGCGTGCGGACGGCGATCATGCCGCAACCGATGTCAACGCCCACGGCGGCCGGAATGACGGCGCCCAGCGTGGGGATGACCGATCCCACGGTGGCGCCCAGGCCCAGGTGGGCATCCGGCATGAGCGCCAGATGCGGATAGATGATGGGCAGCGTGGCAGTGGTCAGTGCCTGCTCGCGGGTCTTGTCATCAAGGATCGACGCCCAGCTGATGAGCCTGCTGTTGATGACTTCCACGGTGCCTCCCAGAACGATGATCGTGGTCCGGGAGGCCGCGTGGCAAGGACCGCTTAGATCGAGTATCGCTCATCCTCGTGGTCGCCGGGGTGGTCCTTGACGAGGCCGGCCGCGAGAGTGTTGCCGTCCAGCGGATCGATGACCAGGAAGGCCCCCGTGCGGCGGTGGTGCAGGTAGTTCTCCAGCGGCAGCGGGGCTGCGAGCCGAAGCTGGGCGTGCCCGATGTCGTTGAGTTCCAGTGTGGAGGTGGGTTCCAGGCCGAAGTTGGCGAGGTCAAGCCTGCCCGTCACGTTCCGGACCAGGGCCTGCACCGTGCGGGTGCCGTGCTTGACCAGCACCTTTGCGCCTTCGCGGAGGGGTTTCGGCGAGAGCCAGCACAGGGCGGCGTACAGGTCGGCCGAGCTTTCACGGAAGGTGCCCGCCGCCGCGATCGTGTCACCGCGGGCGACGTCGAACTCGTCCGCAAGCCGCAGCGCGACGGACTGCGGGGCCACGGCCTCGGTGAGCTCGCGGCCGGCGAAGTCGATGCCGGTCACCGTGGTGGTCCGCGGCGCCTGGCCCGGGGTGAGGACGCTCACCTGGTCCCCCAGCTTCACGGAACCTTCGGTGATCTGCCCGGCGTAGGCCCGGTAGTCCCGGTAGCCTTCGACGTCGAGTCCGCCGGCGACGGCGTCCGGAGCCAGGGCCCCCTGCGGACGGATCACCAGCTGCACCGGGAAGCGGAAGCTCTCCAGGTGGCTTTCGAGTTCGTCCGCGGCCGGCAGCGTTTCGAGAACCTCAAGCAGGGCCGGACCGTCGTACCAGGGCGTGCGGTCCGAGCGCTCCACGACGTTGTCGCCGTCGAGCGCGGACACCGGAATGACCTGCAGGTCGGTAATGCCATCCGCACCGAGTCCGAGCCCGCGGCCCACGCGCTGCACGTCGGCTTCGATCCCGCGGAACACGTCCTCGCTGAAGTCCACCAGGTCGATTTTGTTCACGGCGACAATCACGTGCGCCACGCGCAGCAGCTGCAGCACGGAGAGGTGCCGGCGGGTCTGCTCCAGGACACCCTTGCGGGCGTCAATGAGCACGACGACGGCGTCCGCGGTGGACGCGCCCGTCACCGTGTTCTTGGTGTACTGCACATGCCCGGGGCAGTCCGCGAGGATGAAGCTGCGGCGGTCCGTGGCGAAGTAGCGGTAGGCGACGTCGATGGTGATGCCCTGTTCGCGCTCTGCCCGCAGGCCGTCGGTCAGCAGGGCCAGGTCAATCGCTTGAACACCGGCTGCGCCCGCCCCGCCGAAGCCGCGGTCCGCGGACGTGCGGGCGACGGCGTCGAGCTGGTCCGCGAGGATCGCCTTGGAGTCGTGCAGGAGCCGGCCCACCAGGGTGGACTTGCCGTCGTCGACCGATCCGGCGGTGGCGAAACGGAACAGGGTGGTGGACAGAACCGCTGTGCCCGCGGCCGCGCCGGGCAGGAAAGTGTCGGTGCTCATTAGAAATAGCCGTCCTTCTTGCGGTCTTCCATGGCGGCCTCGGAGATGCGGTCATCGGCCCGGGTGGCGCCACGTTCGGTGATGGTGGAGGCGGCAACTTCGATCACGACGTCGCGCACGGTGGCGGCGGCCGATTCGACGGCGCCGGTGCAGGACATGTCGCCGACGGTCCGGTAGCGGACGGTCTTGGTGATGACCTGCTCGTCCTCACGGGGCTGGGAGACCTCGCCGACCGCGCGCCACATGCCGTCGCGGGCAAAGACTTCGCGGTCGTGCGCGTAGTAGAGGCCCGGCAGGTCGATGTTCTCGCGCTCGATGTAGCGCCAGACGTCGAGTTCGGTCCAGTTGCTGATCGGGAAGGCCCGGACGTGCTGGCCCACGGTGTGCCGGCCGTTGTAGAGGTTCCACAGCTCAGGCCGCTGGTTGCGCGGATCCCACTGGCCGAACTCGTCGCGCAGGCTCAGGATGCGTTCCTTGGCCCGGGCCTTGTCCTCGTCCCGGCGGCCGCCGCCGAAGACGGCGTCGAACTTGTTGCGCTGGATCGCGTCCAGCAGCGGGACGGTCTGCAGCGGGTTGCGGGTGCCGTCGGCACGCTCGGCCAGCTCGCCGGAATCAATGAACTCCTGCACGGAGCCGACGACGAGCTTGAGCCCCAGCCGCTCCACGGTCCGGTCGCGGAACTCGATCACCTCGGGAAAGTTGTGCCCGGTGTCCACATGCAGCACGGGAAACGGCACCTTCCCGGGCCAGAACGCCTTGGTGGCCAGGTGCAGCATCACCACAGAATCCTTGCCGCCGGAGAACAGCAGCGCCGGCTTCTCAAATTCCGCGACAACCTCGCGGATGATGTGGATAGCCTCAGACTCCAGGGTGTCGAGGGACGAAAGGCGGCCCGGAGAGCTCAGGCGACCCGACCGCAGAGCCGGAGCGGCAGATGCCGCCCCGGGAGTGGCATCGGGCCTTCCGGAGCTGGACGGCATGCTGCTTGCAGCATGGCCGTCCAGCGAAGGGGCGGGGGCGGCATCTGCTGCGAAGGCGGTGGTGACCGTCGTCGTCGTGCTCAAGTTGCTCATACGTGTAGTCCGCATTCTGTCTTGTCGGTTCCTGCCCAGCGTCCGGCGCGGGGATCATCGCCGGGCGCCACCTTGCGGGTGCAGGGCTGGCAGCCAATGGACGGGTAGCCCTGTGAAAGCAGCGGGTTGACGGGGAGGAGGTTGTCATCGGAGTACTGCACCAGCTGGTCGAAACTCCAGGCCGCGACCGGGTTGACCTTGACCAGGCCGTTGGCCTCGTCCCAGGCGACCAGCGGGGTGTTGGTGCGGGTGGGGGCCTCGTCGCGCCGGACGCCGGTGAACCAGAGTTCGTAGCCGGCCAGGGTGCGGCGCAGCGGGGCGACCTTGCGCAGCGCGCAGCACTGGGCGGGGTCGCGGGCGAAGAGGTCCTTGCCGAGGAGCCGGTCCTGCTGCTCCACGGTGCTCTCCGGCAGCACGTCGACGACGTTGACGCGCAGGTTCGCGGCGACTTCGTTGCGGGTCGAGTGCGTTTCCGGGAAGTGGTAGCCGGTCTCCAGGAAGAGCACGTCGACGCCGGGGAGCTGGTCCGCGACGAGCGCCGGCAGGACGGCGTCGGCCATGGAGCAGGCGACGGCGACCGCGGGGAGATCGAAGTTGCGCGCCACCCAGGCGATCACCTCGCGGGCCGGGGCGTCCCAGCCGAGCTCGGCGGCGCCGGCGTCGGCCAGGGCCTTGAGCTCGTCGTGGGTCCGCAGTGAGGGGCCACGACCGCCGGGGTCCCCGGCCGAGCTTGCGAGGTTGGGGAGCGGTTGGGGATTCACTGGAGATCCCCCTCGTCGGCCGCGAAGGCCCACTCCGCGAAGGTCTGTCCCTCGGTGTGGTCGGCCACGAATTTCCGGACAACGCGTTCCACGTAGTCGGGCAGCTCCCCGGCCGTGACTTTGAGGCCGCGGACGGTGCGTCCGAGGCCGGCTTCCTCGCGGCTGCTGGAAGCCAGCCCGCCGCCGAGGTGGACCTGGAAACCCGGGGTGGGGTCGCCGTCGGGCGTGGGAAGCATCATGCCCTTGAGGCCGATGTCCGCGGTCTGGATCCGGGCGCAGGAGTTGGGGCAGCCGTTGATGTGCAGCGAGAGCGCCTGCGGGAGCTGCTTCGACTCGACGAGGTCGGCGAGGCGGCGTTCCAGCTCGGCGACGGCGGTGGCGGCCGTGACCTTGGTTTCGACGATGGCGAGCTTGCAGTATTCGATGCCGGTGCAGGCGATGGTGCCGCGGCGGAACACGGACGGCCGGGCGGAGAGGCCCAGCGCGTCGAGTTCGGCGACCAGCGGTTCCACCTCGTCCTTGGGCACATCCAGGACGACGAGCTTCTGGTGCGGCGTGGTGCGCAGCCGCCGGGAGCCGCGGGCTTCCAGGGTGTCCGCAAGCTTCACGAGCTGGCTGCCGGAGAGACGGCCGGCCAGCGGGGTGGCGCCGATGAAGAACCTGCCGTCCTTCTGCTCGTGCACGCCGATGTGGTCGCCCGGGGTGGACGGTTTGGGCGCGGCCGGGCCGTCGTCGAGCTTGTAGCCAAGGTATTCGTCCTCGAGGACCTGGCGGAACTTCACCGGGCCCCAGTCGGCCAGCAGGAACTTCAGCCGGGCCTTGGTGCGCATGCGCCGGTAGCCGTAGTCGCGGAAGATGCTGGTGACGCCGAGCCAGACGTCGGCGGCCTGGTCCGGGCGGACGAAGGCGCCGAGCCGTTTGCCCAGCATGGGGTTGGTGGAGAGCGCGCCGCCCACCCAGAGGTCGTAGCCGATGCCGAGCTCGGGGTGGACCAGGCCCACCAGGGCGACGTCGTTGATCTCGTGGACCACGTCCTGGCTGGGGTGGCCGGTGATGGCGGTCTTGAATTTGCGCGGCAGGTTGGCCAGCTCCGGGTCGCCGATGAAGCGTTCGGCGAGCTCGTGGATCAGCGGTGTCGGGTCGATGATCTCGTCCTTGGCGATACCGGCGACCGGGGAGCCGAGGATGACGCGGGGAACGTCGCCGCAGGCTTCCGTGGTGGAGAGGTCCACCGATTCGAGGCGGCGCCAGATCTCCGGCACATCCTCCACCCGGATCCAGTGCAGCTGGATGTTCTGGCGGTCGGTGAGATCGGCCGAGTCGCGGGCGAAGTCGACGGAGATCTGGCCGATGACGCGCAGCTGCTCGGTGGTGAGGGCGCCGCCGTCGATCCGGACGCGCAGCATGAAGTACTTGTCCTCGAGCTCGTGCGGCTCGAGCGTGGCGGTCTTGCCCCCGTCGATCCCGGGCTTGCGCTGGGTGTAGAGACCCCACCAGCGGAAGCGGCCGTGCAGGTCCGTGCCGTCGATCGAGTCGAAGCCGTGCTTGGAGTAGACGGACTCGATACGCTCACGGACGTTGAGGCCGTTGTCTTCCTGTTTCCAGGTTTCGTTGGCGTTCAGCGGGGCGGTGCCGTCCACTTTCCACTGCCCGTGCGGCTTGGCGGCAGGGCGGGAGGGGCCTTTGGTGCGGCCTGGGGCAGCCTGGTCCGGGGACGCTCCGGCTAGAGCTGTATCAGTCATGGATCGACTGTAGGGCGGGCCGTAAAGCCGTCACAAAGGTCCGGAAACCCTGAGTCACCTAGGGCAATATTTCGTCACGAAGCGTCGGCGAGCCTTGAAGCGGCGGGGGTGCTGTGCATGGTGCGGGGCCTTTCAGCCTCCCGCCGCGAGGGCGGCGTCGTAGCGTTCCAGCGCGATTTCGGCGAGCACCGGGGACGGCAGCAGCGGCGCCGTGACGAGGTCCGCGCCGGCCTTGGCGAGCTGGTCATGGAAGAACCCCGGGGCCAGCATGTAGGCGGCGATGACCACGCGGCCACCCAGGTCCACTCCCCCGGCGGACTCCCCGGCACCGGCGCCGCCCGCCGCCTCCTCGCGGAGCATGGCCACGGCGTCGGGCACGGAGGGTTTCGCCGAGGCGCCGTACGCGGCCACGATGCGGTTGGAGCGCAGGGCTCGGAGCTGGCCTGCAAGTTCTTCGACATTCTGCGCGGCGGTGGGGTCGGAGGAACCGGCAGCGGCGAGGATCACGGCGTCGTTGTCGGTCACGCCGGCTTCCCGGAGCCGCTGGTCCAGCAGCGCCGCGAGCCGCGGATCGGGCCCCAGCGGAGCGGCGGCGCGGGTGTCCGGCCGGCTCTTGACGGCCCGCGCGATGTCCACCTTGACGTGGTAGCCGACGCTGAGCAGCAGCGGGACGACGACGGCGGCCTCCCCCGCAGGGAGGCCCGCCACGACGGCCGGCAGCTCGGGTTCCTGGACGTCGACGTAGGCCTCCCGGACGTAGAGTCCCGGCCGGAGCGCGGCGATCCCGTCGCGCAGGGCGTTGACTTCGGCAGCACCCTCTGTGCTCGAGGTGCCGTGGGCGCAGGCGATCAGGATGGGGCTATTCATAGCCGTTAGCGTAACCTTGGAGCCGCCCCATCCGCCCCTCGAGATTCGACCGGGACGCTCCATGACTTTTTCCTTTAGCGCGGTCCTGATCTGGCTGGACCTGGCCGGCGTCTTCTTCTTCGCGGTCTCAGGATCCCTGCTCGCGGCGCGGAAGCAGTTCGACATCATCGGCTCCCTGCTGCTGGCCTCCGTTGTCAGCCTGGGCGGCGGCGTCATCCGCGACATCGTCATCAACGCGGGTCCGCCCACGGCCTTCACCAACCCGGCCTATCTGGCGCCCCCGTTGCTCGCCACGGTGCTGGTGTATTTCCTCTTCTCCAGCGTCCAGCGCTTCACTTCCCTGCTGGTGCTGTTCGACGCCGGCGGACTGGCCTTGTTCTGCATCACCGGGTCGCTCAAGGCGGTGGAGGCGGGCATGAACCCCATTGCGGCGGTGCTCCTCGGGGTGACGACGGCGGTGGGCGGCGGCCTGCTGCGCGACATCACCGCCAATGAGGTTCCGCAGCTGTTCGACCCCAAGGATCTCTACGCCCTGCCGGCGTTTGCCGGGGCTGCCCTGACCGTGCTGCTGTCCGTCACCGGCACGTTCAATGCGGTCACCGCAGGCGCCGTGGCTGCCATCGTTTTCGCCTTCCGGGTCACGGCCTGGCGGCGCAAATGGCACGTTCCGTTGGCCGTCCGCGGCTGGCACCGCCTTGGCCTGGATACTGGGGATGGCGGGGCCAAGGATTAGCTAGGATAAGAACCATGACTGACATGTTCCTCGAGAAGTTCCGCGCGCTTGTTCCGAAGTATCTCGAAGACGAATGGCAGGAAGAAGATGGCCTCCCGGCTGACGAGCTGGATGCGGCCCTCGCCGAGCACCAGTTCCAGGTGCCGCTGGTATTGCGGGAGTTCTACCTCGCGGTGGGCGGCTGCGAGGACATCATGGAGGCGTTCCACTACTTCTGGGACCCCGAAGAGCTCGAAGTTGATGACGAAGGCTTCCTCATGTTCCTCGAGGACGAGGAAGAACAGTTCACCTGGGGTTTCCGGGTCGGAGACCTCAGCGTCCCGGACCCGATCGTGTACCGCCGCAACAACGCCCGCGGCCAGTGGAAAAGCGAGGAAGGGACCTTCTCCGAGTTCGTCTTCGACATGTTCGAGTGGGCGTTCAACGACGACGACGAGGACTAAACGCAGGGGTTCCGCTTCCGGCGCCGCCCCACGACCTCGGCGGTCCGGGGGCACTTTGACACGGACACGCCGCCGCCCGGCCCGGGAATCCCCTCATCAGCCCTCAAAGTAGCCCCCGATCGCGGATGCGGGCTCGCTTACGGCTGCAACGCACCCCTAGCCAGCAAGCCGCCCGGGCTCACCTTGCAGCCAGACCAGACGACGACGCCGGGGCGCCGCTATCCCCCTCACCCCGGCAACAGCTACCACGCCTCTGGCTCAGCGATCCGGGGGCACATTGACACGGACACACCGCCACCCAGCCCGGGAATCCCCTCATCAGCCCTCAAAGTAGCCCCGGACGGCAGCCGCAACCTCGCTTCGCAGCCAAGACAGGCTCCGACGTGTTCCAGCACGGTGAGCATCCCAGCCACTGCCCGGGGTAATCGCACAGGACTCCCAACGCCGCCCCGAACTCCTGGCTCAGCAATCCGGGGGCACATTGACACGGACACACCGCCGTCCAACGGGGAATCCATGGCTGAGGCCTCAAAGTAGCCCCGGCCGGCCGCCGCGATCCGCTCCTACGGCCCGAATGCACCCCGGCGCCGCTGCTCCAGCACCGCGAGGACCTGCGCAAGCATCCGCTCGGGGTGGTGGACCACCAGGTCGTAGCCGAACCTGAGCGACAGGTAGCCTGCGGCCAGGCTGGCGTTGTTCCGGCCCCTGTCCTTCTTGACCTGCCGCGGCTCCAGATGCGATTCACCGTCGGTCTCCACAATGAGGCAGTCCTCGACAAGGAAGTCCACCTCACCCACGCCGGGGATTTCGACGTGCCGGCGCACCCGCAGCCCGGCCCGCAGAAAGACTATGTTGGCGAGAACCTCCAGCAGTGAGTCGGCGCGGGGAATGACCAGGTCCAGCACCGCCCTGGCGCGCGCGTTGCGGTTGCCCCCGAGTTTGGCGCGCAGGAATGGCAAGCTGATGTCGCCGCGGCCCGCGGCACTCTGGACCATAACGAGCGCCTCCAATTCCGGCAAACAATGCAAGGCATGGATCAGGACGTCGGCCAGCCCGGCAACGGGAAGCCACGGGTGCCGAGGATGCCGGCAGCGGCCGTGTGCCACGGTGCCAGGCGGGGTTGCCCTATGCCCGACGCAGAGGTGCAACTTCGAGGGAGAGACCAGTGTCCACAACCCGTAACTGGGCGCCGCGGAGACACAAGTCAGCAGCCCTCCGGCCTCGCGTGCATCGCGCAGGGCCGAGGCTTCGCGGGGCAACGCATAGTGTCCGCGACGGATCCTGACGATGGTGCCCTCAGCCACAGCCAGGCCAACCCGATACCGGGTGAATCCGGCCGCCCGAGGTCAGCAGTGCCCGCCGTACCTCCCCGCGCGCCCAGGAAATTGGCAATGTTCATTCCGCCAATGTGCCCCGGCAGCGGCCTGCAGTACGCACGCAGGTTGTGCCATGTGGACAACTCCGCGGCGAGCAAGGGGCACTTCGACACGGACACGCCGCCACGCAAGCGGGATTCCGGCCCGCGCCTCGGCAATGTGCCCCCACACGACTAGGACCCACACCCGAAGACCTGTGACAAACAAATTTACAGCCGCCCTAGACAGCATGACATTTCTGTCATAAGCTCATTCATGGGTTCACTAAATGCCTCCGGTGAATCTGATGCGAACGGAGAAATGGCCCCGGTTCCGCACAACGGATGACTCGAAACGTTGTGAGGAACCGGGGCCATTCCGTTTAAGACTGGCAGCCGCTCCGGCGGGAAATCAACCCGCAAACATCAGCTGGCGCGGTCCACCACGGCCAGCGCGAAGTTGGTCAGCGAGTCCTTCACCACTCCCTCGGGCAGCGGCGCGAGGGCGGCTATCGCCTCATCGGCCCAGGCACGGGCCACCACCCAGGATTCCGCCGTCACGGGGTGCTCCCGCAGGCCGGCGACGGCGGCTGCGAGGGCCTCATCCGTGCTGAGGTCACCGTCGATGAGCTTCAGGAGTTCGACGGCGGACTGGTCCCCGTCGCGGGCGGCGTTGCGCAGCAGCAGCACGGGCAGCGTCGGCACACCTTCGCGCAGGTCGGTGCCCGGGGACTTGCCGGACTTGACCTTGACGCCGGTGACGTCGATGACGTCGTCGGCGAGCTGGAAGGCGACGCCCACCTTTTCGCCGTACTCGACGAGCATCGGTTCGTAGGCTTCATCGGCACCCGAGAAGATCGCGCCGAGCTGCCCGGAGGCGGCCACCAGCGAGCCCGTCTTATCGGCGATCACGGACAGGTAGTGCTCCACCGGGTCTTCATCCGGGCGCGGCCCCACGGTTTCGTGCAGCTGGCCCAGGCACAGCCGCTCAAAAGTGCGGGCCTGGATGCCGAGGGCACGGGAACCGAGTTCGGAAACCAAAATGGAAGCCCGGGCAAAGATCAGGTCGCCGGTCAGGACGGCGACGGAGTTCCCCCAGACCTCGTGCGCCGTGGGGGCGCCCCGGCGGAACGGCGCGGAGTCCATCACGTCGTCGTGGTAGAGCGTCGCCAGGTGGGTCAGTTCGACGACGACGGCGGCCTGCACCACGGCAGGCAGGGAGGCGTCGCCCAGGTGGGCGCAGAGCAGGGTCAGGAGAGGGCGGATGCGTTTGCCGCCGGCTTCCACGAGGTGGCGCGACGTCGCGTCAGCCAGCGGATCCGAGTTGGCAATGGCCTCGCGGAGCTTCTTCTCCACACGGGCCAGGTTGGTGGTGATGGCCGGCCCGAGTTCGGGGTCACCCGCGATCGCGGCGAAGCCGGCCGGCAGCTGCAATCCGGTGGCGATGGCGGTGGTGTTGAGGTCGGGTTCAGAGCTCGGCAGGCCGTGTCCGGCGTGCGTCCAGCTTTGGTCTGCAGAGTTGGTCACGGGTTAACCCTAACTTTTGTTGCGGAATCCGCGGAGTCGGCGCTGGAGTGCGAAGTGCCGGGCGTACCGGACGGCCCCTGGTTGGACGTCGCCGGGACCAGCGATTCCAGGACCCGGATAACGCGGTCCTCGAGGCCCTTGGCCGCGGGATCGGTCAGGTTGGCCAGCAACCGCACCACGAACCGCATGAGCACAGGAATGGGCATACCCGTCCGGAGGGCCAGTTTCATCACGGCCGGCTTGCCGATCAGGGCGGCGAAGGCGCGGCCCAGGGTGAAGTGCGAACCCCACTGGTCCCGCACGTAGTCCGCGTACCCCGCAAGCCGGGCATCGACGTCGGAAACGCCCCACCCGCCGGAAGCAGAAGGGGACGCCGAACGGGACGAAGAAGGGGACGCAGCATCGATGATGAACTCGGCCGCAAAACGGGCCGACTCCATCGCGTAGGAGATGCCCTCGCCGTTGAACGGGGAGACCATGCCGCCGGCGTCGCCCAGCAGCAGCAGGCCCGGCGAGTAGTGCGGGGTGCGGTTGAAGCCCATGGGCAGCGCGGCGCCGCGGATCTCGCCGACCTGGTTCTCCGGGGTGAAGCCCCACTCGGCGGGCATGCCGGCGGTCCATTCGCGCAGGACCTGCTTGTAGTCCAACTTGCCGAATTCCTTGGACGAGTTCAGGATGCCGAGGCCCACGTTGGAGGTGCCGTCGCCGACGCCGAACACCCAGCCGTAGCCGGGCAGCAGCTTGCCGTCGCGGCCGGGCAGCTCCAGCCAGCCTTCCATCCAGTCGTCGTCGTGCCGCGGCGACGTGAAGTAGGTGCGGACGGCGACGCCGAGCGGCCGGTCGTCGCGCTTCCGGATGCCGAGCGAGACCGCGGTGCGGGTCGAGTTGCCGTCCGCCGCGAGGACGACGTCGGCGGTGAAGTCCCGGGTCTCGCCGGTCTTGCGCCCGGCGTCGTCCAGCAGTGCGGCGCGGACCCCGGTGACGCGGCCGCCGTCGGAACGCAGGGCCTCGGTGACGCTGTGCCGTTCCAGCACGACGGCGCCCGCGGACTGGGCGTGCCGGGCCAGTTCCTCGTCGAAGCCCAGACGGGTCCGGATCAGTCCGTACTGCGGGAAATCGGAGACCTCGGGCCAGGGAAGTTCAATGCTGCGGCCGCCGGCCAGCAGGCGCAGGCCCTTGTTGCGGCGCCAGCCGTCGGCTTCGGCGTGCGGCAGGCCCAGCTTCTGGATCTCGCGGACGGCGCGGGGCGTGAGCCCGTCGCCGCAGACCTTTTCGCGGGGAAAGCTGGTCTTTTCCAGCACCGTGACGTCGATGCCTGCCTGGGCCAGGTAATAGGCGGCGGTGGACCCTGCCGGACCTGCTCCGACGATCAGTACTTTCACGGCAACGACGAACTAACGCCCGGGCCGGGCGTTGCGGCGCAGCTTCGCCACGGGGCCGGTGTGGGCTGCCAGGGCAGCAGCAGCCGCGGCGGGGCCGGCCTCAGCGCCGGGCTTAACGGCGCGGTGCACGGCGACGATGCCGCCGCTGAGATTGCGGTAGGTGACGTCGTCCCAGCCGGCTTCCTGCAGCCAGGCCGCGAGGTGGTCCTGGTCCGGCCAGGCGCGGATGGACTCGGCGAGGTAGACGTAGGCGTCCGGGTTGGAGGAGACCTTGACCGCGATCGCCGGCAGCGCGCGCATGAGGTATTCGGTGTACATGGTGCGCCACAGCGGCACCACGGGCTGGGAGAACTCGGCGATGACCAGCTTGCCGCCGGGCTTGGTGACCCGCAGCATCTCGGCGAGGGCCTTCTTCGGTTCATTGACGTTGCGCAGCCCGAAGGAGATGGTGCTGGCATCGAAGGTGTTGTCCGCGAAGGGCAGGCGGGTGGCGTCACCGGCGATGAAGTCGATGTCGGGGCGGCGGCGCTTGCCGACCTTGAGCATGCCGAGCGAGAAGTCGCAGGCGATCACGTCGATGCCGGCGTCGGCATACGGTTCGCTGGACGTACCCGTGCCGGCGGCGAGGTCGAGCACCCGCTGGCCCGCCTTCACATCCATGGCTTCGACCACAACCTTGCGCCAACGCCGCGTCTGCCCCATCGACAGGACATCGTTGACGACGTCGTATTTGGGGGCGACGTCGTCAAACATCGTGGCTACTTCGTCCGGACGCTTATCCAAGGATGCTCGGTTCACCCTGTCATTGTCTCAAATGTTCGGCGCACCCACGAACCACGCCCTGAGCAGGGAGTCCGGTGGGGGCGGGAGTAGTGTTGTCTCACTATGACCAGCGCGTTCCGTACCAGAACTATCAAAACACTGAAAACACTGACAGTGCCCCTCGATGCAGAATCATTCCCCGGGGGGCTGCCGTCGTTTCTGGTCCGCGACGACCTTCTCTGCTGGACCCGCCGCGAAGCGGGCCTGGTGGGCTTCGGTGAGGTGGCCCGGTTTACCGCCTCAGGGCCCGAGCGCTTCCTCGAGGCGGACATCTGGTGGCGCCACCTGGTCTTGGAGGCCGAGATCGAGGATGCCGTGGAATGGCCCGGCACCGGCCCGGTCGCCTTCGGTTCCTTCGCGTTCTCCAAAGCCTCCGCGCACGAGTCGCGGCTGATCGTTCCTGAAATTGTCGTGGGGCTGCGTGGCGGCCAGGCCTGGCTCACCCAGTTGACGTTCGACGACGTCGAACTCACCGCGGCGGGCGCGCGCGCCGCGCTGGACCGCTGGCTTGGCGGCGGCGTCGCTGCGCCGGACGGCACCGCGGCGGACGGCCCGACGTCGGAAGCCGGCGCTGGTGCCGCTGCCGCGCAGGCGGGCGGCACCGTTGTCCGCCCCATGCCGCTGGCCGCCGGGGCAACGCTGCACACCGGGTCGCTGAGCGAGGAAGACTGGATGGCCGCCGTCGCCGCCGGGGTCGAGGAGATCCGGGCCGGCGCCCTGGAGAAGCTGGTGCTGGCGCGGGATATCGTGGCCACCCTCCCCACCGGTGTCAATGCCGCACAGGTGCTGCGCGAACTGTCCGCCCGGTACCGCGAATGCTGGACCTATGGCGTCGACGGGCTGGTGGGCGCCACTCCGGAGATGCTGATCCAGGTGGAGGGGCGCACAGCGCAGGCCCGCGTCCTGGCCGGCACCCTGGACCGCCGCGACGCCGACGGCATGGCCGGCTCGCCGCTGGAGTTCGCCGAACGGGTGCTGGCGGGCTCCGAAAAGCAGCGGCACGAACACGACATCGCCATCCAGTCCTTGACCACCCAGCTGGCGCCGTTCTCGGAAGCGATGAACGCGCACAGCGAACCTTTTATCCTGGAGCTCCCCAACGTCTGGCACCTCGCCTCGGATGTGAAGGCCGAGCTGACCGAGGTCGAGGGCCATGTGCCCACGTGCCTTGCCCTGATCAACGCCCTCCATCCCACGGCGGCGGTCTGCGGCACGCCCACCACCGTGGCGGGTGCCCTGATCCGCAGGCTGGAGCACCTGGACCGCGGACCCTATGCCGGACCGGTCGGCTGGCTGGACGCGGCCGGCAACGGGGAATGGGGCATCGCGCTGCGCGGCGCGGTCATCGAGTCCCCCGAGACGGTGCGGCTGTACGCGGGCTGCGGCGTGGTCGAGGGATCCGTGCCCGAAGCCGAACTCGCCGAGACCTGGGCGAAGTTCCGGCCGATGCTGGAGTCCCTCGGCATCAACAGCTAGAGTCCGGGATAGGAGACACATTGCCGCCGGCGCACCTTGCGCTAGTCTCGACAATAGTTATCCAATGGTGAAACAAAGTTTCCTGTGATGCACATCTCGTATTCGGCGATACACTATAAGCCGATTAAGTCACGCCTGCTCCTGCAATAACCTGCAACAAAAGGGAAGAAACCATGCAGCTCAAGTCCCTCGCCACGGCAAAGTTGTCCGCCAAGGCAGCCGCAATCCTCGCCGTCGGCGCTCTCACGCTCACGGCCTGTGGCGGCAGTTCCACTCCCGCAGCCACCTCCGAGGGCGGCGTGCAGCTCATCAACGCCGGCAAGCTGACGGTCTGCTCGGACGTGCCCTACGAGCCGTTCGAATTCCAGAAGGACGGCAAGATCGTCGGGTTCGACATGGACATCGCAGCCGAGGTGGCCAAGGACCTGAAGGCCGAACTCAGCGTTGTTGACAGCTCCTTCGAGGCCATCGAGACCGGCACCGCCCTGACCCAGTGCGACCTCTCCATCTCGTCCGTCTCCATCACGGACACCCGCAAGTCGGTCATGGACTTCTCCAGCCCGTACATGAACGATGACCTGACCCTGGTGGCCAGCGAGGCTTCCGGGATCACGGACCTTGAGAGCGCCAAGGGCAAGAAGGTGGGCGTCCAGCAGGCCACCACCGGCGCCAAGTACGCCGCCGAGAAGGGCCTCGACGCCCAGCAGTTCGAGGACACCGGGCTCCTGGTCCAGGCCCTGCAGGCCGGAACCATCGACGCCGCCCTGGGCAACCAGTCCGTCCTCGCCTACGCCGTCAAGGACGATACCAAGTTCAAGCGCGTGGAGAACTTCACCACCGGCGAACAGCTCGGCATCTCCATCAAGAAGGGCAACACCGCGATGGCCACCCAGGTCAACGGCACGCTCAAGCGCCTGACCGATGACGGCACGCTGAAGAAGTTCGAGACCACCTGGTTCGGCGAAGCCGCCAAGTAGCACCCCGGCCTGAGACCGACGCAGTTGAGGCCCCGTACCGCTGGACGACAGTCCGTACGGGGCCTCAACTGCGCAAAACGAATGTGAGAACACCATGGCAATGACCGCACGTCAACGAGCCAGAGTCAGCCTGTACGTCCAGGCCGGAATCTTTGTGGTCGCCGTGATCGCCCTGATCCTGGCCACGGACTGGGAGACCATCAGCAACAGCGTCTTCAACTTCTCCAAGATCGGCCCGATGTTCCCGGACATCATCCTCGTGGGCCTCAAGAACACCCTGATCTACACGGCCCTGGGCTTCATGGTGGGCCTGTCCGGCGGCCTGCTGCTGGCCCTCATGAAGCTCTCCTCGTTCCCGCTGTACCGCTGGCTGGCCACCGGCTACATCGAATTCTTCCGGGGCATCCCGGCCCTGCTGGTCTTCATCGCGTTCGGCTACGGCGTGCCCCTGGCCTTCGGTGTTTCATGGAACGTGACCGTAGTGGCCATGATCTCGCTCGGCATGGTGGCCGCGGCCTACATCGCCGAAACCCTCCGCGCCGGCCTGCAGGCCGTGCCGAAGGGCCAGATGGAGGCCGCCCGTTCACTGGGCATGCCGCAGTGGCGGGCGATGGTCTCCATCGTCATCCCGCAGGCGTTCCGGATCGTCCTGCCGCCGCTGACCAACGAGGTCATCCTGCTGACCAAGGACTCCTCGCTGATCTACGTGCTGGGCCTCACCGCTTCGCAGTACGAGCTCACGAAGTTCGGCCGCGACGGGATCTCCAGCCTCGGTGCGGGCCTGACCCCGCTCCTGGTCGCCGGCGCCTTCTACCTGGTGATCACCATCCCGCTGAGCCTCTTGGCCCGGAAGTTCGAAAGCCGCTCCGCGCGGACGAAGCGATAGGCAGGACAGTCATGAACAACGTCGAACAGAACGCCCACGGTCCCAGCGGCACCGTCCACGCCGCCGGCGTGTCCATCACGGACCTCCGCAAGTCCTATGGATCCAACGAAGTACTCAAGGGCATCAGCCTTGATGTGAAACCCGGCGAGGTCGTGTGCCTGATCGGACCGTCCGGCTCGGGCAAGTCCACCCTGCTGCGCTGCGTGAACCTGCTGGAGCAGCCGAACGTGGGCAGCGTCCACGTCGGCGGCTTCGAGGCGACCGACCCGGATGTGGACATCGACAAGATGCGCCGCAAGGTGGGCATGGTCTTCCAGCAGTTCAATCTTTTCCCGCACCTGAACGCGCTGCAGAACTGCACCATTGCCCAGACCAAGGTGCTCAAGCGCAGCCAGGCGGACGCCTCGGCCGTGGCCATGAAGAACCTGGAGCGTGTGGGCCTGGGACACCTCGCCGACCGTTTCCCTGACCAGCTCTCCGGCGGCCAGCAGCAGCGTGTGGCCATTGCCCGGGCGCTGAGCATGGACCCCGAGCTGATGCTGTTCGATGAGCCCACCTCGGCCCTGGACCCGGAGACCGTAGGCGATGTCCTGTCCGTCATGCGCAACCTGGCCAAGGAAGGCATGACCATGCTTGTGGTGACCCACGAGATGGGCTTCGCCCGCGAAGTGGCCGACCGCGTGGTGTTCATGGACGGCGGCGTTGTGGTGGAGGAAGGTGTGGCCGAACGGGTCATCAGTGCCCCCACCCATGCCCGCACCAAGGAATTCCTCCGCCGCGTCCTCGACCCGACGCACATCGAGATCGCGGAGTAACTCCCTTTTCGCGCCGCGCGGCGGATTCCGCGCCGATTTCGGACAGCCGCTACGTGGATCCACGTAGCGGCTGTCCGTTTCCGTAGCGATTCCCGGGAGTGTGCTACTCCGCCGCGAGGACTCCGGCCACTGCTGCGCCCACGGCGGCCCGGATGCGCGCGTGCAGCTCCCGCAGCCCGTGCCGGTCCGTGCGGACCTCGATGATGCTGCGGCCCTCCCACGGCTCCGCCAGCGCCTCGGCGAGCTCCGCCGTCGTGCTGACCGAGCGGTGCGCGACCCCGTAGGCCGCCGCGAGGGCGGCGAGGTCCACGCTGTGCGGGGTGCCGAAGAGGCGCTCGACGGCGGCTCCGTAGCGGCCGGCGGCCTCGACGGCGCCGTGCTCCAGCAGCCCGAAGATGGCCCCGCCGGCGTCGTTGAGGACCACGATCCGCAGGGCGGGTTCCTCTTCGCCCGCGCCGAGCAGCAGCCCGCCGGCGTCGTGCAGGAAGGTGACGTCGCCCAGCAGCACGGTGGTTTCCTGCCGGCCGCCCAGGGCGATGCCGGTGGCTGTGGCGAGGGTGCCGTCGATTCCGGAGAGTCCCCGGTTGGCGAAGACCACGGCGCCCGGTTCCGGGGCGGGCGCGCCGGCGAGGTCGACGTCGCGGATGCCGTTGGAGGAGCCGAGTACGAGCTGTCCGCGCGTATGTTCCCAGACCAGGGCGCCGACGGCGGGCCCGGTCGCCGCGGGTCCGGCCAACGCCAGGTCGACGGCGTGCTGGGCGGCGGCCCCGGCCAGGAGCCAGGCATCCAGCCACGCCGCGGAGCCCACGCCGGCGAAGTCGGCCAGGTCCGCCAGATTGTCGAGCGGGAGTTCGGTGCGGCGGCCGGGCTCATACCAGGCCACGGGCACCGGCTGGTACAGGGCGGAGGGGACATCGGCGCGGGCCAGCAGTGCGCTCACCGGCCGGGAAAGGGTGGGCCGGCCGAAGAGCACGACGCGCTCGATCGGCTGCGCGGAGTCCGGGCCGAAGGCATCGAGCAGAATCCGGTAGGGTCCCACGGCGTTCGGCCCGAACCGCGCGTTGGAGGACGGCTCTGCGAGCAGGGGCAGGCCGTGGGCCCGTGCGAAGGCTTCGGCGACCGGGCCGGCGTCGTGCCCTGCCAGGACGACGGTGCGCCGTTCCGGCAGGCCGGCCGAGGCGGGCGGGAAATCCAGGGCCAGCGGGCCGCGGGGCGCGCGGTACACCCGGCGGCCGGACTCGGGCGGGAGCCTGTCGCCGGGGGCGGGCACGAGCGGGTCACGGAAGGCCAGGTTGAGCTGCACCGGGCCGGGCGGGGTGTCCTCGAAGGCCCCGGTGGCGGCGCTGAGCGCGGTCTCGACGGCGCGCCGCGGGTCGCTGCCGGCCGGCACATCCGCTGCGAAGCGGACATGCTCACCGAAGAGGTCCAGCTGCACCGTGGTCTGGTTGGCGCCCGTCCCGCGGAGTTCCTCGGGACGGTCGGCCGAGATCACCACGAGCGGGACCGCGGCGTGGTTGGCCTCCATCACCGCCGGCAGGAGATTGCCGACGGCGGTCCCGGACGTGGTGAGTACGGCCGCGGGCGTCCCCGTGGCCAGGGCCAGGCCCAGGGCCGTGAAGCCGGCGTCGCGCTCGTCGATCCGCACCAGCAGCTCGACGCGCCCGGCGGCGTCGGCCTCGGCCAGGGCATAGGCCATGGGAGCGGAGCGCGAGCCGGGCGCCACCACCACGTAGCGCACTCCTTCGAGCAGCAGGGCCGCGACGGCGATCCGCGCGGAATCCAGCGCGGTCAGCTCCCCCGCGCCCCGTGCATCCGCGCCCTGTGAATCCGCGCCGGGGGCATCCCCGCCGGGGATGTCCCCGCCGCCGGGCCCCGGGCTCACATGTTCTCCGGGGTCTCGATGCCGAGCAGGTCCAGTCCCTCGGACAGCCGGCGCAAAACCAGGGCACAGAGGGCGAGCCGCGATTCCCGCACCGAGTCCTCGGATTTCAGCACGGGGCACTGGTCGTAGAAGGAGGTGAAGAGCTGCGCGAGTTCAAACAGGTACGTGCACAGCCGGTGCGGTTCCAGGACCTCGCGCACCTTGTACAGGGTGGCGCCGTATTCGAGAAGGTGCAGGGCCAGTGCACGTTCGGCGGGTTCGACGACGGCGATCACCGTCGCCGGCATGCCGCCGTCGCTGTCGGTTCCGGCACCGTCGGTTCCGGAAACGTCGAATCCGGCTGCTTCGGTTCCGGCGACATGCTGCTCCAGCACCCCGGCCTTGCGCAGGATCGAACGGATCCTCGCGGCGGCGTACTGCACGTAGGGTCCGGTGTTGCCGCTCAGGGCCAGCATCCGGTCGAAGTCGAAGACGTATTCGGTGTCGTGCCCCACGGAGAGGTCGGCGTATTTGACCGCGCCGATGCCCACCTGCCGGGCGGTCACGGTGCGTTCTTCTTCGGTGAGCTCGGGCCGGCTGGCGTCGATGACGGCGCGGGCGCGCTCCACGGCTTCCTCCAGCAGGGCCATGAGCTTGACCGGTGCGCCGGAACGGGACTTCAGGATCTTCCCGTCCTCCCCCAGCACGTTGCCGATCTGCACGTGCACGGCCTCCACCGTGTCCGGCAGCCAGCCGGCTTCGCGGGCCGTGGCCATGACCATGCGCAGGTGCATGTTCTGCGGCGCGCCCACGACGTACAGGACGCGGTTGGCCTCGAGCTCGCGGACCCGGTACCGGATGGTGGCGAGGTCCGTGGTGCCGTAACCGTAGCCGCCGTCGGACTTGCGGATGATGAGCGGCATCGGCAGGCCGTCACGGCCGGTGAAGCCGGCCGGGAAGGTGCACAGGGCGCCGTCGCTGATCCGGGCGATGCCGCGGTCCTCGAGTTCCTGGCACAGCTGTGCCAGATGGGCGTCGTAGGAGCTTTCACCGGCGATGTGATCGTCCGTGAGGCTGATGCCCAGCATCGCGTAGATGGCGTTGAAGTAGCGTTTGGACTGGGCCACCAGCCGCTGCCAGACGGCGAAGGTCTCCGCGTCGCCGCCCTGCAGCGCGACCACCCGGAGCCGCGCGCGCGTGGCGAACCCGTCCTCATCGGTGGCTGAGGCGTCGAACTTGGCCCGGGCCGCCTGGTAGAACGCACTGGGGTCATCGACCAGCAGCGCCGCTTCCGGGGAGTCCTCGCCGATCTCCAGCCAGTGCTCGATCAGCATGCCGAACGGCGTGCCCCAGTCGCCGATGTGGTTCTGCCGGATGACGGTGTCCCCCAGCGCCTCGAATACCTTCACGAGGCTGTCCCCCACCACCGTGGTGCGCAGGTGGCCGACGTGCATTTCCTTGGCGACGTTCGGGGAGGAATAGTCGACGACGACGCGCTGGGCTTCGGCCGGCGCCGCGGCCGGGGCGCCGGGTGATTCGGCGTTGAGCAGCTCTTCGATCCACGTCCCGTCGAAGGTCAGGTTGATGAAGCCGGGTCCGGAGATTTCGACGGCGGTGCAGATCCCGTCCAGGTCCAGGGCCTCGACGATCCTGGCGGCGGCGTCCCTCGGCGGCATGCCGACCTTCTTGGCGAGCGCCATGGCCGCGTTGATCTGGATGTCCGCGAACTGCGAGGGCCGGACCACGGGATCCGTGCCGCGGTACTCTTCGCCGAACGCGCTGGCAATTGCTGCCTGGACTCTGGGGACAACCATTTCGGCCGGATTATTCACACTGTTCAAATTATCAGTTCCGCCCCGCCCCGACGCTCCCCCACCCCCAGAAGCAACGCGGGGTCAGATATCGCCCATCAAGGGCCCCAACATGGGCCGGATCTGACCCCGCGTTGCTGTGTAGAGGGTGGGACCCTAGGCGTCCTGGCGGAACACCTGGACCACCGAGGGGCGCGGGGCGCGCGCCTGGCCCCGCGCCGGCGTCGTCCCGGCCGGGACGTAGTCCGGGAAGAAGGACAGCTGCGCGTCGAAGGTGCCGTCCTCGCCCGGGTGCTGCACGGAGACGAACACGGTGCGTTCCTGGTCGTGGATGATGGGCCCGCAGGTTTCGCCGTCGCGCGGGACGGCGAGGAACTGTTCGACGCGTCCCCGCTCGGCGCCGTCGAGGGTGACCTTAAACAGCCCGTCGGCCTTGCCGATGCCGGAAGGGGCGCCGTCGGTGGAGATCCAGAGGTTCCCGACCGAGTCGAACGCGAGGTTGTCCGGGCAGGAAATCGGCGAGACCTTGTCCGCCGGGAAGCCGGAGAAGTAGGTGACATCGCCCTGCGCGGGATCGCCGCAGACCATCAGCAGGTTCCAGGTGAACTTCGTGGACGTCTGGTCGCCGGTTTCGGTGATTTCCACGACGTGGCCGTCGCGGTTGGCGTTGCGGGGGTTGACCTCGGTGGCGCCTTCCTTGCCGGCCTTGCCGCGGTCCGAGTTGTTGGTGCAGGCGACGTAGACCTTGCCGGTGAGCAGGCTGGGCTCGACGTCCTCGCAGCGGTCCATCTTGGTGGGGCCCACCAGGTCCGCCGCGAGGCGGGTGTAGACGAGCACACGCTCGACGGACATCCCGGGCACCTGGGACTCCCCGCCGACGACGAGGGGCAGCCATTCGCCGGTGCCGTCGAAGCCGCCATCGGCCGGTACTGCACCGGTTCCGGTGATCTCGGCCGCCGGGGAATTGCCGGAGAACTTGGCTACGTAGAGGTCCCCGGCGGAGAGCAGGGTCATGTTGTGCTTGCGGTCGCCTTCGCGGTACTTGTCCTTCGAGACGAACTTGTAGAGGTAGTCGAAGCGCTCGTCGTCGCCCGAGTAGGCCACCACGTGGCCGGACTCGGCCACGATCACGTTGGCGCCCTCGTGCTTGAAGCGGCCCAGGGATGAATGCTTCTTCGGGGTCGACGTCGGGTCGAAGGGGTCCACTTCGACGATCCAGCCGAAGCGGTTGGCCTCGTTTTCGTAGCCCGCAGTGCGGGTGTCAAAGCGTTCGTCGTCGATTTCCCACTGCCGGGCCGTGGGCTTGTTGGTGAGCCCGTAGCGCTTGTCCTCGGCCGAGGTGCCGGGGGCCACGAAGTACCCGTTGAAGTTCTCCTCGCCGGAGAGGATGGTGCCCCAAGGGGTGGTGCCGCCGGCGCAGTTGCCCAGCGTGCCGAGGATGGTGCGGCCGGTCGGATCCTCCTTGGTCCGGACCAGCGGGGAGCTGGCCACCGGACCGGTGAGCTCGTACGCCGTGTCGTTCAGGTAGCGGCGGTTGAGCTTGGCGCCCTTGACGTAGCTCCACGGCGCGTTCTTGTTCTTGCGCTCCAGCTCGACGACCGTGAGCCCGTGCGCCGCGGCGCCGACCTTCCGGACGTCGGCGGCGGGCATCGAGGCCGGGAACATGATGGTCTCGTTCGTGTATTCGTGGTTGGCGAACAGCACGGCACGGCGGCCCTTGCTGCCGGGGAGTTCGAGGATGTCCGTGTAGTCGTTGTTGTAGCCGAACTGCCGTGCCTGGGCTGCCGCGGTCTGGTTTCCGAGGTCGAAGTCGGGGGCGTCGTTAAAGATCGGGTCACCCCAGCGGATCACGGGCTGCCAGGTGAAGCCTTCCGGAACCGTGAAGGCGTCGACGGCGGCATCCACCGGAGCGATGGCGGTGAACTTGAGCTTGGACGCGCCGTAGCCGTTCTTGGCCGCCGCGGACAGGCCGGGGCCGCCGTCGGCCACCGCAGCTTCGGGCGAGGTGAGGGCTCCCCCGAACGCGACGGCGAGGGCGCCGGCGGCACCGAAGCCCAGGGCGGTGCGGCGGGACATCGTCGCGGAGGCGATATCGCGGAAGTAGCTGTTAGAGCTGGTGTTGCAGACCTCGCCCGAGCAGGCGTTGTCGCACTTCAGCGCGCAGGTGACGGGGCTGCGCTTGCCTTTGGTGTGGCCGAGCATGGGCAGCAGGGAAAATTTGCGTCCGGAGGAGACAGACATGGAGAGACCTTCCACGGGGTGGTTGCGGGCCTCCCCACCGTTCCAGCCCGGTCCGACGCGCAGGAGTCTTCCGGATGAAATCCGGGTGAACTCAGTCGTCAGCTCCGCGTTTGCTCCGGCGCGCTGGCGGCAGCAAGCAGCCGCTGGCCGATTCCTTCCAGGAAGCCGGCGACGTCCGAAATGCTGCCTTCGGGCGCTCCTTGGAGGACAGCCGCGGCAGCTTCGGCGAAGTGCTCCGTGGCCCACTGCATCGCATGGGTCCCTGCCGGACTCAGGTGCAAGAGTACGCTGCGCCGGTCGGTGGGGTTGGGCTTGCGGACCATAAAACCCTTGGATTCGAGGCGGTCCACCATGGCGGTTACGGATCCGGTGGTGATGTTCAGCAGATTGCCGAGGGCCTTCGGCGTCATGCCGTCAACTTCCCCCACGAATGCCATCGCGTTGATGTCGATGGTGCCGATGCCCAGTTTCTCGGCGAGCCGGATCCTGAGGGCGTAGGTCCCGACGTCAACGCGTCGCAGGCCCTGAGTGATGCGCAGCAGCGCGTCCTTGTCCCCCGTGGACTCCTCCGCCTGGTCTGCCATGTCCTGCTCCTTGTTTCTGTGCCTAGCCCTCTGCGCGCAATCCATCATAGTTGCCACGCTTCCAGCCGCGCTGCGGATCGAACTTCAATCCACTTCTGACCTACTTTACTCTCAAGCTAAATACTGAAAAACCCCTGAAAACAGCGGTAAATATCCCAAAAAACTAGACCGAAAAACCTTTAGCTTGAATTTCAAGTCAATCGTCTATAGGTTTATTTCTGCAGGCTCCGCTCAGGGAACCTGTGCTAGGTCTCATTAGGGGCGGGGGCCCCACTTCATCACCAGGAGTACCTCATGGCACGGATTTCAGCACGCACGGCAACTTGGGCCAAATGGGCAGTTGTCCCGGCAGCACTCCTGGTGAGCGGCGTCGCCGTCTCCCAGGCCTCCTACTCGGCATTCAGCGCCACCACCCAGAGCGAGGCCAACAACTGGAAGGCCGGTACTGTCAAGCTCGACAGCGGCGCAAACAAGGCCGCCGGCGGCGCAAGCGCGGGGACTGCAATGTTCACTGCGGCGAACCTGAAGCCCGGATCCACCGGCGCCAAGTGCATCACCGTCACCTCCAGCGGCTCGCTGGCATCAACCGTGAAGCTCTACGCAACCAATGCGAAAACCACCAACAAGCTCAGTTCCAGCATCGACCTGGTCATCACCGAAGGCGCGGGCGGCGACAGCACCTGCGCCGGGTTCACTCCCGCAGCCGAGATCTTCAATGACACACTCGCCATGCTGGGCTCGAAGAAGTCCTTCGCCGCCGGCGTCGGGTCCTGGACTCCGAGCGGCACTGCCCCGGAGACTCGCACCTACAAGATTGTCTACACGCTGAACGCTGCGGCCCCGAACAGCACTCAGGACGGCACTGCGTCCATGGGCTTCACCTGGGAAGCACAGAACAGCTAAGCCGGTGCCCGGACCGAGCCGACTGCCCGCGACGTCCGGGCACCGTGCTGCCCGGCCCTCCCGTGGCAATTTCGGCAGGACCCCGGAGAGCAGGACCCCGGAGAGCAATAGCGGCCGCAATAGCCAGAGCAACCATGGGCCAGGCCTCCGGCACCCGAGGCTGCGCCCTGGGTTCCGTCGTGACCACGTTTCTGCAGCGGGCTCTGCCGCGAACCACGTCGCCGCTGAAAGCGCCGGCACCACCGCGATGCTTCACGACAGCGGCCCGGAGCTCGCCGGCATGGGCGTCGCACGGCTGGCCGTGTCCCTCGTGGCACGGGCGGTCCTGTTCGCCATCCTCGGAATGCTGGCGTGGGCATTGCTCCCCTTCGCGCTGGGCTGGCAACCCACCACCGTGATGACCGGATCCATGGAGCCCCGGATCTCAGCCGGCGACGTGGTTATCGCCCGGCCGGTCCCGACCGGAACGGCTTCACTGGGGCACGTCCTGCTCGTGGATGACCCGGACCATGTGGGCAAGCTGCGCCTGCACCGCTATGTGGAGGACGCCCCCGATGGAGGTCTCATCCTGCGCGGCGACGCGAACCAGTCCAACGATTCGTCCCCGGTCTCGCCCGGGGCGGTTCACGGTGTGGCTGTTCTGCGGGTGCCTTTCGTTGGGCTTCCTGTTGTCTGGATCGCTGAAAAGAACTGGGGCAACCTCGCCGCGCTGTTCATCGCGGTCTCGGCCCTGACCCTGGCAGCGGCCTCCGGTTCCAACACGGCTCCCCGCAGCGGCCAGGAGCCCACCGCGGCCGGAGGGGCGGGCGGCTGGCCTCTGCCGCCCCAGACCCGCACCGCCCGCGCCGCCCGCGCCACCGCCACCCGCCCCGCCACCCGAAGGCAGCTCCGGCGTGCCGCACGCAGGACCCAGGCCGTCCGCGCCCTGCTGTGCCTGGCCTCGCTGCCGATCCTGGTCACCCCGGAACTGTTGATGGCCGCGCCGGCCCATGCAGCGTTCTCAGCCGCCGCACCCACTCATGCCAGCAGCTTTGCCGCGCTGAGCAGCTTCCCGTGCCTGGCCCCCACTGTTCTGGACAGCCCGTCCCTGTTCTACGCGTTCAACGAGGGCTCCGGGACCGTCGCAGCGGACGCATCTGGATTCGGGCTGAACGGCACGCTGCACGGCGGCGCCGCACGCGTCCCCGGGTCCTGCGCCGCTGGCGCCAGCCCCGCTTTGGACCTCGGCACCTCCGCGGCCTTGGTCAGCACACCGCAGCCCGTCAACGCTCCTGACACCTTCAGCATGGAGATCTGGTTCAGGACGTCGCCGGGGGCCACCGGCGGCGGGAGACTGCTGGGATTCGGGAATGCGCAAACCGGCTCGTCCACCCTCTCGGACCGGCACCTGTACATGACGGACGCTGGCGGAATCGGCTTCGGTGCCGCGACACGCAACGGCAACAGCGAGCAGTTCAAGGCCTCCGGCATCACCAGCCCGTCCGCATACAACGACGGCAATTGGCACCTGGCCACGGTCACCACGACCCCCGCCGGGACAGTGCTGTACGTCGACGGCGTGCCGGCAGCTGCCAGTAAGGGCCTCGTCGCTGAACGGCCCTACGTCGGTTACTGGCGCATCGGCCATGACAGCACCGACTTCGACAAGAACCGGGACTGGCCTGACTCGCCCACCAGCCCGTTCTTCAACGGCAGCGTTGATAACGCCGCGGTCTACGCCGCTGCGCTTGGCCCGGCCCAGGTCCAGGCCCACTTCGCGGCCGGCCGCTGACGCTCGATTCGCCGGCCCGAAATCTACAAGCCCGAAATCTGCGGTCGCGACATGCGCGGAGACACTACCGGCCGCCGGCCAGCACCGCGTGGACCCTGCGCAGTCGCTCCAGCCACCAGTCCCGGCGCTCCGGGGGCGCGCCCGGAATGACGACTGTTCTGCCGGTTCGCCCAAAATCAGAATAGTCTTCTGCGCGAGCATGCTGGCACCTTGGCGCCGCCTTCCTATCTCTTCCCAACAATAACCAGAACGGAACGGGGCAATGGCAAAGCGTCAACTCAAGCTCGGCGCCTTCATGCGACCGGTCAGCATTCATACCGGCGCCTGGCGCTATCCCGGAGCGTGGCCTGACGCCAATTTCAATTTTGCTCACCTGAAGCAGCTGATCCGCAAGCTGGAGGCCGGCAAGTTCGACGCCTTCTTCATGGCCGATCACCTGGCCGTCCTGAACATGCCGATCGACGCGCTGAAGCGCAGTCACACCGTCACGTCGTTCGAACCGTTCACGCTGCTGTCGGCGCTCGCCGGCACTACCGAGCGCATCGGCCTGATCGCCACGGGCTCGACCACCTTCGACGAGCC
>CALMVY010000367.1 GCA_937873245.1 uncultured Arthrobacter sp. | reverse complement strand
CGGCGGACAGGAACCAGGCTTCGAAGACCGACGGCGGCAGGTAAACCCCGGAGTCCAGCATGGAGTGGAAGAACGGCGCGTAGCGGAAGACTTCCTGGGCCTGGGCGTCGTCGTAGTTGTGGACGCCGCGAGCCGAAGTGCCGAACGCCACGGAGAACAGGTTCCCGGCGCGCTGGATGGAGTGGTCCACGCCCGCCGAGTCCAGCGCCGAGGACAGGACGGCGGAGAGTTCCAGCGAGCGGGCGTCGATGAGGGAGTACACCTCTTCGGTGGCGTGGGTGAGGGTCGCGACGCCGGCGGCCATCGCCACCGGGTTCCCGGAGAGGGTGCCGGCCTGGTACACCGGGCCCACCGGGGCGAGGTAGTCCATGACCTCGGCGCGGCCGCCGAGGGCCGCCGTCGGCATCCCGCCGCCGATGACCTTGCCGAAGGTCAGCAGGTCCGGAGCCCACGGTTCGGCGGCACCGGCCGCCCCGCCGGTCAGGCCCCAGTAGCCCGAGTAGCCGGTGCGGAAACCGGTGAGGACCTCGTCGAGGATGAGCAGTGCGCCGTGTTCGCGGGTGATCCGGGCCAGCCCGGCGTTGAAGCCCTCGCCCGGGGTGACCACGCCCATGTTGGCCGGCGCGGCCTCCGTGATGACGGCGGCGATGCTGTCGCCGTGCTTGGCGAACGCGGCTTCGACGGCGCCGAGGTCGTTGTAGGGCAGCACGAGGGTCTCGGCCGCCGTGGCGGCGGTGACGCCGGCCGAGCCGGGCAGCGCGAGCGTCGCGAGGCCGGAGCCAGCCGCGGCGAGCAGCCCGTCGAGGTGGCCGTGGTAGCAGCCGGCGAACTTGATGATGAGGTTCCGGCCGGTGTAGCCGCGGGCCAGCCGGACGGCGGTCATGGTCGCCTCGTTGCCGGTGGAGACCATCCGGACGCGCTCGGCCGCGGGCACGCGCTCCTGGACGATCGCGGCGAGGTTGGCCTCATCCGGGGTTGACGCGCCGAAGGACAGCCCGCGGTCGACGGCGGCGTGCACGGCGGCGAGGACGGCCGGGTGGGCGTGGCCCAGCAGCGCCGGGCCCCAGGAGCAGACCAGATCGACGTACTCGGCGCCGTCGGCGTCGGTCAGGTACGGGCCTTTGGCGGAGACCATGAAGCGCGGCGTGCCGCCGACGGAGCCGAACGCACGGACCGGGGAGTTGACGCCGCCCGGCATCAGCTGGCGGGCGCGGTCGAAGAGTTCCTCGTTGCGAGGGTGGCTGGAAGTCATGGTTCCTATTCTCTCAGTTCTGTGGCGAACGCCCGGCGAGCAGGGCGGCCACCCGGGGTGCCACCTCGGTGCCGAACAGCTCGATCGAGCGCATCATCGCCTTGTGCGGCAGGGTTCCGTTGCTGTATTTCAGGTCGAAGCGGTCCACTCCGAGGTTCTTTTTGAGCAGGGCGATCTTCGCGGCGACGGTGTCCGGGGAGCCGACGTAGAGGGCGCCCTCGGGGGTGCACATGGCGTCGAACTCGGCGCGGCTGCCCGGACCCCAGCCGCGTTCGGAGCCGATCAGGTTGCGCTGCGCGAGCCAGTGCGGGAAGAACTCCTCCCGCGCCGCTTCATCGGTCTCGGCAATGTGTCCGGGTGAATGCGTGGCCATCTGCTGCATCGGGTGGCCGTATTTGGCCATTGCCTCGCGGTAGAGGTTCGCCAGCGGGCCGAAGGACCGTGGCTGTCCGCCGATGATGGCGAAGATGATCGGATAACCGTATTCGGCGCAGCGAAGCACCGATTCGGGCGTGCCCCCGACGCCGATCCAGGCCGGCAGCAGGTGGTGTTCGAGCGGCGGGTAGGCGCTGAGCCCGTTGATGGCGGGCCGTGTCCGGCCTTCCCAGCGGATGGGTTTCTGCGCGCGGGCCTTGTCGAAGAGCTCGAGCTTCTCCTCAAACAGGACCTCGTAGTCGGCCAGGTCCAGTCCGAACAGCGGGAAGGACTCAACGAAGGAGCCGCGGCCCAGCATGACCTCGGCCCGGCCGTTGGAGAGGGCGTCGACGGTGGAGAAGCGCTGGAAGACCCTAATGGGGTCATCGGAGCTCAGGACGGTGACGGCAGAGCCGAGCCGGATGTGCTTGGTCCGGGCTGCCGCCGCGGCGAGGAACACCTCAGGGGCGGAGACTGCGAAGTCGCGGCGGTGGTGCTCCCCCACGCCGAAGGCATGGAGACCCACCTCATCCGCCAGCTCAGCCTGTTCCAGCAGCTGCCGCAGCACCTGGGCGTGCGGTACTGGGTGCCCGTCGGGGAAGACCCCCACGTCTCCGAAGGTGTTCAGCCCCAGCAGGATGCGCCCCGGGCCGACGGGGGCTGTCGGGTTCGCGCCGGACGCCGGGTCGGGGGCTGTCGCTTTGTTCATCAGGACTCCTTCAGCCAGCCGGCGAGTTCGCTGGCCCAGTAGGTCAGGACCATGTTGGCCCCGGCCCGTTTGATGCCCAGGACGGATTCGGTGACCGCCGCCCGGCGGTCGATCCAGCCGTGGGCGGCGGCGGCCTCAATCATCGAATACTCACCGGAGATCTGGTACGCGGCCACCGGGACGGGGCTCATGGCGGCGACGTCGGCGAGGATGTCGAGGTAGCTCATGGCGGGCTTCACCATGACCATGTCGGCGCCTTCTTCGAGGTCCAGCTCCACTTCGAGGATCGCTTCGCGGCGGTTGGCCGCGTCCATCTGGTAGGTGCGGCGGTCGCCTTTGAGCTGCGAATCGACGGCCTCCCGGAAGGGGCCGTAGAACGCCGAGGCGTATTTCGCGGCGTAGGCGATGACCGCGGTGTTCGCATGGCCGGCTTCCTCGAGTGCCTGCCGGATCACGCCGATCTGGCCGTCCATCATCCCGGACGGGCCGAGCACGTGCGCGCCGGCCTCCGCCTGGGCCACGGCCATCTGGCCGTAAATCTCCAGCGTGGCGTCGTTGTCCACGTAACCGTTGGCGTCGAGGACACCACAGTGCCCGTGGTCGGTGAACTCGTCCAGGCAGACGTCGCTCATGATGACCAGTTCGTCCCCGACCTCGGCGCGGACGTCCCGGATGGCCTTGTTCAGCACGCCGTCGGGGTCGAGCGAGGCAGTACCGGCGGCGTCGCGGACGGCCGGGATTCCGAAGAGCATGATGCCGCCGACGCCGAGCTGCACGGCTTCGGCAGCGGCGCGCTTCAGGGTGTCCGTGGTGTGCTGCTGCACGCCGGGCATCGAGGCGATGGGGTTCGGCTCGGTCAGGCCTTCACGGATGAAGGCGGGCAGGATGAGTTCCGAGGCCGAGAGGCGGTGTTCGGCCGTGAGCCGGCGCATGGCGGGGGTGGTGCGCAGCCGGCGGGGGCGGTGGGTCGGGAAGCTCATATGGTGTCCTTTGCTGGGGGCTCGGCGACTGGCTGAAGACGTGGGGACGGATGGTTGGCCAGGGCCCGGACGACGGCGGCGACCAGGCCGGACGCGGTGGGTTCCTCGGCGGTGGCGGCGACGGTGAGGCCCAGCGACTCGGCCTCGGCTGCGGTCGAGCGTCCGATCGCCACGAAACGGCAGGCGCCCAGCGGGGCGAGGTCGCCGTGGATGCGCCGGGCGGCGCTGGGGGAAGCGGCGACGACGGCGTCCAGCCGGCCGGCTCCGATTTCGGTCTTCGCCTGCTTTGGCGTGAGCACGGCGGCCCCGCTGTCCCGATGTGCTCCGTTGTCCCGCTGCGCCGTGTTGTCCCGCTGCGCTGGGGATCCCTGCGGCGCTGCCGGGTGGCAGGCCGCGAGGCTGCGGCGAGGGTCGGCCGGGTAGTCAACAGTGCGGTAGGCGGTCACGGCCTGGACGAAGGCGCCCCGGGCCTCCAGCCCGCGGCGCAGCCGGGGGTCGGCGATGTCGGCCTGCGGCAGGAGCACGCTGCCCTGGTGTTCGGGCCAGATGTCGACGAGCCCCGCGCCGGACTGCTGCCCGGTGGGTGCCAGGTCGACGGCGACTCCGCGGGATTCCAGGAAACGGCGGGTCGCGGGTCCGATCGTGGCCACGAGGAGGCTGCCCGGAAGCCAGCCGCTGAGGGTCGTGCCCCGCTCGGCGGCTTTGGCCTCCAGCGCCTGGACCGTGGTCACGCTGCTGACCACCAGCCAGGCGTAGGCACCGGCGCCGAGGGCGTCGAAGGCCACATCCAGGGAGTGCTGGTCGCTGGCGAGTTCGAAATCGATGAGCGGCAGCAGCAGCGGCTCGGCACCGGCGTCGCGCAATGCTGTAACAAGCTCCGCCGCGCGGTCCGGGCTGCGGGCCACGAGGACCCGGGCGCCGACCGGCGCCCTCATGCCGGGCTGCCCGTCCTGCTGCTCGCCGCGGGCAGGGTCGTTCCGGGCGCTGACGTCGCGGGCCTCGTCGTTTCGGGCCTCCTCGTTTCGGGCCTCGTCGTTTCGGGCACTGTGCCGTCCCATGAACTCGTGGATTCCGCGGTTCAGGAAGCGGCCAGGTCCGCGATGTCGGCGGCGCCGCGGGCCAGCAGGACCTCGGCGAGCTCGATCCCGAGCAAGGTTGCCCCCACCTCGGTCAGTCCGTCCGTGGCCTTCTTGTCCCGGATGGAGGCTGTTCCGTCGACGGCACAGACCACGGCCTCGAGGTGCAGGAGGCTGCCCTTGCGGTAGGCGTACGCCCCCACCGGCGCGGCGCACCCGGCTTCCAACCGGGCCAGGAGTGCCCGCTCGGCGGTGATGGCGAGCCGGGTGTCCGGATCGTCGAGGGCGGCGAGGGCCTGCGCCAGGACCCCCTGCGATCCCTCGGTGGATCCGGCCTTGCGCGGTGCATCGGCGGAGCGGCATTCGATCGCGAGGGAGCCCTGCCCGGCGGCGGGCAGCATGACCTCGGTTTCAAGGTACTCGCTGACCGCGTCGAGCCGGCCAATCCGGTGCAGTCCGGCCGCTGCGAGAACGACGGCGTCGAGGTCGCAGCTCTTGCCTTCCACCACGGCGTCGGTGGTGTTGCCCGGCAGTCCGGGGACGCGGCCGAGCCGGGTGTCCACGTTGCCGCGGATGTCCCGGATATCCAGGTCGGGCCGGGCGGCGCGCAGCTGGGCCGCGCGTCGCGGGGAACCCGTGCCAACGGTGGCGCCGTTGGGCAGGTCGGCAAGCTTGAGCCCGTCGCGGGCGCAGAGCACATCCCGGACGTCGACGCGTTTCGGCGTAGCGGCGAGGGTCAGCCCGAGGGCCGGACCCGTGGGCAGGTCCTTGAGCGAGTGTACGGCCACGTCGCAGGCGTCCTGCAGCAGTGCATCGCGCAGGGCCGCGACGAAGACGCCGGTGCCGCCCATCTGGGACAACGAGCCTTTGAGGACGTCGCCGTCGGTGCGGATGTGGACCAGCTCGACCGGGAACCCGCCGACGGCGGCCAGTTGGTCCGCGGTCTGCTGCGTCTGGGTGAGGGCCAGTTTGCTGGCGCGGGTTCCGATGCGGACCGTCACGGCGCGTCCCGGCCTGACGGAGCGGAAGAGCCCGCCGGAGCGGAGGCCGCCGGGGAGGGATCGTGGCCGGTCCCGACGGTGGTGTCGGCTCCTGCGATGGTGGGCTTTTCGCCGCGGAAGTTGGCGCAGCAGCCCGGCCGGCAGACGTCGTACCAGGGGCCGAGCTTGGTCAGGTGGGGCCGGTCGGCGATGTTGTTGGCGGCGGTCCGCTCGCAGATCAGGTCCACGATCCCGCCGACGAACTTGCGGTGCGTCCCGGGCGTGGGCACCCGGCTCGCGGCGAGGCCCAGCCGGGCGCAGGTTTCCAGGGCTTCGGTGTCGAGGTCCCAGACAACTTCCATGTGGTCGCTGACGAAGCCGAGCGGCACGATCACGATGCCCTTGACGCCCTGGCCGGCGAGTTCCTCGATGGCGTCATTGATGTCGGGTTCCAGCCACGGCACGTGCGGGGCGCCGGAGCGGGACTGGTAGACGAGGGACCAGGGGGCGGTATCGCCGGTCTCGGCTTCCACCCGGCGGATGACCTCGGTGCCGGCGGCGAGGTGCTGCGCGACGTACGCGGAGTCTTCCTCGAAGTGGCGCGGTTCGGCGTCGGAGCGGCCCGCCGCCTCGGCGTCACGGGTGGGGATGGAGTGCGTGGCAAACAGGATGTGCACCGGCGCGTCCGGCGTGCCGTCAGCGGCCAGCTTGGCGCGGACCTCGGCCAGGCCGGCGGCTGTGCCCTCGATGAACGGCTCGACGAAGCCGGGGTGGTCGAAGTACTGGCGGACCTTGTCGACCTCGAGCTTTCCGTCCAGCCCGGTCTCGGTCAGCGCGATGCCGATGTCCTCGCGGTACTGGCGGCAGCTGGAGTAGCAGGAGTAGGCGCTCGTGGTGACCATGAGGACCTTGCGGTGCCCGGCGTCGTACATGTCCTGGAGGGTCTGCGGGATGTACGGGGCCCAGTTGCGGTTGCCCCAGAACACCGGCAGTTCGATGGCGCGGGCGGCGAGCTCGGCCTCGATGCCGGCCTTGAGCTCCCGGTTCTGCTGGTTGATCGGGCTGATGCCGCCGTTGGCGCGGTAGTGGTGCGAAACCTCTTCGAGACGCTCGTCCGGGATGCCGCGGCCGCGGGTGACGTTGCGCAGGAACGGAATGACGTCGTCCTGGCCTTCGGGTCCGCCGAAGGAGGCCAGGAGCACCGCGTCATAGTCCTTGGGGGCCATCCGGCCGGCCTCGGTCACCTCATTGACGGCGGTGACAGCGGTGGCAGTCTCCTGGGGATCCAGCGGGCTCATGAGAGGACCTCGGCAATCTCGGCGGCGCCCACCCGGCGGCCGGTGTAGAACGGGATTTCTTCGCGGACGTGGTGGCGGGCTTCGGTGGCGCGCAGGTGGCGCATCAGGTCCACGAGGTCCACGAGCTCGGGGGCTTCCAGGGCGAGGATCCATTCCCAGTCGCCGAGGGCGAAGGAGGACACCGTGTTGGAGATGACCTGGGGGAAGTCCCGGCCCAGCAGGCCATGGTCGCGCAGCATGGCGCCGCGCTCGGCGTCGGGCAGGAGGTACCACTCGTAGGAGCGGACGAACGGGTAGACGCAGAGCCACTCTGCCGGCTCGACGCCGCGGGAGAAGGCGGGGGTGTGGTTCTTGGCGAACTCGGCCTCCCGGTGCACGCCCATGGCGGACCAGGCGATCTCGGTGCCGGTGAAAAGCTTGCTGCGGCGGATGTCCCGGACGGCCCGCTGCAGGGCTTCGGGCTGGGGTCCGTGGAGCCAGATCATGATGTCCGCGTCTGCGCGCATCGCCGATACGTCGTAACTGCCGCGGTGGACCACGCCGGCCTCGGCCAGCCGCGCGGTGAGGGCGTCAAATTCTTCGGCAGCATCGCCGCTGCGAAGCACGTCGGCGGAGCGCTTGAAAACCGTCCAGAGCGTGAAGAACTGCTCGGCTGCTTCTTCGCTTGCTGATTCAGTTTTAGTGACAGTTTCGGCAGAAGTGTGGCTCATGGATACCAGTCTGCCCCTTCCCCTCAGCTAAGTCGAAATGAAGCACTTCTACAGCGCGTAGAAGTGCTTCATTTCACATTCATGGGGTTTCAGGGGCCGGATCCGGCGCTCCGGGGAGGGCTGTCCGCTCCGTCAGACGCGCCGCATCCGCAGGACCACAACTCCGGCGACGAGGGACAGTACAACGAGGCCGATGCCCAGGCCGAGCAACGGCGACGGTCCCGCGGCCTGGCGCGTTGACGTGGCCTCCATGGAAGTGCTGCCGGAGCGGGGCTTGGCCGACGCCGTTGCGGGTCCGCCGGTCACGGTCGGGGAAGCGCCGGGGGCGGTCGGCGACGTCGCGGGGGCGGCGGTCGACGGCGACGGGGCGGCTTCTGCGGGAGCCAGGATCACGGCCGGGGCGCCGTCGGCCGGGGCCGGCGCTGCGGTTGACTGGCCGGGGACAGGAACCGCGGGTACGGCCGGCGCGGGAATGGCAGGGGTCGCGGACTGCGGGGTCCCGGGTACCGGGGGTGCCACTGGCTGCGGAGTGAGGCTCTGCGTGGGTGACGGCTTCGGCGTGCGGCTCGGCTCCGGCTCGTCGGGTTCCTCGGAAGCGGTGGGCTGCGATGAGGGGCTCGAGGGCGACGGTGTCGGCGTCTTCGAAGGACCGAGCAGTCCGTCTACCAGGCCGTCGAGGTCGATGGACAGCGAGCCCGTTGCGGCCGGAACGGAGGCGGTGGCGCCCGTGGCCGCGTGCGAGGCGGGCGCGCCTGCGGATAGAGCCAGCACCACTCCGAGCGCTGCAGCTGCCGTGCCACGCCGGAGTCCCCCATGGTGACCGGCCGGCGTTTTTTGGACGTTGGACCTGTGAGTAACCATGGTCATCGACCCTAGCCGCCCGAGGACGCCGGGGAAAATTTGCCGTACCCGCCGTTTCCGGGTATCCGGCACCCGGGGAAGTGCCCGCTCCGGCGGGCGGCTTCCGGGCGGCTTCAGGCCGGATTCCGGGCGCCGGACCCGCTCAGGAAAGCAGCTGCCGGACCTGCTGCGGGGTGTCGGCAACGATCGCCGCGAGGCCGTTGCCGGACAGCCAGCCGCCCACGACGGCCAGGGTGCCGTCCGCGGCACAGATGCTGCGCACTTCCGCGACGCGGCGTTTGTGGCCTAGTGAGGCGAAGGGCAGCGCGCCGCCCCAGCGCACGACGTCCCAGTCCACCACGTCCCCGGCGGTGACCGGAACGGACAGCAGGGTGGAGGCATCCGTCAAGGCAGCTTCGAACAGTTCGTCGTCGGTGCGGGGCTCCGGCCGGGCCCGGGCGCCGTGCCGGGCGTCACCGCGTCCGTAGGACAGCCTGACAACGTGGGTGCCTGGGCCGGTCTGGTTTGCGAGCCACGCCCATTTGGCGGTGGCATGGGTGAGGGCCTTGGCCTGGATCCCCGGGCTCTGCGGCGCGACCAGGACCCCGGTGCCGCGCGGCCTGGCGTCGAGCGGTGGCAGCTCCACCACCAGCGTGACCAGGCTGACGTCCGGTCCGGCCTCGGGGCGGAGCCGGGCAAGGTCCGGCAGGGCATCGGCGAGCAGCCCGACGGCTGCCGGGCCCTCCACGGCGATGACCAGCAGCCCGGCGTCGTGGGTCGTGGCCCCGGAGGAGACCCGCCAGCCGCCGGCTGTGCGCTGCACGGCGTCTGCCCGTGTGCCGCCGAGCAGCGTCACGCCCTGGCCGCGCAGCTCGGCGAGCAGCGCGGAGATGAGGGTGTGCATCCCGCCGCGCAGTCCCGCCACGGCCGATCCCGCTTTCTGCGGCCCGCCTGCAGGCACCGGCGGCCGGCCATCTCCGCGGCGCTCGTTTTCGTTGCGCTGGACTCCCCCTCGCTGGGCTGCGTTGCGCTGGACTCCGCGGCGCTCGTTTTCGCTGCGCTGGACTCCCCCTCGCTGGGCGGTGACGGCGGCGGCGAGGGACCCGTGGGCTTTGATCCCGGCGCGCAGGCCGGGTGCCACCATGTCGATGTCGAGTACATCCGGGTCCGCGGAGTGGACCCCGCCGACGACGGGTGCCACGAGCCGTTCGAGCACGCGCCGTCCCATCCGGGCGCGGACCAGCGCCGCGACGCTGGTGTCCTCCGCCGTGGTGCCCAGCGAGGCAGGCAGCAGCTTGTCCAGCGAGGCCCGGAGCGAACCCGCGAGGCCGAGGGAGCGGCGGACTTCCGGGTCCCAGGGATTGGCCGGGATGCCCAGGACCCCGGTGCGGGGAAGTTCGCGCGGGCCGTCGGGCAGCTGGACCCAGGCGCCGCCGGGATTCGGTGCGACGATGCGGTCCGCTATGCCCAGCTCGGCGGCGAGGTCCGCCACGGCCGTGGAACGGGTGGCGAAGGACTCCGCCCCGCTGTCCAGGGTCAGGCCGGCCACGGTGTGGCTGCCGACGCAGCCGCCCCACGCGCCGGTGGCCTCCAGGACCGTGGTGCGGACCCCGGCCCGGGCCAGTGTCCGGGCGGCAAGCAGACCGGAGACCCCGCCGCCCACCACCACCGCGGTCTGCCCTGCCGCCGCAGGCGTGCCGGCTGCCTCCATGCCCCTACTCCGGGGAGATGGAGTGGATAAGTTCGACGACGCGCGTCAGCACGGCGGGATCGGTGTCCGGCGGCACTCCGTGGCCGAGGTTCAGGACGTGGCCCGGGGCCGAGGCTCCGGCGGCAATGACTTCACGGACGTGGGCTTCGAGCACCTCCCACGGAGCGGAGAGCAGGGCCGGATCGATGTTGCCCTGCAGCGGCACCGTGCCGCCCAGCCGGCGGTTGGCTTCGTCGAGCGGCAGCCGGTAGTCCACGCCGACGACGTCGACGCCGACGTCGCGCATGGCGACGAGCAGTTCCGAGGTGCCGGTGCCGAAATGGATCAGGGGTGCGCCGAGGTCCCGGACGTGGTCCAGGGCGCGGGCGGAGGCGGGAGCGACGAAGCGCTTGTAGTCGGCCAGGCCGAGGGAGCCCGCCCAGGAGTCGAAGAGCTGCCCGGCGGACGCGCCGGCTTCCAGCTGGGCGCGGAGGAACATGCCCGAGGCGTCCGCGGCCCAGTTCGCCAGTGCGGTCCAGGTCTCGGGATCGGCATGCATCATGGTGCGCGGGCCGAGGTGGTCGCGGGAGGGCTTCCCTTCCACCATGTAGGCCGCGAGCGTGAACGGCGCCCCGGCGAAGCCGATCAGCGGGGTATTGCCGAGTTCGGCCACGGTGAGCCGGACTGCTTCGCGGATCGGCTCCAGAGCTTCCCAGGTCAGCTGCGGCAGGGCGGCGACGTCGGCCGCGGTGCGGACCGGTTTGTCCAGCACGGGACCGACGCCGGGGACAATGTCCACGCCGACTCCGGCCAGCTTGAGCGGGATAACGATGTCGGAGAAGAAGATGGCGGCGTCGACGTCGTGGCGGCGGACCGGCTGCAGGGTGATCTCCGAGGCGAGCTCGGGACGCAGGCAGGAATCCAGCATGGCGACGCCCTCGCGCACCTTAAGGTATTCGGGCAGCGAACGGCCGGCCTGGCGCATGAACCAGACCGGACGGCGGGAGGGCTTGCCGCCGCGGTAGGCCGTGATCAGGGGGGAATCCGCGGTGCGGCCGTCCATCAGCGGGTGCCCGGCGTCAAGGCCGGAGATTTCGGGGGTTGCCGCAGTGCTAGGAGTCATGAGTTCGATTGTGCCGAAAATCAGCCCCAAAAGATAACGACAGCCTGTCACAGACACCAACACGACGCGGGCAGGGGCCCGGGCCGCCCCTGCCCGGTGGCGGGAATCACACCCCGCCGTGTTCGGTCACACGCCGGGCAGTTGTTCTACACGGGGACGAAAAAGCTATGCTTGTCGTGCTGTGGTTCTTTTTTCTCTGGTGGCGACCCACGCCGACATCGACCTCGAGACCGTTGCTCAACTGAGCACCGGCGCTTCAGAGCTCGCCACATCCGCTCTCGCCGGGTCGCCGGCCGTGGCGGGTGCCATTGTCCTTGCCACCTGCAACCGCTTCGAAATCTATGGCGAGGCGCCCCGCCCGGATGATGTTGAAGACGCCCGCGCGGCCCTTATCGCCCAGCTCAGCGGCTCCACGGGACTCAGCGAACAGCTCGTCGCGCAGTCCTTCAACACCCGCACGGGCGCGGATGTCACCCGGCACCTCTTCTCCGTCAGCTCCGGACTTGACTCCGCTGTCGTCGGCGAACGCGAGATCGCCGGCCAGGTGCGCCGGGCCCTGATTACTGCCCAGCACGAGGGCACGGCCAGTTCCGGCCTCGTCCGGCTGTTCCAGGCTGCGTCGAAGACCGCCAAGGACGTCGGAGCCCAGACGGCCCTGGGCGCCCGCGGCCTTTCCGTCGTTTCGGTGGCCCTGGACCTCGCCACCGAACTCTCCGAGGACCCCGACTGGTCCACCAAGAAGATCGTTGTCTTCGGCACCGGCGCCTACGCCGGCGCCACCATGTCGCTGCTGCGCGAACGCGGCTGCACTGACGTTTCCGTCTACTCCTCCTCAGGCCGGGCGGCAGGCTTCGTCGCCACCCGTGGCGGGACCGCGCTGGACGGAGAAACCCTCCCGGCCGCCGTCGCCGCGGCCGACGTTATGATCGGCTGCAGCGGGGCGGACACCCGCGTCGAGGCCGCAGAACTGGCGACAGTCCGGGCGGCGTCGCCCCAGCCCCTGATCGCCATCGACCTGGCCCTCACCCACGATTTTGATCCCGCCGTCGGCGAACTCGACGGCGTCGAACTGCTCACGCTGGAATCGGTCCGGCTGGCAGCCCCACAGGAGCAGGCCGAATCGCTCGCCCAGGCCAGCAGCATTGTGGCCGGCGCGGCCAGCGCCTTCGAGCAGGAACGCGAAGCCCGCTCGGTGGACTCGGCCATCGTCGCCCTCCGCCGGCACACCATGAACGTCCTGGACACGGAAATGGAAAAGGTCCGTGCCCGCCACGGCTGCACCGCCGCAGCCGAGGAAGTTGAATTCGCGCTCCGCCGGATGGTCAAGCAGCTGCTGCACGTCCCCACGGTCCGGGCCCGTGAGCTCGCCGCCAACGGCCATCAGGAAGACTACGTCGCCGCCCTTGAGGCGCTGTACGGCATCACGGTGGAGCCGGTCGCTGCGAAGTCCGCCGGCGCCGAGTGCCCCGTCGTCCACGAAGCAGTCGTCCACGATGCCGATGTCCGCGATGCCGGGGATGACGCCCACCGGTACTCTGCCTAAACAGCGCCACCCCTACTTCAGCCTGAGTCCTTGTTCTGCGAGCGCCCGTTCAGGCATTCCCAGCTGGGTCAGTGGCCGGGTCCGGTGACGATCTTGTTTCGTTCGGATTCGTGCGCGCCGCCCTTCTTCGCGAGCGTGGAGCACGCCTCTTCGATATCCCGGGCGAGCGTGTCGACGTGCTCGCGGCTCATCGTTTCCTTGACAAGGGCCCGCATGATCGTCACGTCTTGGGCGTTCGGCGGCAGTGTGTAGGCCGGCACCATCCAGCCGCGCTCTGCCGAGAGCTGCCAGGCAATGTCGAACTCGTTGTACCCGGTGTCTGCGGCGAGCCGGAACGCGACCAGGGGAAGTTGCTCCTCGTCGGGGCCGATGATCTCGAACCGGCCCATGGCCTCCAACTTCTGGGCAAGGACGCGGGCGTTGGTCTGCATGTTCTGCATGATGTAGGTGTAACCGGCGCGGCCATAGCGCACGAAGTTGTAGTACTGGGCGAGAACCATTGACGAGCCGGTGGAGAAGTTCAGGGTAAAGGTCGAGTCGGTCTTGCCGAGGTAGTTCTCCTCGAAGACGAGTTCCTTGGCCAGGTCTGCCTTCTCCCGGAAGATCAGCCAGCCGATGCCCGGATAGACCAGTCCGAACTTGTGCCCGGAGACATTGATCGAACGGACTTGCTCGAGCCGGAAGTCCCACGCGGAGTCCGGGTAGAGGAAGGGCCAGACGAACCCCCCGCTGGCCCCGTCCACGTGCAACGGCACATCAAGGCCCCGCTCATTCTTGATCTGCAGCAGCAGGTCGTTGATGCCGACGATGTCGTCCTTGTGCCCGGTGAACGTCGTACCCAGTACGGCTGCGACACCGATGGTGTTCTCATCGACATGGGCCTGCACGTCGTCCGGGCCGATCGTGTACTTCCCAGGCTGCAGTGGCACGATCCGCGGTTCGACGTCGAAGTAGCGGCAGAACTTCTCCCACACGACATGCACGTCGCCGCCGAACACCAGGTTCGGGCTCGACGTCGACGCGCCGGCGGCCTCGCGACGCTTGCGCCAGTTCCACTTCAGGGACAGACCGCCGAGCATGATCGCCTCCGATGATCCCTGGGTTCGGGCTCCCGTTGTCTCGCCAGGCGCGTGGAAGAGGTCGGCAAGCATCCGAATGCAGCGCTGCTCGATCTCGGCCGTGCGGGGATATTCGGCGTGGTCGATGAAATTGCGGTGCAGGTTCGCGGCGATGATCTGTTGGGCCTGTGGCTCCATCCATGTCGTCACGAACGTCGCCAGGTTCCGGGCTGGATCACCCTCCAGCGCCAGGTCCTCAGACACCAGCCGCAAAGCGTCCTGAGCAGGAATGCCGGTCTCCGGGAACTCCCGGCTCGGGACTTCCTGGGTGACGAATCGGTTGCCGAACAGCGCCACGTCGGCATCGGCCGGCTGGAAATTAATTGACATCACTTCTCCTTCAGGGACTGTTGAATAGGGTTACGGATGAGTTCTTCGGTCCGCAGGAACCGCGGCGTCGGTGGCTTCTGGACTCAGCATTAGAATCGCGCCGGTGAGGAAGCACAGGGCTCCCACGAGTGTGCCGAGATTGGACAACTCGGCGTTCCAGACATCGCCGCTCGACGGTATGACGAAGGCAGCGGCAGCCGAAATGCCGAACGCAACAGAGCCGGCCACGTTGATCACGCCGATCTTCCACGTCCGTGGCCGGGGCCGGCCGGCAATGATGCCGCGCCCTGCATACCGCAACGCCACAGCGCTTGACACGAGGAAGGCGACTGAACCCAGAGCGTCGGGTCGCCACACCCGCTGCTCGGTCAGCGCCGCACAAAAGGGGACACAGGGCGGAAATCAGTACACCAAGGCATCCGTCGTCACGAACATGAAGAACGGCAAGATGAAG
>CALMVY010000366.1 GCA_937873245.1 uncultured Arthrobacter sp. | reverse complement strand
GGCGGGCTGCTGGGCCTGGAATCCGCGGCCGGCACCGAGCAGCTTGGCGCCACCCCGGTTGTCATCAACGGCTCCCCCTGGCTCATGAACACGCAGTTGGACGAGGGCGCCGGGCAGGCCCTGGGCCGCCTCATCGAGGCCAAGGGCTTCACCGTCCACGGCGGCGTGTTTCCCTCCGAGGTCCTCTCCGACGACGACGGCCAGGTCACCGGTGTGCTGATGGCCGACGGCCGCATCATCGCCGCCGACCTCGTGATCGTCGCGATCGGCGTGAAGCCCCGCGACGAGCTGTTCCGCGCCGCCAACGGTTCACCAGAGGCAGGCGATCCGCAGCAGTTCGATCTCGGACCGCGCGGCGGCGTGGTCATCTCCGACGGCTGCGAAACGCAGGTCCCGGGCATCTGGGCGATCGGCGAGGTCGCCAACTTCGGCGGCATGTGCCTTGGCCTCGTGGCCCCCGCCAACACCATGGCGGAGATCGTCGCGGACCGGCTGCACGGCGGCGACGCGACGTTCCCGGGCTTCGACACCGCCACCAAACTCAAGCTCTCCGGCGTGGATGTCGCCAGCTTCGGCGACGCCTTCGCCCGGACCGAGCACGCGCTCGAAATCGTCTACGCCGACCCGGCCCGCGGTGTCTACCAGAAGATCGTCACCACAGACGATGCCAAGACCCTCCTCGGCGGCATCTTCGTCGGCGACGCAACCCCGTACACGTCCCTGCGCCCCATGCTGGGCCGCGAACTGGCGGCCGAACCCGGTGCTTACCTCACCGCTGCCGGGGGCGGCGAGACAGGGGATAAAGTCCTGGAAGTCAGCCTCCCGGACGACGCCATCCTGTGTTCCTGCAACAACGTGGCCGCCGGCAGCATCCGCGACGCCATCAACGGCTGCGGCGCCTGCGACGGCAACGCCCCGGTCCAGGAGCTCGGCGAACTCAAGGGCTGCACCCGCGCCGGAACCAGCTGCGGATCCTGTGTGCCGATGCTCAAGAAGCTGCTGGAAACCGAGCTGACCAAGTCCGGCGTCGAAGTCTCCAAGGCACTCTGCGAGCACATCGAGCTGTCCCGCCAGGAGCTTTTCGAAACCATCCGCGTCCTGGAACTCACCTCCTTCGAGGAGGTCATGGCCAAATACGGCACCGGATCCGGCTGCGACATCTGCAAGCCCACCATCGCCAACATCCTGGCCAGCCAGAACAGCGCCTACGTCCTGGACGCCGGCCGCGGCACCCTGCAGGACACCAACGACCGCGCCCTGGCCAACATGCAGAAGGACGGCACCTACTCGGTGGTGCCGCGCATCGCCGGGGGCGAGATCACCCCGAAGAAGCTCGGCGTGATCGCCGCCGTCGCCGAGCAGTACGGCCTCTACACCAAGATCACCGGCGGCCAGCGGATCGACATGTTCGGCGCCCGGCTGGAGCAGCTCCCGGAAATCTGGAAGCTGCTGGTGGACGCCGGGTTCGAATCCGGCCAGGCCTACGGCAAGAGCCTGCGCACGGTGAAGTCCTGCGTCGGCTCCACGTGGTGCCGCTTCGGCGTCCAGGACTCGGTGGCCATGGCCATTCAGTTGGAACTGCGCTACCGCGGCCTCCGCAGCCCGCACAAACTGAAGATGGGCGTCTCCGGCTGCGCCCGCGAATGTGCGGAGGCCCGGGGCAAGGATGTCGGCGTCATCGCCACCGCCGACGGCTGGAACCTGTACGTCGGCGGCAACGGCGGGGCCACCCCGGCGCACGCCCAGCTGCTGGCCAAGGACCTCGACGACGAAACCCTGATCAGGTACATCGACCGCTACTTCATGTACTACATCCGCACGGCAGACCGCCTGCAGCGCACCGCGCGCTGGCAGGAGGAGCTCGACGGCGGCATCAAACACGTCGAGGATGTGGTGGTGCACGACACCCTCGGCATCGCCGGGGACCTCGAGGCCGCCATGGCCAAGCACGTGGACACGTACGTCGATGAATGGGCCGACACCCTGAAGGATCCCGAGCGCCTGCGCCGGTTCCGTTCCTTCGTCAACGCCCCCGACCAGAAGGACGACTCCATCACCTTCGTCCCGGACGAGCGCGGCCAGCTGCGTCCGGCCACGGCGGAAGAGAAAGGGAAGGTCCTGATCGGTTCTTCCATCCCGGTCCGTGCCGCGACCCCGGAACTGCTCGACAAGAACGAGGTATAGCCATGCAGCTCAGCATCGATCTCACCGGACGCGAAGTCCTCGTCACCGGCTCGGACGCCGCCTCACGCCAGGCGGTCCGCCGCTACCGGGCCGCCGGCGCCGTCGTCTCCCGGCTGAGCAGCCCGGCCGGTGCCCGGCACGACGGTCCGCTGCCGGAACACCCCTTCCTGGTCGCCGCCGTCGACGACGGCCAGCCCGGCTGGGACGCACTGCTGGACCGCTGCCGTGATACCGGTATCCCGGTCGCCGCGGAACCCCCGGCCGGGCCCGTCGGCCATGTCACCCTGGTCGGCGGCGGACCGGGCACCTCCGAGCTGCTGACCGTCGCCGCTGTGAAGGCCCTGCGGGATGCCGACGTCGTCTTCTACGACCGGCTGGCCCCGTACCAGGAACTGCCCGCCCTGAGCACCGCCGAGCTGGTGGATGTGGGCAAACGCCCCGGCCACCACCCGGTCAGCCAGTCCGGGATCGAGGAACTCATGGTGGAAGCCGCCCTGGCCGGGAAGAACGTGGTGCGGCTCAAGGGCGGCGACCCTTACGTGTTCGGCCGCGGCGGCGAGGAAGTAGCCGCCTGCGTGCAGGCAGGCGTTCCCGTCCGCGTGATCTCCGGCGTCACCAGCGCCATCTCCGTTCCGGCCGCAGCCGGGATCCCGGTCACGCACCGCGAGGTCAGCCACATGTTCACCGTGGTCTCCGGCCACGCGCCGCTGACCGAGAAGGAACACACTCACTTGGCGGG
>CALMVY010000365.1 GCA_937873245.1 uncultured Arthrobacter sp. | reverse complement strand
CCATCGACATCGTGGCCTACCTCGCTGTCGTGCAGGACAAGAACACCAAGGAATCTGTACGTGTGCTCCAGGTCCACCCTGACGGCAAGTTCGACGCCTCCGACCGCTCCGGCAAGCTGCAGGGCCAGTACGTGGACCCGCACATGCTGGACCTTTACGACGATCTGATGGCCGAAACCGGAGACACCGCCGACGACGAGTGATAAGCTTTTGCTCATCGCTTCGTAGTTTCATCTATACCTCACCAAAACAACACACCAACCAAGAAGGATGCACACAAAATGGCTCGACTAACTTTGAACGTCGATCAGGAAACCTTTGACTCGGCAGGCCGCTCGTTCGAGCCGGTCCCGGTTGGCCGCTACAAGGTCTCCATCTTCTCCATCGTCAACGACGAGGTGAAGTCCGGCGACAACAAGGGCAAGCTTCGCCTGAAGTTCCAGTTCCGCATCGCTGAGGGCGAGACCTCGGACGATGGCCAGAAGCAGGCCAACCGCCGTCTGTTCGCTGACATCAACGCTTTCAACGGCGTGAGCAAGAAGACCGGGGAGTCCGTACCGCCCTACGACCTCGTGGCCATCGCCAAGGCAATGGGCGTCGGCTCAGACGAGATGAACGACATGGACACCGACGACTGGCTGGGCGAGGAGCTGTACGTCGATGTCACCTGGGAGGAGAAGAAGACCAAGGAGTCCAACTACACGGAATCCTTCTCCCCCAAGCAGTTCCGCGAAAAGGTGCGTGGCTTCCGCTCGGTTGACTCCGTGGAGACTTCGGCTGCTGCCACCGCCACGGTGACCGGCAAGGCCCCCACCGGAGCCAAGGCAGGCGTAGCCCCCAAGGCTGGCGCTCCGGCCAAGAAGCAGCTCATCAAGCTGTAGGTTTCACCCAGTTTCACCGCCTGTGCTGCGACAGCGCACGATCCCACCGAGAAGGATCACAGGCACTTGATAGGACATGAAGAATCGGGCGAAAGCCTGATTCTTTTACGTGGAACGGAGCGGTAGGAATGTATAACAACACGCTGGGGAGCAAAATATGAACTTCGTCAAATCGCCACTGAACTACACCGGCAACAAATTCAAGCTGCTGGACAAGCTTGCGCCGTTGCTAGGGACGGATCACAGAGTCGTTGACCTGTTTGGAGGTGGCGGAACCGTGGCAGCAAATGTGGGCGTAGTCACCCACTATAACGAGTATTCTCCTCAGATCGCGGAGCTCGTGAAGTGGCTGGCAATATCACCGGACCCCGAGGGGTCTATCGACGCGCTCATTGCCGAGTACCAGTTGAGCAAGACCAACGCCGAAGGCTTTCTGGCCCTTCGCACAAGGTACAACTCCGGGGACCGTACACCAGCTATCCTCTACGCGCTGATTGCACACGCCTTCAACTTCCAGGTGCGCTTCAACCAGAGTGGTGGCTACAACATGCCGTTTGGCAGAGACAAGTCAACCTTCAACCCGCGTATGAGGGCCAACCTCGCAGGCTTCCGTGAGAACGCGAAGCGTATCAAGTCGTTCTCCTCCACGGATTTTTCCGACGTGGCCGTAAGCGAAGGAGATTTGCTCTACTGTGACCCTCCCTACCTCGTGACCACCGCCAGCTACAACGAGGCAGGCGGCTGGGCCGAGAAGGACGAAATGCGTCTGCTGGAGTACTTGGATGAACTTGACCTTCCGTGGGCACTCTCCAACGTCATGGAGCATCAAGGCCAGAGCAATTCCCTGCTGAAGAAGTTTGGGGAAAAATATGCCGTCCAGCACCTTGATATGGACTACAGCAATGCGTCGTACCAGAAGAAGGACCGCACAAGCCGTAGTGATGAAGTGATCGTTACGAACTTCACCCGTGCGGCACTGGCTGAGGCAATTGCAGCATGAGCCAAGACGAATTTCTCTCATTTCTCTGGGACGGTATCGAGGGCATCGCCGTAGTGGCCCTCATGGACGGGCAGGGCAACCCTTCCAACCAGCGGTTCTTCCAGTGGCCGGACCAGAAGCCCCAACTCTTGGAGTACACCGCCAAGCAGGCCGCGACTGACACCTACACCAGCCCGTCACTGTTCAAGGTCACCAACGCACGGAAGCGTTCGGCCAAGGCCATCCAGGTGGTCCACGCCGACGCCGACACCTTCAACATCGAGGACGCGCTGCTGGAGCCCTCGGGCATCGTGCAGACCTCCCCGGGCAAGTCGCACCTCTACTGGCTGATCGAGGACTGCCACGATCCCGCCCTGATCGAGCCCCTGGCGCACAGCGTCTCGCTGGCCCACGACAAGGCAACCACAGGATTAGACGTTGGCTGGGCCGTGAACAAGCTGCTCCGTGTGCCCCACACCTCCAACACCAAGTACGACACCCCCTTTGAGGTCACCTACGAACTCACCGGCCTGACCTACACCATCGCGGAGTTTGCTGCGGCCTACCCTCCGGTGGAGCAGGCCGTCAACCAGTTCAAGGAGATGGGTACACTCCCCAAGATGGGGACGGCCCTGAAGTCCCTGAAGTCCTCGCCTGAGCTAATGCAGCTGCTCAACAAGACCAACGCGGGCAACGTGGACCGCTCCGACGCGCTGTTCCTCCTGGAGAACACGCTGTTCCGGGCCGGCGCAAGCGACGAGGCCGCGTTTGTCATCTGCCAGTCCCATCCGTACAACAAGTTCGAGGCGGACGGCAAGCACAACGCCGATGAACTGCTCTGGGCCGACATCCTGCGGGCACGGTCCAAGTCCGAACTGGGCGATGCCGAGGAGACCGAGGACTACGAGGTCACAGCCACCATCGAACCGAGCGTCAAGGACAAGAGCGTTGATTTCCTGACGCGGGACGAGAAGGCGTCCCTGAAGTCCACGTTCATCTCCGACTACGTGGCATGGGCCTCCACCAAGACCGATGCGGCGCAGGAATACCACGTCGCTGCGGCCCTGATGATCCTCTCGACAGTGTTCTCCGACTTCGGCCACGCGGTTCCCAAGTTCGGCAGGCTTCCGCTTAACTTGTGGTTCATGGTGCTGGGGGAGACCACCCGCTCCAGGAAGTCCACCACACGGGCACTCGGCATGTCCTTCATCAAGGCCCTCACCGTGGTCCCTGACCCGGACGATGAGGACGCCATCGAGTACCACTACGATCTGGGCTCTGACTTCACCCCGGAAGCCCTCGACAACGAGTTGCTGAAGCGTCCCAACCGCTCGGCCCTCCTGCACCGCGACGAGGCGCAGGGCTGGATTCAGGAAATGGACAAGAAGGCGTACATGGCCGGCGCCAAGGGCAAGATGACCGAGCTCTACGACGGCCACGTCTCCGGCAAGCTCCGCGCCACGGGGGACCAGAACCGCCGAGGCTCGGTGGATGTCTCCCTGACCCTGTTCCTGATGGGCATTGCCTCACAGGTGGCGGACTACCTGACCCAAGACGATTTCCGTTCCGGGTTCCTGACCCGTTTCATCTACATCGAGGCGGCACCGCCGCCCCGCTCGGCCAAGTCCGACTACCTGGAGCAGGCTGATATCCGTGAGGTGAAGCAGGGCGACGAGGTATTCACCGCGATGGTGAAGCGCATCGAGACGGCACGGACCCACTGGGAAGGCTTCACCCCGAGCGTGGATGCCCCCACGGTTCCCGTCCCTTGTGTGCCCGAGGCGTGGGAGCGCCTGAACCGCTTCATCACGGACGTGCTGGATGCGGCTGAGGGCCACCAGCGCCACCAGATCATCGAGGCCGCGTCTGACCGTCTCACCAAGTCCATCCTGAAGACGGCCACCCTGCTGGCCATGCTGGATTGCTGCGATGAGGTGCAGGTGGAGCACATGCTCGTGGCCATCAACTATTCCAGCTCGTGGTTCGGCCACATGGTCAACATGGCCAACCGGATTTCCGAGTCCAATTGGGCGCGGGCTCAGGCGCAGGTCGAGGAGTTCCTGCTGCTGAAGGGCGGCACGGTCAAGTGGGAGATGGTGTATCGCCACTTCCGCACCGAGATGCGGGCTGACGAGTTCCTGAAGATCATCCAGGCACTCACCGACGCGGGCATGATCGCGGTCTACCCGGACGAGAAGAACAAGGCGGTTCGCTGGATCGAACTCCTGAACGTAGAGCAGGAGCTTGCAGCATGAGCACCCAGACCGTTGACGACATCTTTACCGCTGACCTCACAGACATCCGTGACGCCAAGCTGCTGGGCCTGCGGAAGGCTCAGGAGGTGTGGCGCCTGTCGGCTCTGGCTGACCGCCATGACCGGCTGCGACTGGCACACGAGCTCCACGCTCACCGGATGTTCAGCCTGAACCAGTTGGCCAAGATCGCCCGCCTGAGCGTCACTACGGTGGCCCGCCACATGAAGAAGAACGCCGAGGGCGGGAAACTTGAGCCCGAGGTATTGACCTCTCTTATTTATATTCGTAAGCTTGTGATTATAAATACCAAAGTACCTGCCAACCTTGTCCAGACGGCCCAGGAAACAGGCACCTCGATTAGCACGATTGCCCGGCTCACCGGGGCATCCCAGACCACCCTTTACCTCAAAGCATCGACCACACACTAGGAGCAAACATGCAGGTTATTGGACTTTCCGGCTTTGCCGGCTCAGGTAAGAGCACCGTCGCCAACTATCTCGTAGAGGAGCACGGCTTCACCCGCCTGTCCTTCGCGGCACCGCTGAAGAAGATGTTGCGGACGCTGAACCCCGCCATCAAGTGTGAGGGTTCCAGTGACCATGTACCCCTCAGATACCTCTTGGACATCTATGAGGGGGATGAGCTGGCCATCAAGGCGTCAGACTACGGCAAGGACTACCGCCGCCTCCTCCAGGTGCTCGGGACCGACTGCATCAGGTCCGAGGATGAGGACTTCT
>CALMVY010000364.1 GCA_937873245.1 uncultured Arthrobacter sp. | reverse complement strand
AGACCTGGTCGAAGGCAGTCAGCAGTCCGAAGAGCGTGCCGGCGTAGGCGTCACGAGTCGTCGAGGCCTCGCAGACGTAGTCGCCTTCGGGCAGCGTGAGGCGGGAAGGACGACCGGCGTCGTTCGTCCACCGCCACGGTCCACGCACATCCTGGTTGATCGCCATCCCGAAACCCGTCGGGGCATCGGTCGGCGCGCAGGAGTACATCAGCATTCCCGCCTCGCCCTGCACCACCTCGCCCTTCCACGCTCGCGCGATGTTGGTACGCAGGTCGACCTGCGCCATCATCTCGTCGATGCGGGATTTCGCCTCGGCCTGCTGGGCCTGCCAGAACTCCTGGTCCTCGTGCTTGTTCTTGGCGCCGAGGTCCTTCGGACTGCTCTTGCCGCCAGAGCGCAGCTGCTCGCGAGCCACGGCGTAGCGGAAGGACTCCGCCGCCAGGTAGTTGCCGCTCCAGATCCCCGCATCCCCCCACTGCCCGCTGATGCCCTTGACGTCTCCGGGGATTCGCTCGGCGGTGTTGTAGTCGATCGGCAGGGCGAGTCCGTACCACAGGTTGTCCTCGATCTTGCGCTCGAGATCGACCGCCGCATCGACGTCAGCACCGCAGCCCAGCAGCGACACGCACTCGGCGGGGGCCGAGGGCTGGCTGGGTGGCGCCGCCTCCGCCGCTGCGCCCAGTCCGAGCACCAAGGCAACCCCCGCTGCGATGAAGGTGCGATACCTGCCCATTGACGTCCCCCTGTTGAGCCGACAAGTCCTTTGTGATGTCCGTCATGTTCGGCGTTCGCCCGCCGGCACCTGCCGGCGTATGTATAAAACATCTACGAACTCCGGATCGGCGTCCAGTCCCTCTCACGTCACGGCTACGGGCCAGGCGCCACAGCGCGTCGACGAACGGCAGCCGACCGCATCGTCCACACCAGGACCGCCGCCAGCTCGACTGCGGCGGCCACCTTGAGGCAGTCGCGCAGCGACATGACCTGCGTCAGTGCAGCCGCCAATCCGGTTCCTGCCATGGAAGCGAGGCCGAAGGCGGACGCGATGACACCGAGCACCCGTCCGAGGTAGGCGGTCGGGACGGTGCGCTGCAGATAGGTCTGGGCTCCGGCGTAGAGCACGGTGACGAGCACGCCCGCCATCAGGACACCGGGCACCGCCTGCCAGACCCGCTGACTGGCGAGGAAGCCGATCGCCGCGACAGGCAGGCCGAGGACCCCGACCTGGATGAGGAACTGGGGGCCACGTCGCCGCGCGATGACCGGCACCAGGGCAGCACCGAACAGACCCCCCACGGCCTGGACGGTGGTGAGGGCCCCCACTGCAGTCGGGCTCCCGTCGAGGACCTCCCGGATGAAGGGCACCAGAACGGCCAGCTCGACCGCGAGGCCGAACATGGCGACCGTCACGACGACGAGGAGCCACCGCAGCATCGGATCGACAGCGAGAACTCGAACGCCAACGACCAGGTCGGCGACCAGACCGGCGCCGGACCCCTCGCGCTTCGACTGCGGCAGCTCGAGCATCCGCGCGACGGCGGAACCGAGCACGTAGAGCATGACGTTGAGGACCAGGACAGCGGTCAGCCCCGGTCCCGCGTACACCACGGCTCCCAGCGTGGGGGCAAGCAATCCGACGAGAACGGTCCGGGCGGCCAGCCGGGCATTTGCCGACGGCAGGTCCTCGGGGCTGACGACGGCCGGCAACGACGCCCCGACAGCCGGCCCGGCGAGCTGGCCGGAGGCCGCCAGCCCGAAGACCACGGCGATCATCAGGACCAGCCCGCCACCGCCCAAGGCGAGCAGCGGGAGGACGAGCGCCGCTCGAAGCAGTCCGACAGCGACGAGCAACCGGCGCCTGTCGACACGGTCGGCCACGACTCCGCCCCACACCCCGAGCAGGCCGAGCGGGATCACCCGGGCCAGCAGGATCATGACCGAAGCGGTCGCGCCCCCCAGGTGGTCGAAGGCGTAGAGCGGCAGGGCCACGCCGAGCAACTGATCCCCGAAGAGCGACAGGGTCTCGGCCGTCATCAGCAGCCGGAACTGGCGGCGCTCCGGGACATCGCGGAGGGCAGGGTCAGCGCGCGTCAAGGCAGGGAGCCCGCCCACCGCAGCACAAAGGCAGCCAGCCGGTCGGCGACCTGTTGGGGAGGTTCACCGGCCAACGGGGCGATCTGCTCGAAGCGCGCACCCGGGATCAGGTCCGCGATGCGACGTGCCAGCACGAGGGGATGGATGATCGGGTCGCCGCCCCACGCCGCGACGACGGCGGGCACCTGAATACTGGCCAGAGCCGGCTCGTCCACTGCGCTCTGATCGGGGATGCGTCGCAACGCCCGGGCCAGCTCCCGCGGGTCGTGCGTGCGTGCCGCGGCGAGCACGTCCCGGTCGACCTCGGGACTCTCAGGGTTCAGCCCCGTGACGAACCGGATCAACCCGTCCTGACCATGAAGTCTGGCGATGTTGAGCATGAGCCAGATGGGCGCGAACTGCCGTCGGGCCGGCCGGGCGAGCGCGTTGCCGCCGGGAGCGATGAGGATCAGCGCCCTGGCGCGCCCCGGGTGCTCGACCGCATGCCGCAGGATCGTGTTCGCACCGTGCGAACCGCCGACCAGCAGCGGCCGGTCGAAGCCCACGACATCGAGCATGGCGTCGAGATCACCCGCCAGGGCGGCGTACGACCAGCCGGCCCGCTCGGTCGGCGCCGACGAGCGGCCGTGTCCTCGCGAGGAGTACCAGAGAACCCGGTGGTGCCTGGCGAGAGCAGCCGCGCTCCGGCGTTCGAGCTCGAGGTTGCCCCCCATGCCGTGCAGCCACACCAGCTCGGGACCGTCGCCCATCACCTCGTACTCGAGCTCAGCCCCGTTGACGGTCGCGAACGCGACAGGACGATCGGGTGAGATCATTCGGCAGAAGCACTCACGGACGGCAGCCGAACGCGGCAAGCGGCGAATCGGACTGCGATGGCGGGACGGCGGACGCCGCGCTTCCCCACGAGGTGTTGGGCGTCCCGCCCATCTGCAGTTCCAAGGTCTGGCCCTTGCGCAGCTCGCGATGCGTCAGCCAGGCCCGCTCGAGAGAGACGTTGCCGAGCATTGCCGACTGAACGTACGTGTTGAGCGGCGACACACCGGGGGCAAGGATCGTGAGGTCCTTCTTCCCAGGAAGGTCCAGGACCGCTTTCGCGAAGCGCGGACTGCCCACCACGTAGAACGGCGCGCCCGGCGTCACCGGTCCCAGCCCGAGCGCGCTCCACACGTACCAGGCGGAGAGGCCGCCGAGGTCGAGGACCTCCTCGTGCTCGTCCTTCACGGACTGTTTGGCAGCTTCGAACGCTGCCGGCCAGGCCGCTTCGTACTCTTCGGAGTTCTCCTCCGGGTCCAGCCCGCGCTTGGCGAGTTCGGCGACGGCGGTGAACTCGGCGTTGCCGCCGAGCATGATGTCGGTGCCGCGGCCGGCCATGTTGGTCGCAACGGTCACGGCGCCCTTGCGCCCGGCCTGGGCCACGATCGCGGCTTCACGGGCGTGGTTCTTGGCGTTGAGGACCTCGTGCCGGACGCCCTCCTTGGCCAGCAGCCGGGAGAGGTATTCGCTCTTCTCGACGCTGGTGGTGCCGACCAGGATCGGCTGGCCCTTGGCGTGACGTTCGGCGATGTCCTTGACGACGGCGTCGAACTTGACGGCCTCGTTCTTGTACACGAGGTCCGGCTGGTCGATGCGCTGCATGTCGCGGTTGGTGGGAATGGCAACGACGCCGAGCGTGTAGGTGCTCATGAACTCGGCGGCTTCGGTCTCGGCGGTACCGGTCATGCCGGCCAGCTTGTCGTACATGCGGAAGTAGTTCTGCAGCGTGACCGTGGCGAGGGTCTGGTTCTCGGCCTTGATCTCGACGCCTTCCTTGGCCTCGATCGCCTGGTGCATGCCCTCGTTGTAGCGCCGGCCAGCGAGGATGCGGCCGGTGTGCTCATCAACGATGAGCACCTCGCCGTCGAGGATGACGTAGTCCTTGTCCCGCTTGAAGAGTTCCTTGGCCTTGATGGCATTGTTGAGGAAGCCGATCAACGGGGTGTTGGCGGACTCGTAGAGATTGTGGATGCCGAGGTAGTCCTCGACCTTTTCGATGCCGGCCTCGAGCACACCGACGGTACGCTTCTTTTCGTCGACTTCGTAGTCGTCCTCGGGCTTGAGACGGGTGACGACCTTGGCGAACTCGCTGTACCAGCGGTTGGTGTCGCCCTGTGCGGGGCCGGAGATGATGAGCGGGGTCCGAGCCTCATCGATGAGGATGGAGTCCACCTCATCAACGATGGCGAAGTGATGGCCGCGCTGGACGAGCTCCGACTTGTCCCACGCCATGTTGTCGCGCAGGTAATCGAAGCCGAATTCGTTGTTGGTGCCGTAGGTGATGTCGGAGGCGTACTGTTCGCGGCGCACGGCGGGGTCCTGGTTGGACAGGATGCAGCCGCTGGTCAGTCCAAGGAAACGGTACACGCGGCCCATGAGGTCCGACTGGTACTCCGCCAGGTAGTCGTTCACGGTGATGACGTGCACGCCGTTGCCAGCCAAAGCGTTCAGGTAGGCCGGGGCGGTGGCCACCAGGGTTTTGCCTTCACCGGTCTTCATTTCGGCGATATTGCCCAGGTGCAGAGCGGCGCCGCCCATCAGCTGGACGTCGAAGTGGCGCATGCCAAGGGTGCGGGAGGAGGCTTCGCGGACGGCGGCGAACGCCTCGGGCAGGAGGTCGTCGAGCTTCTCGCCGTCACCGTGGCGTGCGCGGAGACGGTCGGTCTCTTCTCGGAGTTCGGCGTCGGTGAAGGTCTGGAAGGAGCTTTCCAGGGCGTTGATGGAATCGGCATAGTTCCGCAGTTGCCTCAGGGTCTTTTTGTCACCTGTGCGGAGAAGTTTTTCGATAAGTGATGCCACGTGAAGTTGCTCCCAGTCTCAAGCTGCCGAATTCTGGCGTGTTCAGTCTACGGGAGAGACGCAGGGCCGGTTACGCCTGTTCCCTCAGAGCGGATACACCGCTTCCTGCGCCGTACAGGGCGTCCGCGAGTGACGGCGCCAGGTCCCCCTTCGGGGATACAACGATGCGGTCCAGTTGCAGCCACTCTGCCATGAGCTGCAGTTCCGCGGCGAGTTCGACGGCGGTGTCGGCCGGTGCGCCGGGCTCCGCGTGGGCAGCCCTGGCCAGCAGGAGACCGTTGGCCCGGTCTGCCTTAAGGTCGACGCGGGCCACGATCCCGTCGCGCAGGAGGAACGGCAGCACGTAGTAGCCGAAGCGGCGCTTCGGCTCGGGGGTGTAGATCTCGATGCGGTAATGGAAGCCGAACAAGTCCTCGAGCCGGCGCCGCTCGAAGACCAGCGAATCGAAAGGGCTCAGCAACGCGCGGCCCGTGGCCGTGCGTGGGAGTTTTGCCTCGGAATGCCGGTAGACGGGTTTGTTCCAGCCGGACACCGTGACCGGCCGCAGCCTGCCCGTCTCGACGAGGTGTTCCATGGCAACGGCGGACGCACGCATGGGCGTCCGGAAGTAGTCGGCGAAGCAGCGCAGCGTACCGATCCCGTGGGCCCGGGCGGCTGCATCGATCAGGCGGACCAGCGCCGCCGCCGGCTCCTGCCCGGCGGCGGCTGCGGCTGCGGCTGCCGCCGCGGCTGCCGCGGCGTCGGGATCTGCCTCCGTCCGTGCAGGCAGGACCCTGGCGGTAAGCGTGTAGCGCCGTTCAAAGGATTCCGTGCGGGACGCCGCCGAAATGAGGCCGGCTTCGAAGAGGTGCTCCAGGACCCGTTTCACGGCGTTCCAGTTCCACCCCCAGTTCTCCTGCGGCCGGTCCTCCACGTGACCCAGGCGGGCGGTAAGTTCGGCGGCGGTCATGGGCCGGCCGGGCGCCAGCGCCTCAAGCACCCGCTCGGCGACACCGCTCCGCAGCTCGGGGTCCATGGCGTGGGCCCCCACCCATTTCCGGCGCTGCCACAGGAGCAGGTCCTGGAAATGGTCGGGTCGGATGAAGCTGGCCTCGTGGGCCCAGTACTCCATCATGCGGCGCGGGTGGGTGCCGGCCATTCGTTGAAGGATGGCGCGGTCGTAGTTCCCCAGTCGGGAGAAGAACGGCAAGTAGTGGCTTCGCGACAACACATTGACGGAGTCGATCTGGACCAGCTGGAGGCGGGCAAAGGTACGGCCCACCGCCCGTGCAGTCACGGGTCCGGCGGGCCGTACCTTGTCCAATCCCTGGGCTGCCAGTGCGATCCGCCGGGCCTGCTGGAGGCTCAGCAATTCCTGCACGTCAGTCCTTTCGTCGGATGGTCGGCACCAGCTTATGCGGTGGCCGGCTCATCCTCGGAACGGTAAGCGAGGATCTTCTCCTCCAGCGCAGCCGCACCCGGCTCGCAGGTGTGGTCAAGGGAGATCACCCCGTACGTCCACCCGTCCCGGCGGTACACGACGGACGGCGCCTTGGTCTCCTTGTCCACGAAGAGGTAGAAGTCGTGCCCCACGAGCTCCATGTTGTCGACGGCGTCGTCGAGCGTGAGGGACGATGCGGGAAAGACCTTCCGGCGGATGAGCACGGGCGAGTCACCGGCCGGAATATCGTTCTCGACCTCATAGGGTGATTTTTCGGCGGGAGCTTCTTTGGGCTCAAGCCAGTGGTTCGCTTCTTCGTAAATGGGCTCGCTGGTACTCGCGGGCTCAAGGGTTGCCGTCGCCTCGGTGACGGACTTGGGGGTGTGCCGGCCGTGGTGGACCTTCTTGCGGTCCTTGGCCCGGCGCAGGCGTTCAAGAAGCTTGTTGTAGGCAAGATCGAACGCGGCGAACTTGTCGGCGGCGCTGGCTTCGGCACGAATGACGGGGCCACGGCCCAGGACGGTCAGCTCAACCGTGAGCATCTCGTCGGTCTGCCGGGCCTTGGTCTCCTTGGAAACCTTCGCGTCCACTCTCTGGACTTTGTCCCCCAGCGACGTGATCTTCGAGATCTTCTCGTCGGCGTACTCGCGGAACCGGTCCGAGACCGTCAAATTGCGTCCGCTGATCATGAACTCCATGGTGCCCTCCAAATGACTTCGGTGACACGACGGCGGCACTTCCTGGGGCTGTTCTGACTGACAGTCGAGCCCCTTTCCGAGCCGCTATCGACAGGTACATCTGTTCTTGGTACCCATCTCCGACGTTAGTTCATAGGAACCTCATATTCATCCTTTTTTGGTTTATTTTTTTCCTTGACCGGCTGCTTCCCTGCCATCGCGGGGCCGGTTGAGTCGAAGTCCTGCGTGACGGGCGGGCGTGTCGCAGCGACGACGACGGCGCCGGTCACGAGCGCCCCGGCAGCACGCAACGCCCTGGCCGCCTCGGCCAATGTGGCGCCCGTCGTGAGCACGTCGTCAACAATGATGCATGCCCGGCCGTTCACGTCCGGGGCGAAGAGCCCGCGGCGGACCAGCATGGATCCCCGGACCCGCTGCGCACGGTCCCCGCGGCCCAGCCCCTTTTGTCCGCCCGGCTGTCCCCGAAGTCCGTGCAGACCGTACGGATACCCCCGTGCCGGCACCGGCTCTGCGGCTCCTTGCCCTACTCTCCCCTGGCCGACGCGCAGCCCCGTCTTGCGGAGTGCGTGGACGGTGGACAGGCCCGCCTGCCGGCCGGCACCCGGCGCGCGGCGTGGTCCGGGCCTGCCAAGGAGTACATGGACGGGGCTGAATCCCCTCCGCCGATAGGCCCTGCCACTCGTTGGCACGGGTACGAGCAGTACTCCCGGGGCTTCCCCTGCGGCCGCCTGGATGGCCCGGGCCAGGCCCGTCGACAACACCCCCGCGAGCTGACCCTGGCCGTGTTTCTTGAAGGACAGCAGCGCCTGGGCCAACTCCGCGCGGTAGGCGCCGGCCGCCACGACCGGCAAGAGCACCGAGCCGTCCACGTCCATGAGGGCCGGGGCCTGCGCTTCCGCCCGGAACGGTGTGCGCATCAGCAGCCGGACCTGCCGTTCGCAGCTGCCGCAGAGCGCCAGGTCTTCGGCTCCGCAACAGACGCAGTCCACCGGCGCGGCTAGTGCCAGCACCTCGGCCGCAGCGGCCGCCGCCGCGTCCGCCAGCCGTGCCAGCGGCCGCGCGTAGTCGCCACGGTGTCTCGCCGCAGCACTGGCCACCGGAGACAGATCAGGGTCCATGGCGGACCAGGGCCCCCGCGGGGCACGGGTTCGGGTTCTCCTGGCACCGGCGCCGGCACAACCGTCTCGGTAAGGGAGTTCTCCGGAAATCGCCACGAGAAGAGTTTGCGCCCGCGCGGCGCCCGGCGGGAGTCCCCCAGCGCGCCATGTGGAAAGCGTCCGCTGCCGCTAGCCCGGATAGGACGGATCGATCGGGCCCTTGAGTTGCGGGGACCATCCGTTGCCGATCCGCTGGAAAATCCCTTCCGTTGACTGGGCGTAGATTTCCTCCCCGCCGTTGCCTGCGCTGAGCGCTGTCAGTCCCGGCCATGGCGCCAGCTTCTGCGGCTGGGACGAGGTGAGAAACAGCAGCTCGGGCGTCACGGCATCGCTTGGTGAGCCCTTCATCACGGCCACCGTGGTGTCGTCCACCCACACCCCCTGATCCGGATCGTTCGTCGCGAGCAGGGTCATCGGCACGGTCAGGTCCTTCGGCGTTCCGTCCGCTGCGCGGACAATGCCGGTTACCTGGACTTTCGTTTTGCCGTTCTGCTCCGTGATGACAAGGGCGCGGGTGCCCTCGCGGGAGACCCTGAACTCCTTGACTGTCCGTCCGGAAAGCCACGCCGGCGACACCGTCACATTGGGAACGCCGGAGCCCTCGGCCACGCCGACAGGCCGGTAGGCGATCATTTCCGTCGCGCCGGTGGCTCCCGGCCCCGCCGTCCAGACCCAGTCATACCTGTCGAAGGAGGGACGGGTCAGGGTGGCTCGGGTGGTCAGCGACCTGGCCGGCTGGCCGGGGACGACGGAGTAAAGCGTGCCGCGGCCGGCGTTCAGGAAGGCCGCGGATTGCGAGACAGGCGATTCCGCCGGTGCCCGCGGCGACAGGGCCGAGACGGACTGGATGTCCGGCAGCGGCGAGATCCTGTTGTTCTCATAGCGGACCAGATCGTTGTTGCTCACGGCGATCTGGCGGGCCGGGACGTTTTTGTCCCGGATCGGCGGGAGCACCGAACCGTTGTCCTCCACGCGCACCAGATCCTGGTTGGCCCGCAGTTCGACGTTGATGACATCGGGCTGGCTCCGGAAGGTGAGGGCAAGCTGGGTCTGCATCCGCAGCCGGTCCTCGTTGGAAGCTTCCACGAGGTCCTTCGCCGTGAGGTCCACCTGCGCGGCGCCGGAGACCACCGGAACCGACTCACGCGCCAGCTTGATGCCCGACGGGAAGGCGCTGACGACGGCGCCCTTGAGATACGGCGCCGGGCCTCCAAGCAGTGCGCTGGTCATGGCCTTGACGGTCTTCTTCTTGATGAACCAGCGGACGTCGGGCACGGCGTAGGTAAACGTGGGGTCATAGAAATAGATCGGATAGGCGCCGTAGATGACCTTGAACGTCTCTTCGGGGATTGCCGTGCCGTCCGGGAGTTCCGCAATCCGCCATTCACCGTCCACCTGGGTCAGGGTGGCGGGGATGTTCTCTTTGGTTCCCTCCGGCAGCTGCGTCGCCACCCCGTCCGCGTCGACGGAGTACGACAGGTCAAGTTCGTAGTTGAAGACGTTTTCGACGCCGGTCGGCACCACGCGCGCGGCACGGAAGACGAGCACCCGCTGGTCAGGTTTCCATGTCACGGACGACGCCTGGGTCAGGTACTGGCGGGCTACCGCATAGTCGTCCTCGTAGCCGCTGCCGGCGAGGTAGAAGTCTTCGATCACCGCTTCCGGCCCGGCCCCCTCACGGGGCGCGGACGGGAAAAACACGGGGGCATTATTGGGGTTCCCGGCGCTCTCGTCGGTGCTCTTTCCCACCGGACCCGAGCGCGGGATCTGCGCGCAGGAGGTCAGCACGAAAAGCAGCACTGCCAGCAGCGCGGCCGCGGCACGGGTGGTCTTCGCGGTGGCACCGCTCATGAGTCCTCCTTCGTTCCGGGGTCCGTGGTTCCGGTACCGGCCTTGCCGGCGCCGTTGGCGCGCGGGGCCGGCGAGGGGTCCAGCAGCAGCATGGTGCGTTCGCTTCCCGCGCCGTGAAGTCCGACGTCGACCGGCTCCAGCTGGAGGGGAGACTTCGTGATGGCCTCGCCCTGGCGCAGCGCGAGGGTGAGGCGGAAGTTGGCGCCGCTGCCTTTCCTTCCCCACGCCTGGAGCCAGCCGTTGTGAAGTTTCGTGTCCTCGGCGGCGATGGACAGTCCGAGGCCGCTGCCGCCCGTCGTGCGTGCCCGGGCGGGATCGGCGCGCCAGAACCGGTCGAACACGCGTGCGGCTTCCGCAGGGGTCATGCCGATGCCGTGGTCCCGGACGGCGACGGCCACGGCGCTGCCGTTGGCGGCCACGGAAATGTTCACCGGGCGGCCCTCGCCGTGTTCCAGCGCGTTCAGGATGAGGTTGCGCAGGATCCGGTCGATCCGGCGGTCGTCCATATCCACGATGATGCTGTCCTGTGGCGCGTTGAGGGTGACGTCGGAGCCGTACTCGGCGGCCACCGGGGCGACGCCTTCCATCACATGCGAAACGAGCTGCACAATGTCCCCGGGTTCGGCGTCGAGCGTGGCGACGCCGGCGTCGAAGCGGGAGATCTCCAGCAGGTCGGCCAGGAGGGACTGGAACCGCTCCACCTGGTTGTAGAGCAGTTCCGCGGAGCGCTTGTTGATCGGGTCGAAGTCCTCGCGCGCGTCGTAGAGGACTTCGGCGGCCATCCGCACGGTGGTGAGTGGCGTGCGCAGTTCATGGGAGACGTCGGAGACGAACCGTTGCTGCATCTGGGACAGAGTGGCGAGCTGGGTGATCTGTTCCTGGAGGCTGGCGGCCATGTGGTTGAAGGAGGCCCCCAGACGCGCCACCTCGTCCTCGCCCTTGACCACCATGCGTTCCTGCAGCTGTCCGGCCGCGAGCTTCTCGGACACAAGCGCGGCGTGGCTGACGGGGCTGACGACATTCCGGGTCACGTACCAGGCCACGGCACCGATCAGCAGCGCCAGCACCGCGCCGCCGGCCAGCAGCACGTTCTGGATCTCGTCGAGGGTCTTTTGAGCCGTGTTGAGGTCATAGATCAGGTAGAGCTCATAGACCGTGCCATTGAAGGTGACTTTGTTGCCGACAGCAATCCCGGGCCGGTCTTCGGTACCCACCGGGAACTCCGTGGACGCCCAGAACTGCTCCTTGCCCGAATCCTGCACGGCCTCGCGCAGTTCGGTCGGAATGACACTGATGGTGAGCTGGTCCGAGGCCCGGGACTCCACCCAGCGGTTGCGGGGTTTGGTCTGTTCCGGCATCGCCTCAAAGACGTAGCGCCTCTGAATCACCGAACCACGGCCCTCGACCGCATTCAGAGTGTCGTAGACGAGCGTAATGACGCTGGACTGATCGGTGACCTGGGCGCCGTCGAACGTGTCCTGGACCTGTTTGACGTTGTAGCGGGTCTCCGACTCGGCCTGGACGAGCCGTTCCTGGAAGAGGTTGTTTGCGATCTGGTTCGACAGGTAGGCACCGACGACAGCGAAGGACATGACCGCCAGCATGAGCGTCGTCAGCACGGTCCGGAACTGCATCGACCGCCGCCACTTGCTGTGCAGCGAGCGGAGCAGATAGCGGATCCCCGGAAGGAGGCGGGTGGCTCCCATCCGGACCAGCCTCGCCACGCGCACACCCACAATCCGGGCCCGCTTCACCCAGATCCTGGTCCGGAAGACCAACGAATGCCAGCCGGC
>CALMVY010000363.1 GCA_937873245.1 uncultured Arthrobacter sp. | reverse complement strand
CCTCCGGCCAGGCTGTACTGCAGCAGGTCCGCACCGCCGTGCAGGCGGTGGGACTGGAACGGGGACAGCTCGCCGCTTTGACCGGCGCCGGAATCCCCGCGGAGCGGGCCCGCCCGGCCCTGGACCAGGCCGTGGCGCAGGTGGCAGTGCCGACGGTGGAGGTCGTGGACACCGGCGGCGTCGGGCAGGAATTCCGGGGACTGGGCAGGTTTGATCTTGGCGCCTCGCAGCAGTTGCTGCTCTTTGTGTTCCTCAGCTCGCTCACCGGGGCGGCCACGCTGATCCAGGCGCGGCGCTTTGGTGTGGTGGGCCGGGTCATGTCCGCCCCGGTGTCCAGCGGCCAGATCGTGGCCGGGCAGGCGCTGGGCCGGTTCGCCATCGCCTTCGTCCAGGGCGGCTTCATCATGGCGGGCACCGCGCTGCTGTTCGGCGTGGACTGGGGCAGTCTGTGGCTGTCCGGACTGGTGCTGGTGCTCTTCTGTGCCGTCTCGGCGGCCGCCGCGATGATGGTCGGCTCGGTGATGGATAACGATTCCGCCGCGTCCGGCGTCGGCGTGGGCGGCGGGCTCGTGCTGGGCGGCCTGGGCGGCTGCATGGTGCCGCCCGAGTTTTTCCCGGAAACCCTCGCCGCAATATCCTTCGTGACTCCCCACCGCTGGGCCTACGAGGCCCTTGCCGACATCCAGCGCCACGAGGGCACCCTTGGGGATATCCTGCCCCAGCTGGGGGTCCTCGCGGGCATGGCCGCGGCGCTGCTCCTCCTGGGCGCCTGGCTCCTGCGGCGAAGCCTCAACCGGGCACTGTAAGGGGCCGGTGCGCCGCAGCCTGACGGGCTAGATTTCCGCGGGGGCCGACTCCCTCGTGACCTCGGCAGACGCCGACTCGCTGTGCGGGACCCGCTGCGGCACGATGGCCAGTGCGGCCACGGCAATCACGGCCGCTGCGGCGAAAACGTAGAAACCCCAAGGGTAGGCGATGCCGGCGGCCACCAGGGTGCCGGTGACGGCGGGACCCAGGATGGCGCCCAGGCGGCCGACGCCCGCGGAGTAGCCCAGGGCGGTGGCCCGCAGCCGGCTGGGGAAGAGCTGGCTCACCCAGGCGTAGACCAGGACCTGTGAGCTGAAGACGAAGACGCCGGTGACGAAGACGGCCGCGTTGAGGAGCAGTTCATTCTGCAGCTTGATACTCAGCACGGCGAGGAGGACGGCCGAGAGGCCGAACCACAGCAGGACCACCTTTTTGGCGCCGTGCTTGTCCGCGAGGACACCGGCGACGACGAGCCCGACGACGGCGCCCACGTTGAGCACCAGCAGCTGCCCGATGCCGGCGGCGATGGAGTAACCGGCGGAGGCCATCAGCTGCGGAAGCCACGTGTTCAGGCCGTAGACGAGCAGCAGCCCCATGAAGGACGCGATCCCGATACCGATGGCCACTACCGGGTAGGGCTTCCTGGCGAGGTCGCGGAAGCTGGCCGCCTGCGCAGGCTCAGCGGCCTGGCGGACCGGCGGCAGGGACTCAGGCAGCTTGAACCACAGGAACGGAAGCAAAGCCAGCCCGGCAGCGCCACCAATGATGAACATCATCCGCCAGTTCGGGATCAGCACGAGCGCCAGGAGCGCCGTGAGGACAGCGCCGACGTGGTACCCGGTCATGGTCCGGGTGGTGGACCGGCCGGCCGACCCCTCCTTGGTGGCGTAGTCGTTCATATAGGCCAGCGCCGCGGGCAGGCAAGCGCCGAGGCCCACGCCGGCCAGCAGCCGGAAGATGCTGAACACCAGGACGTTGGGGGCGATCACGATGGCGAGCGTGAAGAGGGAGAACCAGGCAACGCAGGCGATCAGCAGCCGGCGGCGGCCCAGCCGGTCCGAGAGCGGGGCGATGAAGAGCGCGCCCAGGCCCACGCCCACCAGTGAAATCGTGGCGGCCAACGTGGCTCCGACGGCGTCGAACCCGAGTTCCTGCGTTTTGATCAATGTCGGAATGACGGTGCCGAGCACCACCAGGTCGAAACCGTCAAGCACCATGGCCAGCCAGCAGAGCCAGACAGGCCAGCGGGAAGTGCGGTCAGCGGACGTCATTGGCATGGCAACCTCGAAGATAGGGCTCGGCGTCGAGCGGGCACGAAGGCGAAGGAATAAGCGGGGCTTCCGGTGCGCGGCAACGGGCATCCAGGCAGCGTCCGACATGAGAGTTGTATCACCGGCGGGTGTAACGTGGGACACCTAAAACCATTCAATGGAAATGTTGGACTCCGTCCGGGAAGAAGGAAGCATGGCCAACTCGGGCTCCGGGGACTCCGTGGTGGACCGCGTGGTGCGGGTCATTGCAGCCTTTCCGGAAGGCGCCAATGTCCTGCAGCTGACGGAATTGGCCACCCGGGCCGGGCTGCCTCTGACCACGGCACACCGGTTGGTACGGCAGCTTGCCGGGCATGGCCTGCTGGAGCTGGGAGCAGGCGGTTCCGTGCGGCTGGGGCTGCGCCTGTGGGAGCTCGTGAACCGGAATTCACCCACCTTGGAGCTCCGGCAGGCGGCCCTGCCGTTTATGGAGGATATCCAGCAGGTGCTCAACCAGAACGTGAACCTGGCCGTGCTGGACGGCAGCGAGGTGCTCTTTGTGGAGCGGCTGTCCCGGCGGGGTTCGGTGGCGAACCGGGCGCAGGTGGCCGGACGCATGCCGGTGCACGTGTCCTCCGCCGGGCTGGTGCTGATGGCTCTGATCGCAGGGGCGATGATCCTCGCTGTGCGCCTCCAGATCGCCCAGCCGAGCGTTCGCCACCTCGCTGTGATCGGGATCGGGATAGTGG
>CALMVY010000362.1 GCA_937873245.1 uncultured Arthrobacter sp. | reverse complement strand
CCGGAGTTGGTGTACCCGGCGATCGCGACGGAGGGTACGGCATTACGACGGCGGTTGGCCCGCTTGGTCTCCCGGGCCGGCTTCATGGCGGCGATTTCACGCCGCAGCTTTGCCATCCGGGTGCGGATCCGGCGGCGGTCCAGTTCGATCTTGGTTTCACCGGGACCACGCGAGCCCATGCCGGCGCCGGCGCCGCCCACCTGGCCGCCGGCCTGGCGGGACATCGAGTCACCCCAGCCGCGCAGGCGCGGGAGCAGGTATTCGAGCTGGGCCAGTTCCACCTGGGCCTTGCCCTCGCGGCTCTTGGCGTGCTGGGCGAAGATGTCCAGGATCAGGGCCGTGCGGTCGATGACCTTGACTTTGACGATGTCTTCCAGGCTGCGGCGCTGGGACGGGGCCAGTTCGGCGTCGACGACTACGGTGTCCGCGCCGGTGGACATCACGATGTCCTTCAGTTCCTGGGCCTTGCCGGAGCCGAGGAAGGTGCCCGGATCGGGCTTCTGGCGGCGCTGGACGATACCGTCGAGGACTTCCGAGCCGGCGGTCTCGGCGAGGGCGGCGAGTTCGCGGAGCGAGTTTTCGGCGTCGGCGAGGGTGCCTTCGGTCCACAGGCCGGCCAGCACGACACGCTCGAGCCGCAGCTGCCGGTATTCGACCTCGGTGACGTCTTCGAGCTCGGTGGACAGCCCGGCGGTCCGGCGCAGGGCGTGCCGTTCCTCAAGGTCCTGCTGGTCACCGTCGTACGTGCTGTGTTCCTCTTCCAGCCGGGAGATCGCCTGCGCCTTGCCGAGCACCGAGGCGGGCTCTCCGGCAGCCGGGGCTGCCTTCCGGGCAGGGGTGTCCTTGGCGAGGATCCGGTCGATGACAGCCTGGATTTCCGCAGGACTCATGTCCTGGGATGCTGAATCGGGTCCGGTGTTGGGCTGGCTGGTCATGGTCTCCTTTAGAGGTTCGGCACTTTCAGAATAGTGCCGATCGGTGCTGTGCGGGGCGGTATTCGCGCTGGGCTGACGACTATTGGTCATTCATGGCCTCCTGGGATGCCTGCGGCGGCGGTGCCGGGGGCAGGATGGGCTCCGGGCCGGAGCGTGGGAACGGTGAGGGTACAGGCGTGGGTCCTGCCTTGGGGAGGAAGCTGTTCCGCCCGGCCGGGCTCCGGTGAGCGCTGCCAAACTCCAAGTGGTTCGGGCGCCAGCGGCGGATCCATGCCAGGATCATCGCGGGTGGCGCACTGAGCGGAAGGTAACTACCTGCGTCGCTGCGGGGACGGGGCTCCGGTGAAGAAACGAAGGCCCGTGCCGGCTACTTGAAGTTCAGGAACATGTCATTAAGCCTAGCAGACGGCAATGCTGGCACCGGCCGGTCGCGGCGGTTTCCCCTACGGGCGGGGGGCCAACTAATCTGGGCAGTTATGGAGTCTGCACACTATTTCAGCGCCCAGCCTGCCGGGCCGTTCACCCGCAAACCACTGACAGTGGAGCTTGCCGGTGCGACCCGGCAGCTGCAGACGTCCTCGGGCATCTTCAGCCCGGACGGCATCGACAAGGGAACGGCTGTGCTGCTCGCCGAGGCGCCCGCCCCGGCGCCGCAGGGGACCCTGCTGGACATTGGCTGCGGTTGGGGTCCGATCGCGCTGACCATGGCGCTGCGGGCACCGCACTCGCGGGTCTACGCCGTCGACGTCAACGAACGGTGCGTGGCCCTGACCAACGAAAACGCTGCGTTGCTGGGCTTGGGCAACGTCACGGCGAGCACGCCCGACGCCGTTGACCCTGAGCTCCGTTTCGACACCATCTGGTCCAACCCGCCCATCCGGATCGGCAAGGATGAACTCCACGCCCTGCTGCTGTTGTGGCTTCCACGGCTGGCGCCGGGCGGATCCGCGTGGCTCGTGGTGCAGAAGAACCTGGGATCTGATTCGCTGCAGCGCTGGCTCGCAGCGGAACTGGACAGCAGCTTCACGGTGACGCGCGAGAGCACTTCGAAGTCGTTCCGCATCCTTCGCGTCAGGAAAGCGTCCCACTAGCGACGATCACCGCGGGGCCGCTGAGCTCGACGTGCTCGTGGCCGGCGGCGCCAAGGAAGAACTTCACGCCGACGGTTCCGCCCGGGACATGGACGTTCCACACGTCCGGGGCACCCTGGCCGGCCCAGTGGCGGATCGCGACGGCGGCCGCGCAGGCGCCCGTGCCGCAGGACTGGGTTTCGCCGACCCCGCGCTCGTGCACGCGCATGGTGATGGTTCCTACGCCGTCATGGACCAGCGGCTCGGACGGCACAACGAACTCAACGTTGGTGCCGTGCGGCGGGGTCGGGTCCACATGGGGTGCGGTGAACAGCTGCGTGGCCTCCAGCTCGGCCAGTTCCGCCAGTGCCACGACGGTGTGCGGGTTGCCCATGCTGACGGACAGGGCGGGCCGGGCGACCTCCAGCCCCGCCGCGCTGACCAGCGAATCCATGGCCCGTGCGGTGGCCTCGCCCGGGAAGATGAATTCCCAGGGGCCCATGTCGACGGCGTAGCCGGCGGCCGTGCGGACGATTGTCTTGGCCCCGCCCCGGGTGCCAATGGTCAGTGATTCGCCGGCAGGGAGCTCGACGAGGCCTTCGGCAATCAGGAAGTGCACAAAGACGCGGACGCCGTTGCCGCACATCTCGGAGAGTGAGCCGTCCCCGTTGCGGTAGTCCATGAACCACTCGGCGTCCGGGTGCCGCGTCAGCAGCTCCTGGCCCTCGGCGAGCAGCCGGGACGGGACGGCACGGATCAGCCCGTCGCCGCCGATGCCCCGGTGGCGGTCGCAGAGGGCCGCGACCTGCTCCGGCGTCACTGCCAGGGTGCCGTTGGGGTCTGCCAGGAGTACAAAGTCGTTGCCCGTGCCGTGTCCCTTCGAGAACTTGAGTCCGCTCAGGGCTGCGGTGTCTCCGGCAGCGAGGTGGTCAGCGGCCGCGGCAAGGGTTTCGTCCATGGTCCAAGGTTACAGTTCCTTTCGCGAGCGGTTGCACGCCGTTCGTGGCCGGCCCGGGACGGAAACCGTGACACCGGCCCAGCAGCAGACGGGCCGGCGGCGGGAACTTTAGCGCCGGTGCTCAAACGGCGCAGCATGGCTAACGGGTCAGCGCGGCGGCCTTCGCCACAAGGTCCGGGTCCTGCCAGTCAAGCCACTGGATGCGGGGGTCGGCGCGGAACCAGGTGAGCTGGCGGCGCGCGAACTGCCTCGTGGCGACGATGGTCTCCTCGGCGGCCTGCGCCGGGTCGGATTCGCCGTCAAGCACCTTGAGGAACTGGGCGTAGCCCAGGGCACGAGGGGCGGTCCGTCCGAGCCGGAGCCCGGCGGCGTCGAGTTTGCGGACCTCGTCGATGAGCCCGCTGTCCACCATGGTGTGGACCCGGCGGGCGAGGCGTTCCCGGAGCTGTTCCCGGTCCACTTCGAGCCCGATTTGCACGGCGGGCTGGAAGTACTCGCGGGTGGGCATGAACGAGCTGAAGGGCCGCCCGGTCAGTTCGAACACCTCAAGTGCGCGGATGACCCGGCGTGCGTCCCCGAGCCGGCCGGCCGAAACCGGGTCCACCGCCTCCAGCCGTGCCCGCAGCGGTGCCGGTCCCCCGGTATCCAGTTCCGCCTCGAGCCGGCGCCGGATGGCCGGGTCGGTGCCGGGGAACTCCAGCACGTCCAGGGCTGCGCGGACGTAGAGCCCGGACCCGCCCGCCAAAATGGCGCGTTTGCCCCGTGCCTGGATGCCGGCAATGAGCTCACGAGCCTGCTGCTGGAAGTCCGAGACGCTGGCTTCCTCGGTCACATCCAGGATGTCCAGGAGGTGGTGCGGCACTCCCCTGCGTTCGGCCGCTGTGATCTTGGCGGTGCCGATGTCCATGCCGCGGTAAAACTGCATGGAATCGGCGTTGATGACCTCACCCTCGAGTTCCAGCGCGAGCGATACCGCCAGGTCGGACTTTCCGGAGCCGGTAGGCCCGACGACGGCGACCACCGGCGCAGCCGGTACTGCACTGTCCGGTACAGCACTGGCAGGTGTGCCGCCGGCCGCCGCCGGGGCCTGCGGCCGGCCGGCAGCGGTGCCCTCCTGAGCTGTCACCGGCTAGCGGCCGCGGACGGGGAGGGTGGGCATGCCCAGGGACACCCCAGTGCCGCCGGAAGCGGATCCCGGAGCGGGTGCGCCGCAGGAGTCCGCCTGGGACCTGTCCCAGGCGTCGCCTGCGCGTGAGCGGCGGAGGGTGTAGTCGTCGGCCGTCGCCGGGTCGGCGACGAGGTGGAAGGACGCGGCCTCCGTGATGGTGACGGTGACGAGGTCGCCGGGGCGGGGCGTCTCGGCGCCGGCCGGCACAGAGAAGTGGACCAGACGCTGGTCCTGGGACCGGCCCGAAAGCCGGTGGGTTTCCTCGGACTTGCGCCCGGACTGGGCCGTGACCATGACCTCCACCCGGCGTCCGAGCTGCCGGGCGTTCTCCTCGGCGGCGATCCGGTCCTGCAGGGCGGTGAGGCGTTCGAAGCGTTCCTGCACGACGGCTTTGGGGAGCTGGTCCGGGAGGTCCGCGGCGGGCGTGCCCGGCCGTTTGGAGTACTGGAAGGTGAAGGCGGTGGCGAACCGGGACTTCTCCACGACGTCGAGCGTGGCCTGGAAGTCATCCTCGGTCTCGCCGGGGAAGCCGACAATGATGTCTGTGGAGATGGCGGCGTGCGGGATCTTCTCGCGGACCTTGTCGAGGATGCCGAGGAACTTGGTGGAGCGGTAGGACCGCTTCATGTCCTTGAGGACTTTGTCCGAGCCGGACTGCAGGGGCATGTGCAGCTGCGGCATGACGTTGGGGGTCTCGGCCATGGCGTCGATGACGTCGTCGGTGAAGGCCGCGGGGTGCGGGCTCGTGAAGCGGACGCGTTCGAGGCCGGGGATGTCCCCGCAGGCGCGCAGGAGCTTGGAGAATGCCTGCCGGTCGCCGAATTCGACGCCGTAGGAGTTCACGTTCTGTCCCAGCAGGGTTACTTCGATCGCGCCGTCGTCCACGAGGGCCTGGATCTCGGCCAGGATGTCGCCGGGGCGCCGGTCCTTTTCCTTGCCGCGCAGGGCCGGCACGATGCAGAATGTGCAGGTGTTGTTGCAGCCGACGGAGATCGACACCCAGCCGGAATAGACCGAGTCCCGCTTGGTGGGCAGCGTGGACGGGAAGACGTCGAGCGACTCGAGGATTTCGAGCTGCGCTTCGTTGTTGTGCCGGGCGCGTTCCAACAGGGCCGGCAGGGCGCCGACGTTGTGGGTGCCGAAGACGGCGTCCACCCAGGGGGCCTTCTTCAGGATGGTGTCGCGGTCCTTCTGCGCCAGGCAGCCTCCGACGGCGATCTGCATTCCGGGGTTGGCGGCCTTGACCGGCGCCAGGATGCCCAGGTTGCCGTAGAGCTTGTTGTCGGCGTTTTCCCGCACCGCGCAGGTGTTGAAGACCACGACGTCGGCCAGTTCCCCGGCGGCGGGGACGTAGCCGGCGGCCTCGAGCATCCCGGACATACGCTCGGAGTCGTGCACGTTCATCTGGCAGCCGAAGGTCCGCACCTGGTAGGTGCGGGGCTGCGCCGTGGCGGGCGTTGACTCGGCGCCAGGTGTTGACGAGGCGTCCGTGGACGGGGTGGTACCGGCTGCTGGGGAGGGGATGGTCAAGCTCACCTGTTAAGGGTACCGGGTCGGCACGCTGCCGGGCTGCCTTAGAAATCCGGTTCGGACCCTGCGCCGGCACCGGACACGGCCTCGTCGAGGACTTCGCCGACGATCCTGAACGCCTGTGAGGGTTGGTAGCCCTTGCGGGCGAGCATGGACGCCAGCCGGCGCGTGGTCTTGTCCCGCTCCGCACGGTCCTCGAACGCGGTGACTCCGCGGAGCTTGCGCCGGACGAGCTCGCGGGCCGCCGATGCCTCGTCCTCGTCGCTGAGCTGTTCCAGGGCACCGGCCGCGGTGTCCTCGTCGATGCCCTTCTCGGCGAGTTCCCGGCGGAGCGCACCCTTGGCGAGTTTGCGGCTCTGGGACCGGGACCGAACCCACATGTCGGCAAAGTCCGCGTCGTCAACGAGCTTCACTTCTTCGAAGCGGTCCAGCACGGCCTCGGCGACGTCTTCCGGAACGTTGCGCTCGGCCAGTTTGCGGGAGAGCTGCAGCCGGCTTTTGGGCGAGTTCGTCAGCTGACGCAGGACGATGGCACGCGCGACGGCCGCCGGATCCGCGTCACGGTCCTGTTCGGCAGGAATCTCCGCGGGCGTTGGCCCGTCCGCGGACCGGTCTCCCCCGGCAAAGCCCGGGGCAGGATTCCGGGATGGGAATCCTGCCCCTTTGCGCCGCCGGCCGTTAGAAGCCGTCAACGGCCTTCAGCTTCGGTGAATCTTCGCCCTCGGCAGGCGCCTTCACGCCGACGCCAAGCTTCTCCTTGATCAGCCGCTCAAGCTCGGCAGCCAGTTCCGGGTTGTCCCGCAGGAAGCGGCGGGAGTTCTCCATGCCCTGGCCGAGCTGGTCGCCGTCATAGGTGAACCAGGAGCCAGACTTCTTGATCAGGCCGTGCTCGACACCCATGTCGATGATGCCGCCTTCACGCGAGATGCCCTGGCCATAGATGATGTCGAACTCGGCGATCTTGAAGGGCGGGGCCATCTTGTTCTTGACGATCTTGGCCTTGGTGCGGTTGCCGACCGAGTCCGCGCCCTCCTTGAGGGTCTGGATCCGGCGGACGTCGATGCGGATCGAGGCATAGAACTTCAGGGCCTTGCCACCGGTGGTGGTTTCCGGGGAGCCGAAGAAGACACCGATCTTCTCGCGCAGCTGGTTGATGAAGATGGCGGTGGTTTTGGTCTGGCTCAGGCGGCCGGTGATCTTACGGAGGGCCTGGCTCATCAGGCGGGCCTGCAGGCCCACGTGGCTGTCGCCCATGTCGCCTTCGATTTCCGCGCGGGGCACAAGCGCGGCAACGGAGTCGATGACGATGACGTCGAGGGAGCCCGAGCCGATCAGCATGTCCATGATTTCCAGGGCCTGCTCGCCGGTGTCCGGCTGGGAGACCAGGAGCGCGTCCGTGTCGACGCCCAGCTTGGCGGCGTATTCCGGGTCGAGGGCGTGCTCGGCGTCGATGAAGGCCGCGATTCCGCCCTGACGCTGGGCGTTGGCGACGGCGTGCAGCGCCACCGTGGTTTTACCGGAGGATTCCGGACCGTAGATTTCCACGACACGGCCGCGCGGCAGGCCGCCAATTCCCAGCGCGACATCCAGTGCGATGGAACCGGTCGGAATGACCTCGATGGGTGCGCGGACTTCGTCGCCAAGGCGCATGACCGAGCCCTTGCCGAACTGCTTGTCAATCTGGGCCAGCGCGGCGTCAAGCGCTTTCTGGCGATCCGGGGCTGCGGCCATGGTTCACACCTCTAATACTTTCTCGCTGTGGAGTGGCCGTTCCGGCCCTGTGTCGTGTCGGTTGTTGTGATCAGTATCTGTGATCGGGTTTTCGGTCATTACTGAAGCTACTGGCACCCACCGACAAAGTTGCCCATCTGCCCCGCATATGTGGAAAAGCTCTAAAAAAAGCATAGTCCCACCCGAACAGATATTCGAACAATCGCCGCGGCGTGTCAGGCCCGGGCTACCGCACGGCGCTTGGGCACCGCCTATCGAAGCCGCCCGTCGAAGCCGCCGCCGGAGCCGGTGGTCAGGCTGCTCAGCGTGGTTTGACGTCGCGGCCAAGCCGCCGCTCGGGCGGGACATCCTGGACCTCGCACACCGCCAGCCACACCTGCCGGGGCGGTACACCGGCGCCGAGGGCCTGGTCGGCGGTTCGTCCGCCGACACCCGCCAGGACCAGGGAGCTGCTGAGGACGCGGGAGTACCCCGCCCCGAATTCGTCGTCCATAAGCCGCCAAAAGTCACTGATTCGCACTCTTCGAGTCTCTCACGCCGCGGGAGGACTCTAGAATGGTTGCCATGAGCAACCCCGCCGAAGGCCCTGGGATCCCCGGCGGCGCTGACGATTCCACCGAAGCGGCGCTGACCGCCGTCGAGCACCAGCTGAGCATGCTCTGGCGCCGCGCCCGCTCCATTTCCCATCACCTCTCCCGCCAGGTCCACCCGGACATGGAGCCGGCGGCCTACGGCCTGCTGTCCGTGATCCGCCGGCAGGGTGCCATCCGGTTGACCGAGCTGGCCTCCAGTATTGGCGTCGGCAAACCCTCGGTGAGCCGGCAGATCGCCTTCCTGGAACGCCTCGGGCTGGTGGCCAAGGAGGCTGACCCGCTGGACGGCCGCGCCCAGATCATCCGGCTGACGCCGATGGGTGAAGACAAGATGCACGAGGTGCAGGACGCCCGGCGGGAAGTGTTCCGCGAACGGCTGGGCGAGTGGCCGCCGGAGGAATTGCAGACCCTTGCCCGCTACATCGCCAAGCTGAACGCCACCTACGAGCGTGACGGGTTCCCCCGGGACGAACCGCAGTAACGCGGAGTCCGCCATGCGGGGACCACGGCCGGAAACGCAAGAAACCCCGGCACACCGCCGGGGTTTCTTGTCGAGTAGTGGGTGCCGGGGCTAGCGAGCCCCGGAAAGTAGGCCCTTGGCCAACTCTTCGTTGAGGTCCGTGTTGAGCTCACGGTCCAGGTCACGGCCGTAGCGCTGCGCAAACTCCTGCGGGACGGTGTCCGGAACGGCAACACCCTCGGCGACGGCGACGCGGTCGCTGACTTCGCGGAGCATGCTGGAGAGCGGAACATCGAGGGCCGAGCAGATCGAGGAGAGCAGCTCCGAGGAGGCTTCCTTCTGGCCGCGTTCCACTTCACTCAGGTAACCCAGTGAAACGCGGGCACTGTGCGAGACTTCGCGGAGGGTACGGCCTTGGCGTTGGCGGACATCGCGCAGAACATCACCGATTTCGTGACGAAGTACAACCATCTTGCGCTCCTTCTGTTCGCTCTTAGCCTGATCGGCGAGGCCCACATCCTTCCAGCGGACAACGCCGTTAACGGATACGGGCTGCTTTACCATCTGTATCGCCTTGCTCCCTCTTTATGTCGAGCCCGCCGGTCAAAGCGGACACTGATGATGCTTTCATCCTAGGCGCCTCCCTTATTCGGAAGCGACACAATGTAACAACTATTCGGAATCGAGTTTTGTTCCCGGCAACTTTACGCCCGGTAGCCTTGGGGCGCCAGAGCTTCCAGCAGGCGTTCCAGGGCCGCGGCGCAGGCCTGGCCGCGGATTTCCGGCCGGTTGCCCTCGAAGCTGTACCCGAACGACGTCGCGCCCGCGGCCGTGGCGACGCCGATGTAGACGGCGCCCACGTCCTTGCCGCCATGCGGCTCGGGGCCGGCGACGCCGGTGGTGGAGACGCCGACGTCGGCGCCGCAGATCCTGCGGGCTCCCTCGGCCATGGCTTCGGCGACCTTCCCGTCGACGGCGCCGACGCTGTCCAGCAGTTCCCGGGGCACCCCCAGCACATCAGCCTTGACGGAGTTCTGGTAGGACACGACGCCGCCCTGGAGCATGCCGGACGCGCCGGGCGTGTCGGCCAGCACCGCGGCGACCATGCCGGCGGTCAGGGATTCGGCCGTCGCGACGGTCAGGCCGCGGCCGATTGCGCCGGTGACGGCCTGTTCGGCCAGGTGATGCAGGTTGATCGTGCGGTGGGGATTCGTCACGACTTGCCCTCCTGGATCTTCTGTTGCTGTGCCCGGATGCCGCTGGCGCGCAGCTTGAGGGCCTCGATGACGTATTCGCCGCCGGTCCAGACAGTGATCGCGAGGGCCACCATCATGACCGCGAAGGCCACGAACCCGAGCCACGGCGCGATCGACGTCAGCGGGAGGATGTACAGGAAGATGGCCACCGTCTGGATGACGGTCTTGAGTTTCCCGCCGCGCGACGCCGGGATCACGCCATAACGGATGACGAAGAACCGCAGGGCGGTGACGCCCCATTCGCGGACGAGAATCAGGATGGTGACCCACCACGGCAGCTCCCCCAGCAGCGAGAGCATGACGAGGGCCGAGCCGATCAGCAGCTTGTCGGCGATCGGGTCGGCGATCTTGCCGAAGTCCGTGATGAGGCCGCGGCTGCGGGCAATGTCGCCGTCGAGCTTGTCTGTGTAGATGGCGAGGGCGAAAGTCGCCGCGGCAATCCAGCGCCAGATGCCGTTCTGGGCGACCAGCCCCGGCGCGTCGAGCAGGAGGAACCAGATGAAGAACGGCACCATCACAATCCGCAGCATCGTCAGGATGTTGGGCAGGTTCCAGATCCGCGGGGCGGACCCGGCACTGTTTGCTTCGGCGCTATTCACCTTCCTAGGCTACCGTCTTCGCAGGCTACCGTCCGGTGAGCGACCAGGCGTCCTCGGAGCCGTCCTCATCATCCCCGGAGCCGCCGTCTGCGCCGTCGTGATACTCGATCGCCTGGGTGCGGTTGTCCAGGTCCGCCGCGACGAGATCCTCCGCGTAGCCGCCCTGCGCGATGTTCGCATTGGCGTTATCGCTCAGCGCCGCGGTCTGCGAATCGGCGGTGGCGGGCGCGTCCATGCCCTTCATCGCGGCAAGGACCGCGGCCAGGTCGTCCGGCTTCACCAGGACGTCGCGGGCCTTCGAGCCTTCCGAGGGGCCAACCACTCCCCTCGACTCGAGCAGGTCCATCAGGCGGCCGGCCTTCGCGAACCCGACGCGCAGCTTTCGCTGCAGCATCGACGTGGAGCCGAACTGGGTGGTCACCACCAGCTCGGTGGCCTGCAGCAGGACCTCGAGATCGTCCCCGATGTCGTCGTCGATCTGCTTCTTCTGCGCCTCGGGGGCGACGTCGTCGCGGTACACGGCCTTGAGCTGGCCCTTGACGTGCTCCACCACCTTGTGGATTTCGGACTCCGTGACCCAGGCACCCTGGACACGCATGGCCTTGGAGGCGCCCATCGGCAGGAACAGCGCGTCGCCCTGGCCAATCAGTTTCTCGGCGCCCGGCTGGTCCAGGACCACGCGGGAGTCGGTGACCGAGGACGTCGCGAACGCCATCCGGGAGGGCACGTTGGCCTTGATCAGGCCGGTGACGACGTCGACGGAGGGCCGCTGCGTGGCGAGCACCAGGTGGATGCCGGCCGCACGGGCCAGCTGGGTGATGCGGACAATCGAATCTTCGACGTCGCGCGGGGCGACCATCATGAGGTCGGCGAGTTCGTCCACGATCACCAGGAGGTACGGGTACGGCCGGATGACGCGCTTGGAACCCTCGGGCGGGTGGACCTTGCCGGCGCGGACGGCCTTGTTGAAGTCGTCGATGTGCTTGAAGCCGTAGTTGGCGAGGTCGTCGTAGCGGGCGTCCATCTCGCGGACCACCCACTGCAGGGCCTCCGCGGCCTTCTTGGGGTTGGTGATGATGGGGGTGATGAGGTGCGGCACGCCCTCGTAGGCGGTGAGTTCCACCCGCTTGGGGTCCACCATGACCATGCGGACCTCGTCCGGGGTGGCGCGCATCAGGATAGAGGTGATCATCGAGTTCACGAACGAGGATTTGCCGGCGCCGGTGGCTCCTGCGACGAGCAAGTGCGGCATCTTGGCGAGGTTGGCGACGACGTAGCCGCCCTCGACGTCCTTGCCGACGCCCATGACCATCGGGTGGTCGGTGCGGCGGGCGTTCTGGCTGCGGAGCACATCGCCCAGGGACACGGTCTCGCGGTCCGTGTTGGGGATCTCGATGCCGATGGCCGACTTGCCCGGGATGGGGCTCAGGATGCGGACGTCGGAGCTGGCGACGGCGTAGGAGATGTTCTTGGACAGTGCGGTGACGCGTTCCACCTTGGTGCCCGGGGAGAGTTCGATCTCGTACCGGGTGACGGTGGGGCCGCGGCTGAAGCCGGTGACCTGGGCCTCCACGTTGAACTGGTTGAGGGTTTCGGTCAGCGAGGCGACGATCGCGTCGTTGGCCTCAGTGCGTTCCTTCGGGATGGAGCCCGGGGTCAGGACGTCAGACGCCGGCAGGGTGTACGTCACGTCGCCGGCGAGCGAGAGCTGCTCGGTGCGCTGCGGGATCGGCGTGGGCAGCGGCGCCGGGGCCACGGGATTGGAAGGGACCTTCGCGGCGGCTGCGACGGCGGCCGCGCCGGGTGCGGGGGTGTCCGGGTTCGGTGACCCGGCGGCGACCATCCCCGGGGTGACCAGCGGGATCGCCTCGGTGGCGTTCTCCCCCGCCGAAGCGCCAACGCTGCCTGCGGCGCTGCCGAGCCCCTGGGCGGCCTTGATCTTCTCGACGGCGATCTCGGCCTGCGTGGGACGGCGCACCCCAGGGGCGACGGACTTGGAGCCGGTTTTGGCGCCGGCGGCGGCCCGGGCGGCCTCGGCTTCCTCATCGGCAATGAGTGCCCGCTCGAACGCTTCGTCGCCGACGTAGCCTTCGAGTCCGGCCTCATCCTCGGCGTCCTTGCCGAAGAGGCGGCGGCGCTTCTTCTTCGCCGGAGCCGGGGCGTCGTTTTCGTAGAGGTAGCTGCGGTCGTGGCCGTCGCGGTCGTCGCCGTCGTGGTGGTCCTGCAGGTCGATGCCCATCAGGTGTTCGTAGGCGCCGCGCAGCCGGGCGGGGATGGCGCCGAACGGCGTCGCGGTGACGATCAGCAGCGACGTGAAGGCGAGCAGGCCGTAGACGGCCAGGGGGACGGCGGAGTGGATGGCGGCCAGCGGGGCCGCGGCAAGATAGCCGAGCATGCCGCCGGCCTGGCGCAGCCCGTCGAATCCTTCGGCGACGGTCGGTTCCCCGCCGATGACGTGGGCGAGGCCGGAACCGGCGAAGGTCATGATCAGGAAGCCGATCCCGATCCGGTTGTTGCCGCGGCCGTCGACCGGCTGGCGGAACAGGCGGAAGGCGCAGACAAACAGCATGAGTGGCAGGAGCAGCGCCATCCAGCCGAACGTGCCGTTGACGATTCCGTAGACCATGTCCGGGAACCAGCCCTGGAAGCCCCACCAGGCGAAGGTGGCGACGAAGACCCCGAGCGCGAGGTTGAACAGGGCTGCGCCGTCGCGGCGGTCCTCGGGCGCGAGATCGCTGACGTCGTAGCCGATCCGTCGAATGCCCGCGCCGACAATGTGGGCCACGCCCAGCCAGGCGCCGGCCACCACCCGGACCAGCCAGGGCTGTCTGGGTTCGACGGCGGCCATCTGGCGGGTGCGCGCGGTGCCGGTGGATCCGCCGGCCCTGCTGGTTTTGGACGCAGCCGGGCCGGAGCCCCGGGCCGAAGAGCTGCCTGATTTACCGCTGGAGTTTCCTCTTGGCGCGGAGGAAGTACGTGTCGCCATACCCGCAACGGTACCCGACGCGTGGCCGAAAACCGCGGATTTCCGGGCTTCCGCGGGGATCATGTTGCCGGCCGGACACACGAAAACGGCCCTCCCGGTCCGCCGCAAGCGGGAGCCTGCGGCAGGCCGGGAAGGCCGTCGTGGTGCTGTTCGTCCTGGTGCTGGCCCTCTACCGGCAGGTGGGGGTGCTCGAGTCGCGGCTGGGCCCCCGCGCCGCGCTGGAGCTGGCCTCGCAACACGATTGCGCTAGTGTCGCCGCGCCGGCCCTGAGCTGCGGTGTCTATGGCTATCCGATCGATCTTGCCAGCCGGATCGCGCTGGGCACCACGCGCGACTTTCTGCTACAGGACGCAAACGTGCGATTGGTCCGCTTCGTGTTGTTTGGCGAAGGGGCCTATGGCGCTTTTTCCGCGGCTCTGGAAGAACTGAGCGTGTGACGCGTACGACGATCGTTCGTCCGAATTCTGCGCACCCTCCCCATGTCGCGGTACTGTCGCGTTGTCCTATTGCATTCGGCGCCGCGCGCCTTGCAGCAGCAAGCGGCAGACCTCATCCACATGTGCGCCATCGTCGCCACGTATGAGCCGTATGTGCGCGTCGCGGAACTGCTCA
>CALMVY010000361.1 GCA_937873245.1 uncultured Arthrobacter sp. | reverse complement strand
CGATGTGGGGTTTGCGGTTCCGGGAGGAGCTGGCGCCCGCGCTGCTGACCGGGGTAGCCGCGCATGCGGTGGCGCAGCTCCCCGCCCCGGCCGCCGCCGGTGCGGGCCTCATGCTGGGGACCCTGGCCCACACGGTCGGCTGGCCGGTCCCGATTGGGGGCTCCGCCGCGATCGCGCAGGCCATGGTGGCGGACATTGAAGCTCACGGCGGGGCGGTAGAAACCGGGGCCCGGATCGGATCCCTGGCGGAGCTGCCCCCGGTCCGCGCCACGCTGTTGGACGTGGCACCACCGGGCCTGCTGCAACTGGCCGACGGCAGGCTCCCTGACCGGTACCGCCGCGCCCTCGAGTCGTTCCGGTTCGGCAACGCGGCCTGCAAAGTCGACTTCATCCTTTCCGGCCCCGTCCCGTGGGCGGCGCCCGGACTGGCCGACGCCGGCACGGTCCACGTGGGCGGCACCCGGGCGGAGATGGCCGCGGCGGAAAACCTCGTCGCCGCGGGGCGGCATCCGGACCGGCCCTACGTCCTGGTCTCCCAGCCTTCGCGCTTCGATGCCGGACGGGCCCCCGGGGGCCGCCAGATCCTCTGGAGCTACTGCCATGTACCGGCCGGGTCCACCGTGGACATGGCTGGAGCCGTAATGGCCCAGCTGGAGCGCTTCGCCCCGGGATTCCGGGACCTTGTTGTCAGCCATCACGTCACCACCGCCGCCGAACTGGGCGAGTACAACGAAAACTACGTCGGCGGGGACTTCAGCGCCGGTCTGATGGACCTGCGGGGAATTATCCGGCGGCCCGTACTGGGTCCGGCCCCCTGGCGGACTCCCCTGCCCGGCGTGTACCTGTGCTCCTCCTCCACACCCCCAGGCCCCGGCGTGACCGGCATGCCGGGACTCCACGCCGCAAGGTATGCCCTGAAGGACATATTCGGCCTCGCGGTCCCGCACCTCGGAATCTAGGGCTTCGCGGCAAGCCCCGCGGCAAGCCCCGCGACAACCTCAGGCGGGGACCGGGCTGACCATCTGGGGCTCGGACAGCCTGCCGTCGCGCATGCTGGCCACCGTGTCCGTCAGCGGGACGAAACCGGTGTCGTGGGTGACCATGACCGTGGCCACGCCGAACTCATCCGTGACCCGGCGCAGCAGCCGCACGATTGCCTCACTGCGTTCCCGGTCCAGGGCCGCCGTTGGTTCGTCCACCAGCAACACGGCAGGGTCCCCCATCAGGGCGCGGGCAATGTTGACGCGCTGCCGCTGACCGCCGGAGAGCTGGTGGGGACGTTTGCCGGCTGCCGGGGACAGGCCAACGAGATCCAGGAGCTCCGCGGCGCGGCCGGCCGCCTCCCGGGCCGGCCTGCCGCGCAGGTGGTCCCCGATCACCAGCTGTTCCAGGGCGGTGAGGGACGGCAGCAGGTTGGGCTGCTGGAAGATGATGCCGATCCTGTCCCGGCGCAGCGAGGTGCGGTCCGCCTCGGACAGCCCGCCGGCATCGGTCCCGCCGACCAGCACGAGGCCTGCGGTGGGCCTGACGAGCGTGGCAGCGACGGCCAGGAGGGAGGATTTTCCCGATCCCGAGGGACCGACCAGGGACAGGAATTCCCCCGCGGAGAGCCTCAGGGTGACGTCGTCGAGCGCCTTGAGGCTGCCGTCGCCGTCGGGATATTCGAGGGTGATGTTGACGAGGTTGAGCACGGTCTTCACTGTGTATGCCTTTCGAAGAATATTGGGGGGTGTACGGGTGCTAGTTGCCGCCGAGCGCCAGGAGCGGGTCCACCCGGGTAATGCTCCGGACCGCCAGCGCGGCCCCGGCCAGGCCCAGGACGACGATGCCCGCGACCGGCAGCAGTGTGGTCTGCGGGGTCAGCAGGAACGGGACGGCCCCGCCGGCGAGGACGCCGCCGATCACGCCGGCCGCGCCCCCGGCCAGCGCCCCGGCGAGGAGCACGACCGCCGCCTGCACCATGGCGTCCTTGAGGATGTAGCCGGAGGAACCGCCGAGAGCCTTCAGGACGGCGACATCGCGAGTGCGCTGCACGGTCCACACCGTCAGGAAGGCCACGATGACCAGGGCCGAGATCCCATACAGGAACGCCTGCATGAGCAGGAGGGAGCCGTTTTCACTCTTGTAGGAGCCGAGCGCCTGAAACGACCCGTCCCGGCTCGCACTGACCGTCCCGGCGGCTGCGTTGGCGGCGTCGACGTCGAGCTGTTGTCCGCCGTCGGAGGTGACCGCGATGACGGTCGCGGCGGCGTCAGTGCCGGTGATGTGCGCGAGTTTCCGCCAGTCGCCGAGAGTGGTCCAGACAACGCCGGTGTGGGAGTACCACTGGTCGGGGACGACGCCGGACACGGTCAGTTCGGTTCCGCCCACGGTGGCGAGGCTGCCGGCGTGCAGGTCAAGTTCCTCAGCGAGGCTGGCGCCGATCAGCACCGTTCCTTCGGCCACGGGACCGGGCGCCAGGCCGGCCGCGCCGGCCCCCTCGCTGCCTTCCGCCCCGAAGACTGCCACGCTGGCCGTCCCGGACGGGGTGCCGGCAGGACCAACCGCCTGGAAGCGGCTTTGGCTGATGCCCAGCAGTTCTGCACGCGCGACACCGTCACGGGCCGCCCACTCCGACAATTGTGCGCGCGTGACCTCGGACTCGGTGAACGACGCCGTGGCGCTGTCCCCGGCGGGGGCCCCGAAGACGATCTGGTCGGACGGCAGCGCGGCGAGGGCCGACGTCGACTGGTTGCCCAGACCGGCGGTGAGCCCGGAGAGCAGCACCAGCAGGAGGGTGATGAGCGCGACCACTCCGCCCATCAGCAGGAAGCGTCCTTTGGCGAAGCGGAGGTCGCGGAGAGCGAGATACATGGGAGTCCTTTTCAACGGGGTTGTGGCCTTGTCTCCAGCCTTCCGTCGCGGCGCGGGGCCGGCATCGCCCGCGTGGCTGGGCCTTCGCGGCGAAGTGGTTGACCCGCGGGTCAACCAAATGGTTGATAGTGGCGCCGCCGCGGGAAATTCGGGCCGTGCCCGGCCGGCCCGGCACTACGCTGAAGGCATGGAGGACAAGGCTCACAGCGCGCCGGCAGGGGGCGCCCCGGGAGGCACAACAAATGCCGCCGTGATCTTGCGCGTCCTCCGGGTGTGCCTTCACAGCGGCTTCGCCGTGCTCCTGCTCGTCGCCGTGGTGCGGCTGGCCGGCCCCGGACTCCGGGGCGCGGACTGGCTCACTCTGGGACTCGCGCTGGTTCTGGCCGCTGTCTACCTGCTGGGCACCGTCCTGGAGAAACTCCACTCCACGGACCCCTCCCGGTTCGACCCGCGGCCGTACTCGCCGCTGTGGCTGGGGGCCGTCTGCCTGATCTGGCTGCTGCTGATGTGGGCAAGCGCCGACTTCGTGTGGCTGGCATTCCCGATCTTCTTCCTGCAGCTGCACGTTCTGCCGCTGCGGCTGGCCCTGCCGGCGATCGCGCTGAGCACTGTGCTGGTCATCGTTGCCCTCTGGTTCCACAACACCGGAGCGGACGGGGGCGCCCTGCAGCTGCCCATGGTGCTGGGACCGGCATTCGGGGCAGCCTTTGCCGTGATCACCGGACTGGCGTACCGGGCCCTCTATCTGGAAGCCGAAAGCCAGCGGCTCGCGGCCGAGGAGCTGCGCCGCACCCGCGCCGAACTTTCCCGCAGCCAGCACGACGCCGGCACGCTGGCCGAGCGGGCCAGGCTGGCCCGCGAAATCCACGACACCCTGGCCCAGGGTTTCTCCAGCATCGTGCTGATGGGCCGTTCGGCGGAAAAGGCGCTCGATGACGGAGACACCGCCACGGCCCGCCACCGGCTCAAAACTGTCCAGGAGACGGCATCGGCGAACCTGGCCGAGGCCCGCAGCTTCGTCCGCGGCCTGCAGCCCCCCGCCCTTTCAGAAAGCACAGCGGAGACCTCAGGGGAGGCCTCACCGGAGGACCCGCTGGTGAACAGCCTGCGGCGGCTCTGCGAAAAGACTGAAACCGAAGCAGCTGCCCGCGGCGCCCGGCTGCACTGCCGCTTCGACCTCGAAGGGGTCCCGGTGGAACTGCCCAACCCCTACCGGACCACCCTGCTGCGGGCCGCGCAGGCCAGCCTCGCGAACGTGTGGGTGCATGCCAAGGCGGACACCGCCGTCGTGACCCTGTCCTTCCTGGGCAGCGAAGTGGCGATGGACATCTTCGACGACGGTTCGGGGTTCATTCCGTCGGCGGTCACGGCCCCCGCCGGCCGTTCCGACGGCTCCGGCTACGGGCTGAAATCGCTCAAGGAACGGGTCGCTGCACTGGCCGGCAGCCTGGACATCGAGTCCGCACCCGGCGAAGGAACGGTGGTGGCCATCCGGCTCCCGCTCGGGGATCCGCCGGCAAGG
>CALMVY010000360.1 GCA_937873245.1 uncultured Arthrobacter sp. | reverse complement strand
TGCTGCTGGGCTTGCTGTGGCTCCGGCAGACTCCGTTGAGCTCGCCCATCCTGGTCTGCGGGCTCGTGTCGTTGGGGGCGCTCATCGCCGGCGGCGTGACGGGGATGGACGTTCCGGAGCCCGGTACCCTGGAGCGGCTCATGGGGTACCCCATCACCATCGGCACGGCCGCCGTGGGCCTGGTGGTTGCCCAGCGGGTGCACCGGGACCGTTCGCTCCGGAAGGCAGCCCTCGCCCAGCAGGGCGCACGCCGCTTGTCGGCTGGTTCCTGACCGGATGAGCGCAGCGGGCCCCGGGGTGTCTTATGTCTCAAACGGAGCCGACCTTCGATTATCATGAGGGCATTCACCGGAACATTTCGGTGCAGCGTGCGCGGCGTGACTCCAGTGCATGGCGAATGGCCGACCGTGGAGTCCGTTGGGGATGAATGTCTGATCAGTTAGTCTTGCGGCACTTTCATGCAGCGACAGCCTTCGGGGGCCCAGGAGATGGCGTTGTTCCCCGCGGCCAGGGCCGGCTGGTCTGCCAATTGCCCGCGCCCGCCTCCTGCCAGGCCGGGACCCGATGACGATCGAAGCGCCAGCCGGTCCTGATGAGCGCATCCCCGGTGATGCGACGGGAGGCGGTTTCCCGGGCCTGGCGACGACGCCAACGGGTGTCCCGATCGGTGTCCGCATGCGCGACGGCGGCATCATCGAAGTCGCGCTTCCGGCCAACGAGGAAATCGAGGGGCCCGAAGCACGTGTGGCCGGAGCCACGGTCCGGGCACTGGCCAACGGCCGGCGCATGCCGGTGCTGCTGGTCATCACCGGTGTGGTGGGCGTGAGCGTCGAAGCCCGGCAGGTTTACGCCGGTTCCATCGCCGCTTCAGCCTTCGCCCTCGTGGGGGAGAGCCCTGTCGACCGCGTGATCGCGCACTACCTGCTGCGGTCAAAGACCGAGACAATCCCGGCGCAGTTCTTCACGTCCGAGGCTGAGGCTATCGATTGGTTAGGGCAATACAAGAGTGAAGACTGATCCGCCCGACCCCAGGCTGCACGCCCTCGTCGAAGGCATCGTTCGAATAGCGGGCGGTGACCTGACCACCAGGATCCCCCACTCTGGTGCCAGGGACGACGTCGCCGCCGTCATTGCCGGGATCAACCTGATGGCTGACGACCTGCAGACTATTTACCAGGAACTTGAGGAACGCGTCGAAAGCCGAACGGCGATGCTGCGCGAGGCCCAAGTCGAGCTGGAGCGGATGGCGCTGACTGACCCGCTCACCCAGCTTGCCAACAGGACTGCGCTCAACTCGGTCCTGAGCCACGCCCTTGCCGAGACGGCCCGGGGCGAAATGCCGCCGGCGCTGCTGGTCCTGGACCTGGACTCCTTCAAGGGCATTAACGACACACTGGGACACAGCGCCGGCGACGACGTCCTCCGGGTGATCTCGAAGCGCCTCCAGGACGCAGTCCGGGAGACTGACACCGTTGCACGCCTTGGCGGCGACGAATTCGCCGTCATGCTGCCGAAGTCCAACCTTGTCCGGGCACGCCGGGTGGCCAACAGAATCCTCAAGGCGCTCGGTGAGAGCCTGGAGATCGGGGATCTGCGTATCACCTGCGGTACCAGCATCGGATTGCGGGTGGCGGAACCCGGGCAGTCCGTCGACGATCTGGTCATGGAAGCAGACACCGCGATGTACGCGGCCAAAGCCCAGCCGCACAGCAGTATCAAGGTGTTTGAGCCGGCCCTGCTCTACGCCCGCCGGCTGCAGAGCGTCATGATCACCGAAATGCGCGAGGCGATCCTCCAGGACCAGCTGACGCTGCACTATCAGCCGGTAGTGGAACTGGCCACCGGCAGGATTGAGGGCGTTGAGGCGCTGGTGCGCTGGAACCACCCGGAGCGGGGGCTCCTGATGCCCGATTCCTTCATCCCGCTGGCTGAAGAGACGGGGATGATCGTAGACCTCGGCCACTGGGTGCTGAGGACTGCGGTACGCCAGCTGCGCCGCTGGCAGCAGGAGCTGGACGTGGACTCCAGCTTCAACGTCCGGGTCAACATCTCGACCACCGAGCTGCAGAACCTCGACCTGATTGAACACGTCCGCGACGTCCTCCGCGAAACAGGGGTGGACGCCGCCAACCTCATTGTGGAGTTGACGGAGTCCATGGCCGTCAACGGAGGGGACGTGGACCGGTATTCGCTCAGCGGATTGCGGCGGCTGGGAGTGCAGCTCGAAATCGACGACTTTGGCACTGGCTATTCGTCCATCAGCTACCTGCGGAAGCTGCCGGTCAACGTGGTCAAGATCGACAAGAGCCTGATCGACGGGCTGGGCTCAGATGCGGACGAGAGCAAGTTCGTGGAGGCGGTGCTTCACCTTATCCACGCGTGCGGGCTCAAAGCGGTCGCCGAGGGCATCGAGACGGCGGAACAGGCCGCCGAGCTGGTCCGGCTGGGCTGCTCAAGCGGCCAGGGCTACTACTTCGGCAGGCCCGTTCCGGCGTCGGACATCGAGGCTTTGATTGGGCCGGGGAGCCTTACGGCTGAACGCTAAAACGGTGGGTGTCGGAATCCGACACCCACCGTCCTTTAACGCCGTCTCCGTTAGTTCTTCGGAGTGGAGTTCGGCCACCATTCGACAGCCACTACAGAGCCCTGACCCGAGGTTCCGGTTGCAGAGACGGCGGCAGATGCGGAAAGGCCTGCGGCAGCCAGCGCACCGGCGACGAGGAGTGTAGCGAGGGTTTTCTTCATGTGGACTCCTGATACGTAAGGGGCTGATGTGACTCATGTGGTGCGAGTTCAGTATAGGGGCATCCGACACGCCTAGAAGTAACAAAATGTCGTTCAACCATAACTCCTGTGTTATCCGTGCGTGCCTGCGCGACTCCTGCGCCTACACTGCGACGTTCTCACTTGCACGTCGTGTACATTTCTCCGTCCTAGGGGACGGATAATTGGGTTATGCATCAAAATTCCCTGCCGCCCGCATATTTCGCCGCTGAGCTTCAGGCTCGGCAATACCGGGGCGAACACGACTTCAAAGCGGCCGCGCGGAGCGCGGAGGAAGCTGCGGCAACGGCTGTGGCCGCGGGGGAGCGGAATGCTGGATGGGATATGAGTTTCTTTCAAGCAGAAAACCTCTTGGACGCCGGGGAGTTCGAGGATGCGGCGACGCTTGCTGTTGCACTGGTGAACGGTTCCTTTGGGGTCCCAACTGCGCAGGCAATGGCAAAGGCGCACATCCTCTTGGCAATGGCGAGCCAGCTAGCTGGGCTTCTGGAGCAAGCTGCTGACTCGGCGCGGACGGCTGCAGAATTAACCGCGGAGGACGCTGACATCGAGGTTAACGTGAAGGCCCGCCATGCATTAATTGCCGCACTGGCAGACTGCGGGATGCTAGACGAAGCATGGAATGAGTGTGCCGTCCTAGCCAATATCGTTTCGGAAGAAGTAGATGAGCAGCTGGCGGGAAAGGCGTACTGGGTTATCGGCAACGTTGCATTCCTCTGTAACCAGGTCGAGGAGGGGCTGCGCTACCACGAACTTGCCGCCGCAACATTCTCGCCCGCCAGGAATCTTGACGTCTGGGCGAAATTCAACAAAGCGTCTGCGGCCATGCGGTTGGCTGCTGACGTCGCCGACGCCGACACATTGCGCTGCATCGAGCGGGCAGAACTTGCCACTGACGTTATCGGCGGAAGTTCGAACGACTATCACCTATTGAAACTGAACCGGGCGCACTGGACTTTGCTGGCGGGTGATGCGCCGACTGCTATAGGTCTTTTGGAGGATCTCTGCCGGTTGGAGGATGGAATTTCTCCACAAAGGACCGGGGAGGCCTGCCTGCTACTGGGCAGGGCGTACATAGCGACTGGCAAGAATGAAGCGGCAAGGGACGTTCTGTTGCGCGCCGCCGAGCAATTCGAAACTGCGGGCGCCCCGCAGCGCGCGGAGCAGGCCCGGGAGTATCTCGCAAACGAGCTTTGAGCACAGCTAGCGGTGCGTTCCGGCTGTCTCCGGGACACCCTCAGTGGGACATGCCCCCCGGGTGCTCGCTGGAAATGGACATAGTGGGGCTATGTCCAGTGGCCGGGCCTAGGGCTGGGCTTGTCCCGCGGCCGGGGCCGTCAGCCTAGGGCTGTGCATGTCCCGTGGCGGGAGCGGTGGTCGACGCCGGCTTGCGGCCCAGGAACACCGCGGCGCCGCCAGCCACCAGGCTCAGCACCAGCAGCACCCAACCGGCGACGGTGAGGCCCGATGCCAAGGCAACCTGGCCGGCGTCGAGAGTCTGGGCGGACATCATCGAATCGATCGTCGCGTTGCCCCACAGCCTGACTGCGGCGAAGAGCAGGGGCGCGGCCCACAGTGCCCAGCGCAGTCCCTTGCGTGCCACGTTCGTGCCGATGAGCAGCAGCCAGGTGAAGCCGAAGATCAGCGGGAACAGCGTGCCGGCCGTTTTGTGGATGTAATTGAGCTGCCCGCGGGCGTCCTCGTCCATCGCGGAGCGCAGCTGTTCCACGTAGCCCGGGTCGAAGCCCCCGATCAGGGAGTCCGGCATGGCGGCGCCGCCGCTGAGCTGGGTGAGCTGGTTCAGGGTGAGCAGGTGGAGGTACCAGAACAGGAAGAGGCTCGCCACAACCCCGGCGATCAGGATCAGGTTGCTGTTGCTCTGCGCCTTTTGCGGCGTCCGGCTGGTGCTCGGGTTGATCACCGACGGCAGTTGGTGTTGGGGGACGGCTGCGTTCGCGCCGTGCTTCTTGATCCGCTGTGCGGGTGTCTTGGCCATTGCACCATTATCGCCCGGACGCACGTGCTGCTCAGCGCCCAGATCTGCGACGCCGGGCGGCGCTGTTCGCAATGCGCCTGTTCACTGCCCGGCGGGCGCCGATAGGCTGGAGCGCGTGACCGAACTAGGAAAGCACCGGCTCGGCCGGCACAGCACTGCTGAACTCAACCCCGCCCTGGACGACTACCAGCTCGCCGAGGCCCTCGTGCGCGAGGCCGGGACCCTGGCGCTCCTCATGCGGCAGGCCGGTCTGGAAGGCCGGCAAAAGACGTCGGTTTCTGACGTCGTCACTGCCGCGGACCACGCTGCCGAGGCCTATGTGCTGGAACAGCTCCAGCGCTGCCGGTCCGACGACGGCATCCTCGGCGAAGAGGGCGCCTCGGTGGAAGGCACCAGCGGCCGGACCTGGGTTATCGACCCGGTCGACGGTACCTACAACTTCCTGCACGGATCCACGTACTGGTGTTCCGCGATCGCCCTTAAGGATTCCTCCGGTGTGCTGCTGGGCGGGATCTTCCAGCCGGAGGAAGACAAGCTCTGGCTCGGCGGAACAACCCGGCCGGCGACCCTCAACGGCGAACGGCTGACCACTTTCGGTGGGCCGGGGGCTCCCGGTGCCGGCCGTTCCGACGCCCCGTTGTCCGACCCCGGTGCCGGGACCGGTATCCATCCCAGCTGGCTTGCTGACCCGAGGTGCGCCATGCCCTGGCACGGCGCCGCGACCTCCGCCGCCGCGCTGCGCATGTTCGGCTCCGGCTCCTGCGACCTCAGTCGGGTGGCCGACGGCGAACTGGGCTGCTGGTTCCAGCACAGCTGCCCGGAGTGGGACTGGCTGCCCGGGAAAGCCATTGTCCTCGCGGCCGGCGGCGCCGCCGACGTCGTCCGCGTCAACGGCCTCGACTGGTTCGTCGCCGGAGGCACGACGGCGGTCCGTCACCTGCGCGCCGCCCTGGAGTCAGGCTCCGTGGCCTAAGCCCGGGCGTCCGCCTCACTCCGGCCTGGGGGACATGCTCATTCTTCGCTGCGGGGAGTGGGCACATGGGCAGTATGTCCA
>CALMVY010000359.1 GCA_937873245.1 uncultured Arthrobacter sp. | reverse complement strand
TCCTCGCGCGCAAGATCCTGGTCGGGCTGGCCCGCCGGCTGCGCGAGGCCGACCGGGCCCGGGTCTGGCAGGGCTGATCGCCTACGGCTCCAGGACGTTGGCGAACAGGAACGCGACCAGCGCCAGGAACACGAGCAGCCCGGCGACCTGAGGGACGTGGGCATCAAGAAAACTTGGGCGCATCCCTGAAGACGGCGGACACCGCTGCCGTCCATCAAACCCGTTGCGATTCAGGCCCCTGGCCTTGGCCGGAGCACGAAATTCCCTAGTAGGACGCCCAGCAAAAGCGAGTAGTCACTACCGTTGTCTACCCGGCAGGCCTACCATACGGTCATTACTGCAGAGTCACTCGGCCGGGGGTTTCGAACCCCTCTAGGGGCATTTGGATGGAGTAGTTGCTGGGGCCGAGACACCATCCGACCGACACCACTCAGACAGGGGAGGACCATGCAGACTAAGACCAATACCAAGACCAAGAACAAGTCACTGCACTTCGACATCCACGGCCGCGTCATGCTTCGCGTCGACGCGGATGCGCCGGCAGCGGCCCAGCTCAAGAGCATGCTGGCGTGTTTCGCCACCGATGCCGAGCGGCCGGCCGACATCGTCGTCGATGACCGGCTGGAGCCGATGCCGGATGCAGGTCTGGTTGAACACGAACTCGCGTACACGGAGAACAGCGTGCGCTTCCAAGCCGATCGCGTCCAGATTGTGAGGGACGCAGAACAGTGGCGCATTCACGGGCCGGGCGAGCTGCTGACCTCCGTGGTCCCTGTTCTCGATGCCGCCATGGTTGGTCGAGGAGCTGGCATGATCCACGCGGCAACGATGGCGTACCGGGGTCACGCGATTGCGCTTCCCGCCGCCGGAGGGACCGGTAAGACGAGCACTGCCGCCAAGCTGATGCGACGCGAGGGGTGGTCGTTTATGGGTGACGACTGGGCCTTCCTCGCCGAGGACGCCACAATGCTCGGCTACGCGAAGCCGATGTTCATCAAGCCGCACCACCGGGCCATCTACCCGCACCTGTTCGAAGGTGTCCGGAAGCCCCTGGTCCCCTCACAGCTCTCGGACAGCGTCGGCCGTCTCACCACGGTGGTTCACCCGTACGTCATCCGCTATCCGCGCCTCGCGGACTTCTCCCGGCGATGGTCGCCGGAACACCGCATGGTGGAGGCGGGAGCCGCGTTCCCGGGGCGGGAAGTGACGACGTCGGCCCCGCTCGCGGCCGCCGTCTACATCGAGCGCTTCGAGGGCTCCCGGTCACGGCTCGTCGAGCGGACGAGCGATTGGATGGTCGACCGTATGCTCGGCAACTTCCACATCGAGATGGCGGGCTTCTCACAGCGGGTCGTGACCGGCTTGGCTGCCACGTCCGTCCTCCCGTGGCGCGAGCACTTCGCGGCGAAGGGGGTTGTGCTGAGCAAGGCGCTCGACGGACGTCCCTGCCACCTGCTGCAGGTGCCCTCTGCGTACTCGGCGGACGAGGCGTCGGACGACATCGTCCGGTATCTCGAGCAACTGCTGCCGTCGGTCCTTGACGAGCAGATCTGAGGGGGTGGACTCAGTGGGTCACAGCCCGTCCGAGGTTACCGCGGTCGTTCCGGCCCGCAACGCGGAGGACCTGCTCCCACGCTGCCTGGAGGCCCTGCGTCAGTCCGGTGTCGCTGAGATTATCGTGGTGGACGGATGCTCCACGGACCGCACCGTCGAGCTCGCCCTCACAGCCGGTGCCCGGGTCCTGAGTGACGAGGGCCGTGGCCTGCCGTGGGCTCGAACGCTGGGTGTGCGGAGCAGCAGCACCCGTTGGGTCCTGCTCGTCGACGCCGATGTCGTGTTCGGGCCCGGCGGGGTCGCCGACCTGCTCACGGAGTTGGTGGAGGGCGGCTACGACGCACTCCAGGCGGGTTTGGAGAGTGTCGCTGGACCGGGCTACTGGGGGCAGGCGCTGGCACATCACCATCGCACCGGCCGCAGCCGCAACTGGTTCGGGCTCGTGGCGACGATCGTTGACCGGGACCTGATGCTGGGCGTGGGGTTCGATGACTCGTTCAAGTCGGGGGAGGACATCGAGCTGCGTTGGCGGATGCGGCAGTCAGGGCTGCGAACTGCGGTGTCACGCAAGGTCTTCGTCGAACATCGTTTCGCCGCAGACGACTTCGACTTCGCGCTCGACCAGTTCCTCATGGACGGAACGGGATTGGGACGGATGGTTCGCAAGCACGGCTGGCGCGGTGCGAGGTTGGCGCTGCTGCCCGCCGCCGCGGCAGTCCGGGGCAGCGCCTTGAGTCTCGCCGAGGGCCAGCCTCGGTGGCTGCGCTACTACGTCGCCTTCTGCTGGTACAACTACACGGCCATGGCGAGGGGTTTGCGTCGTGAGAGCTGAGCGGGCGACCGTTGCCGTGGGCGCCTCGAGTGTCCGGCATTCCCCTTTGCGCAGCTCGCTCGGCCTCGTCCTGGCCAAGGCCGCCCAGACGGGCGCGGGTTTCGCGTTCTGGGTCGTGGCCGCGCGCGCGACGTCCGACCGTGAAGTCGGGCTCACCATGGCAGCGGTCTCGGCGGTGATGATCTGCACGCAACTTGCGGTGTTGGGCGCCGGGTCGGCCGTGATCGTGGCGGTAGGGCGAGGGGAGCCGCCCTCGCGGGTGCTGGACGCCGCGTTCGCCATCGTGGCGGTAGCCGGCACCGCGCTGGCCCTCGGCTACCTTGTGCTGCAGTCGGCCGTGATGCCGGACACGGCCTTGGTCTCGGTTCTCTTCTGGCTCACGTTCCTCGTGGCTGCCGTCACTGGCACCCTGGTCATTGTGCTGGACCAGGCGCTTGTGGCGCTGGGACGGGGTGCCAGCGCGACCTCAAGATACGCGTTGGGCGGCGGGGTTTCACTTGCGGCCGCTGCGCTGGTGGCCTGGCAAGCGCACGGCGCCCCCGCCGACGTGCTGATGGCCTGCTGGACCCTCGGGACGACGGTGGCGTGCGTCGTTGGTGCGGTCCAGCTGCGAAGACTCGTCGGCTACCGGCCGCGACCGTCCTTGCGCTCGGCGCGTGGCCGCCCGCTGCTGGCGATGGGCCTTCCTTACCAGCTCCTCACCCTCACGGAGCGCGCCCCCGGGCTGGTGCTGCCGCTCCTGCTCGCGCACTTGGTGGCGCCGGAGGCAGCTGCCTACTGGTATCCCGCATGGATGATGGCCTGGGCCGCCTACTCCGCTCCGATGTTGATGGGCATTGTCCAGTTCTCCGAGGGTGTCCGTGACCCGGGCCGCCTGGTGTCGAACACCTGGGCGAGTCTCCGTTTGTCGCTCGCCGTGGGAGGTATGGCTGCCGCCGTCCTCGTCATCCTCGCTAACCCGCTGCTCAGTCTGCTGGGCGAGCGGTACGCCGATTCGTCGGCCGGCGCCCTGCGGTGGTTGGCGGCCGGGCTGGTGCCGTATGCGGTACTGCAGGCCTACAACGCCGTGTGCCGGGCCCGCGGTCGCTACGCGGAGGCGATCGTGGTCGGGGTGGTGCTTGGAGTTGCTTTGTGTGCTTCGGCGTTGTGGGCTGCCGATAGGGGTGCCAGCGCAATGGCCTTGGCGTGGCTGGTGGTGCTTTCTGTTGGGGCTGCGGGCGTTGGTCTTCGGCTGCTCGTCGTGCTCCGGCGTGTGACGCGGGATGCGCGATGAGTCGTCTTCCGGCGCGTCATGGGGGAGGGGCGATGACGAGCACGCTTGAGGTGGTTCCGCGTACGGGGGGGCGTTGGAAGGCTCGTGAGGTGTGGTGTGTGGTGGCGGGTGTGGTGTCGTTGGCGCTTGCTGTGGGGGCGGCGTCGGCGGTGGCTGTGCCGGTGAACAGTGATTTGGGGCTTGTGGCTGTGTTGCCTTATCCGTTCTGGGTGGGGGTCCTGGTTTTGAACGTTGCTTTTGTGGTGGCGTTGCGGGGGGATGCGGCGGGTCCGGCGCGCCGGGTGGTGATGGTGTGGCTTGTTGTGGTGCTGGTGCTGGTGCTGTTCGGGACTGCGGCTTTCGTGACGGATGTGCCGCGGGGTGAGGTCGCGTTCCGTCATCTGGGTATCGCGGATGCGCTTTCGGATACGCAGTGGATTGATCCGGATACTGATGCGTATTTCAACTGGCCGGGTTTCTTCGCGCTCCTGGCGACGGTGCTCGGGGCGACGGGTCTTGATCCGGTGGCGGTGGCTTTGTGGGCGCCGGTGGTGAACGTGGGGTTGTGGCTCGCTGCTTTGGGTGTGCTGACGGGTTATCTGACGCGGGATCCGCGGCGGCGTTGGCTTGTGTTGTGGGTTTTTTGCCTGGGCAGTTGGCAGGATCAGGATTATTTGTCTCCGCAGGCTTTTGGTTTCTTCCTGTATCTCGTGGTGGTCGCGTTGCTTGTTGGTCCGTTGGCTGCGCGGGGCCCGGTTCTGGGCGGTTATCGTCGTGCGGACCTGGCGGCGTGGTGGCGGGGGCGGGTGCCTGTGGAGCCGCGGCCGGGGCAGCGGGTGGGCGCGCTTGTGGTGGTGTTGTTGCTTGTTGCGGTCATTTGCGCGAGCCATCAGTTGACGCCGTTTATGGTGCTCCTGGCGGTTACGGCTCTTACTGTGAGCGGGCGTCTCTGGCCCGGCCGGCTGCCCCTGATTACCCTGGTTGTGCTGACGCTCTGGCTTGCCTATCCTGCGAGTGCGTATCTGATTGGGAATCCGCCGCTGGCGGATGCAGGGCTGCAGGGTGCGACCGAGGCGAATGTCCTTGACCGTCTGAGCGGCACTGCCGGGCACGTGCTCGTGGTGCAGGTCCGGATCGTTCTCACTCTTGTGTTGTGGGCGCTTGCCGCGGCGGGGGCTGTGCGCGATTGGCGCAGGGGACGTCTGGATATCCGGGTGGTCCTCCTGGCCGTTACCCCTTTGCTGTTGTTTCCTGCGCAGTTGTATGGCGGGGAGATGCTGATACGTGTCTCGCTGTTCGCGCTGCCTTTCATCGCTCTGCTGGCGTGTTCGGTGCTGCTTCCGGCGGGCGGCGGCTCACACCCTGCCGCCCATGCCGGGCACGGGAGCTCACACCCTGCCGCCCATGCTGGGCACGGCGGCTCACACCCTGCCGCCCACCTCGCGCAGGACCCCACGCGGCCGTCTTTGCGTGCTGCGGGGGCTCTTGCGCTGACCTGTTTCCTGCTGGCGGTGCTGACGGTGACGGGCCGGTTCGGGAATGCCCAGTATGACGTTTTTACCGATGATGAGATGGCCGCTGTCGCCGAGGTGCAGCGTCTCGCGCCGCCTGGCTCGTCGATTATCTCGGCTGCGCACCCGACGCCGTGGCGCAGCGAGGACTACCTCGATCACCGGGCCCGGACGTTTGATGACATGTGCCAGTCGGATTTGTCGACGGCGACGTGCGGGCCGCTCGTTTACGATTTCGCCCGAAACAGCCCTGGCGGTGCCGTGGTGTTGCTTATGCGTTCGTCGGAGGCCAGTCTGGTGCTCCAGGGCGCCGGCAGCGCGCGCGGCTTCGCTGAGCTGGAGGAGTGGTTGAGCGCGCAGGAGGGCGTGGAGCTCGCGTTCAGCAACGGCGATGCACGCGTGTACCGGGTGACGCCATGAGCGGCGGCGTCAGCAGGCACACCATGGTGCTCGGTCTCGGGGCCATCGTGCTGTCGCTGGTGACGGTCCTCGGGCTGCCGGCACCGCTGCAGGCGGTCGCGGCGATTACCGTTCTGGTCCTGCTCCCGGGCCAGGCCCTGGCCCGGCTCATGCAGGTGAGCGATCTCGCGCTCGGTGCGGTGCTCGTTCTGGCCCTTGGCCTCGCCACGCTCACGGTGGTGTCCACGGCGATGTTCTACCTCGCTGTGTGGTCGTGGCAGGCGTGCGTCCTGACGATGGGCGTCATCACCATCCTCGCGTGCGTGGCACGCGCACGGCAGGAGGCCGCATCATGATCCTGATCGATCTCGCGGGACTGCTCGCCACCGCCGTTCTGCTCGTGAGCCTCGTCGCGCTCGAGCTCCGACGCGCCGGAGCGGAGACCGGGCAGCCCACCCGCCCGAAAATCCTTGGCCGAACGCTCAGCCACAAAGTCGTCGCCGCCATGTGGGCGATGTACGCGGTCCTCTTCCTTCCACGCGTCCTCGGACTCCTCGCATGAGCCCCGCGGCCCGGTGGCGGCTCCTCAGCGACCTCCACCTCGGCGTATCGCAAGGAACGACCCTGCGCCAGGACCGACGCGTTCCGCCGGATAGGTGAGCAGCTCGGGGTGAATCCATAGGCACTGCGGATCCGGGCGAGCCGGGCCGAGGTTGACGAGGCCGTGCCGCAGCTCGCCGCGATCACGTACTACGCGCGCCGGTCCCGGTCGGTGTCCGCCAGAGCAGTCAGCGACCGAGAGCTGGGGGAAAGATCGAGCGCATCCACGCCGGGAACTACGGCGCCATCTCGGCGGGGCTCGCCGACGAGGAATCAGCCAGGGCCTCGAGACCCGCTGTCAGTCTGCATTCCGCCAGAAACGGGGCGGAATTCCCACGTGTAAGAGCCGTCAGCCTTGAGGCTCATCCGTAGGTGTCCCCACGTGTCGCTAAACTTCCGCTGCACGTAGGAGGGGTCGCTGGTGAAGTCCCGGAGGCCGATCCCGCCAGTGGACACCTGAAATTGTTGCATCCCGTCTTCAACGCACTGGTCCTCGTTGTTAACCGGGCAGGTCCGCTCATAATTGTGCTGTGAGGCGGACAGCAGCACACGAACGCGGTTGGCCCAGAACACGTCAATCCACGGCTTCACTTTATTGAAGCGGGTATGGCTTGATGTGTTGCTGGTGAAATACGGATCGTGGTACATGACGGCCAGATGCTTTCCAGCGGCCTTCGCCGCTTTCAGGTCGGCATCCATCTCCGAGGTCATCGCCTGCGCCCGCGCAGAGTTAAAACGCCATGTGGCCGTCGGCGCGACAAGAATGTGCCAGTTGCCCTTGTCGAACGAATACCATTCAAGCGCGTCCTGGGACCGTCCCAGATCTGAGTTCGTCGCGCTCTTGTCAGTGGACACGCACTGCCCATCCATGTACCGGCCAACGTCACTCCGGCCGGGTTCAACATCATGATTCGGGCCAACAGTCCAGTACGTCTTGGCCTTAGCCGGACCCCACAACTGGTTGTAATCCTCGAGCGTGGAACAGGTGCCCGTGTCATACTGGAAATCGCCCAGGGCAAGGAAGTTATCCAGCGAACCGTCGTTGAGGCCGGCGATGATGCTGGCCGCGTTCTTACCGCTGTGTGACGTGGCGGATGTGTTACCGTCAGGGTTCATATCTCCGGTGGCGGCGAATTCAAAGGACTCACCGGATGGCGGCGGCGGGGGAGGGGCTGCCGCGTAGACGCGAACCCAATCTACTCGCATCTCGGCAGCGCCGTCGGGAGTGCTGTCTGGGAACCAGTCCAGTTGCAGGGTCTGGTGCATCGGACCGGGAGGCTGGTGCGCGGGGTCCGTGGTCTCAAACCACTTCACGCCATCGATGTAGCCGACCATCCCATTCGGAGACCAGTCCACCGCGTAGTTATGGAACTGGGAGACGTCCAGAGCCTTGGACGCTGACACCTGCCGGTTGTCGCACGAATAGTGCTGGAAGAACTTGATGACGTTCCAGTCACCCATCGTCTCCGCATAATTGACCTCGCCGTCACACGGCCAATTCCTGCTATCGGGCCACAGGAGCGACACCATATGGTACTCGTTGTCACCCGAACCCGCTGCGCGGACCTCCCACCGGCCGTACTTCTGCCCCCCAAATTTCGCGCTTAGTCCAGCGGTCGTGCCCTCTGGCGTTCCAGTAATGACCATTTTTGAACCGTCCACAGTGACCTGCCGCGGGCTCCGAATCCCGTTCCCCGCGTGCCCGGCACTGTCGTACACGGACCATTTCCCGGGGTCCGGTGCGCCGGTGTAGTCGAACTCGTCGCCGGCGATCGGCGCGCCCCAGTTCAGATCTGTCGCAGCCGAGCCCGATGTTGGCGTAGGCGTAGGCGTAGGCGTAGGCGTGGCTGCTGTCGATGCGGCGGTCGGCGCCGCTGTCGATACTTCCGGTTGAGGGGACGGGCCCAAGCAGCCGGTCAGTAGGATTGCCGCCACCCCAAGGACGAAAATTCGTCTACGCATACGTCAGATGATAGGGGTCCCGAGGCCAGGCTGCCTATGTTATACCCCCAGAAGTCTCGGCTCACGAGATTGCGGCCAAAACAAAAACCCCGCCTTCCTAGGCTCAAAGCCAGTAAAGACGGGGTTTTTTTGTTGGTGCACCCCCCGGGACTCGAACCCGGAACCCATTGATTAAGAGTCAATTGCTCTGCCAGTTGAGCTAGAGGTGCATCTGTTGTTTCGTTCTTTGCGGTCTTTTTGTTCCCGCGTTGTTCTCCGCAACGACATGAAACTCTACACGAGTTTGGGCGGAGTGTGAAATTGAGGCGGGCGGTGGCTGCAGCCACTACCCGGGCAGCTCCAAAACCAGCACGGAATCAGGGTTTTTGTTGTTGTTCAGTACCCACAGTCGGCCGTCCGGAGCCAGCGAAACGTCCCTGATCCTCCCATGCAGTCGTGTGAAATAGCCCACAGGTTCGCCGGCGAATTCGCCGTTCAAGGGAACTTCCCACAGCCTCTGGCCGCGAAGCGCACCCAAGTAGGCAGTGTCCCCGACGATTTCGAGGCCGCTGGGGGAGGATTCCGCCGTCGACGGCCACACCACCTTCGCGTCCAGGAAGCCTGCGCGGCCCGGTGCGCCCGTGACGTCCGGCCACCCGTAGTTGCCACCGGGCACGATCAGGTTGAGCTCGTCGTCGACGTCGGGCCCGAATTCGCTCGCCCACAGCCGGCCGGCGCTGTCCCAGGCGAGTCCCTGGACGTTCCGGTGGCCCAGGCTGTACACCGGGTTGTCGCTGAAGGGGTTGCCCGGGGCCGGCCGACCCTCAGGCGTGATGCGCAGGATCTTGCCGCCGAGCGCGTTCTGGTCCTGCGGCTGGCCGCGGCGCTGCGAGTCACCGGTGCCGACGTACAGGTACCCGTCCGGGCCGAACCGGATCCGCCCGCCGTTGTGCGTGCGCGCCTTCGGAATTCCGCTGAAGATGACCTCGGAGGCCCCCAGCTGCAGCTTCCCCTCCCGCTCCTCGAGGCGCAGCCGCGCGATCCGGTTGTCATCGGCGGCGGTGAAGTAGGCGTAGAGGTAGCGGTCCGTGGCGAAGTCTGGGGACAATGCCAGCCCCAGCAGACCGCCTTCGCCTTCAGGTACGACGTCGGGCACCGTGCCTATCGTGCCTGCCCTGCCGCCAGCGCCGGACTCGATGGTCCGGAGCCGGGCACTCTCGCGCTCGGAAATGACGGCGGTGCCGTCCGGCAGGAAGACCGTGGCCCACGGCACCTGCAGTTCGGCCCCGATCTGTTCGACAACTGTCGGCCGGTCCACGCCGGGCCCGCTCCCGGAGGCGCTGGACCCCGGCGTGCCCGGCGTGCCCGGGGTCGCGGTGCCGCTGCCGGGTGGGGGAGCGGTGCCGGTGGGCGCGACGGTACCGCCGGGCGTGCAGCCGCTGAGCATAATCGCGACGGCGGCCGCAAGGCCTACCCAGCCACGTGCGGCGGCGGATCGCGCAGCCGCGGATCGTGCGGACGCGGACCGGGAGGCCAACGGCGCGGCGCGCCGCGGATCAGCTGCTTCCCGGCGCCCTGCCGCTGGCCCCGTCATCGTTGGCCCCCTCCAGCCCGGCGACTTGGCAGTAGACCCCACCGCGGCCTACTGTCGCGTCCGGCGCGGGGGCCGGAAGCCTGCGGCCTCGGCGTGGGCCGCGGACAGGAACCACACCTCTGCGCGGGTTTCCGCGAAGGCGGGGCTGGTCTCGTCGTGGTAGATCATCGAGGTGGCGTTGCCCTTGACGGTGAAGCCCTCGGGCCCGCTGCCGTCGGCGGCCGGTGCCGCCGATCCCTCGCCGTACGGCTGGTCGGCAGCGAGGTGGCCGGCGGGCTCGGTTTCATGGCTGGCGGCTGTTTCGGACGCGGCGGAGGACAGGGCGGTCTCCCGGGCCCCAGCCGCTGCCAGTGGGGACTGGGCCGCTGCCGGCGGCTGCGTTGCCTGTCCGGCAGTCTGGTGCCCCCCGGGCTCCGCCGTGAATCCGGCTTCCGTGGTGGAAGTGGGCTCCGCGTCGAGGGCCGCCTCCGCCGCAGCCGATTCGGCGCCGGGGAGGGTCGGGGCGTGGGGTTCCGTGTATTCCGGATGGTGCACGGGGGCGCCTGCCGGTTTTGCTGCTGCACCGGCGGCGGCACCCGCAACGCCGGCGCCCGCAGCGTGTGCACCGGCGCCGTGAACCGGTTCCGGGTGAACGGCGGCATGCGGTTCGGCCGGCGGCGTCGCGGACCACTGGGTTTCCCATTCCGGGCTTTCGGCCGGCGCCGCTGCACCACTGGGCGTGGACGCAACGCCCGCCGTCTCAGCAGCGCCGGCTCCCGATACGCCGGCGCCCGACGTCTCGGCGCCAGACACCTCAGCAGCCGCCGCCGCCCGAGCCTTCGCGTGGGCCTCGACGGCCGCCCGATCCTCGGCCGTGGCAACGGGGTCGGGAGCGGGTTCCGGTTCGGCTCCGGGTTCGGCCTGGTTAAATCCCGCGGACGTGGGCATCCAGGCCAGGCCGGCTGCCGCCGCTGACGGGGAGGAACCGCCGCCGGACAGGGCGCCGCGGTGGCTCGGTCCGTGGTCGGCGTCGTGCAGGTGGGGAGGCGTGGAATCGTCGGTGGCGGCGGGCCCGGTGCCCGTGCCGGCGGCTCCGGAGCGGCCGCGGGAGCTGTTGCGGTTCAGGAGCCACCAGACGACGGCGACAATCGCCACGATAACGACGAGCCAGATGATCCAATCCATAGCAGGGCCTTTCTGTCCACAAGGCAAGGTTGCCGTTGTTTGACGGTACGTCTGCCTGAGGGGGCTGTCCACCCTCCAGACCGCCCGCCCTGTAGCCTCTGTTCATGGATTTCAAGCGACTGCGGATTCTGCGGGAACTGGCCGACCGCGGCACGGTCGGGGCCACCGCCGAGGCCATGAGGGTAACGCCTTCCGCCGTCTCGCAGCAGCTCAAGACCCTGCAGGATGAGTTGGGCGTGGTCCTGGTTGAGAAGTCGGGCAGGGGGGTGCGCCTCACCGAGGCAGGACTCGCCATGGCGGGAGCCGCCGCCGAGGTTTCCACTGCCATGGCCCGCGCGGAGGCCACCATCGACACCTACCGGCGCGGCTGGCAGACCCACGTCAAAGCGGCATTCTTCCCGAGCGCCGCCGAGATGTTCCTTCCCGGACTCCTGCACCGCGTCAAGGCGATCGACGGTCTCCGCTTCCAGGCGCACTTCGAGGATCCCAACGTGGCCGGATTCGCCGGCTTAACGGCCGACTATGACATTGTCCTGGCGCACAGTGTCGACGGGCCCGATGTCTTCGCCCGGCTCGGGCTGACGGTGGTGCCGCTCCTGGACGAGCCCCTCGACGTCGCAATCCCCGAAGGCCACGCGCTCGCCGGCAAGGAGACGCTGCGCGCTGCAGACCTGATCGGAGTTCCGTGGATGGGCGTGCCGGAGGGTTTCCCGTTCGATACCGTGCTTCGCCAGATCGAAGTGCAGGCCGATTCCCCGGCAGTCCGCGCCCAGCTGTTCCCTGATCTGCGGGTCCTCGAGGCGCTCGTCAGTGCCGGGCACGGGCTGAGCCTGCTCCCGCGCTATACGGCCCTGAAAAACCAGGGCAGGGGCTTCGTCTTGCGCCCGCTGGCCGGGGTCAAGGCCAGCCGCAGCATTGTTGCCCTGGCGCGTCCGGACGTCGCCGTCCGGACCACCATCCAGCAGGTCCTCACCATGCTGAAGGCCGAGGCGCAGTCGGTCGCCGAGGCCCCCGAACTGCGTGACGCCGCTCACCTGAACTGAGCCGCCGCAGCACCGGAGTCCATCAGGTGAGACGGCAGTCCACTATTTGGCCGAAACATTCCCGGTTTTCCGCT
>CALMVY010000358.1 GCA_937873245.1 uncultured Arthrobacter sp. | reverse complement strand
GGCTACCGGATCGTGGAGCAGCCGGCACAGTTGCGCCACTTCACGGCGCGTTTCGAGCCGCTGGCGTAGAGCGGTAGCGCGGCCCGCACGGCGGCCGGCTACAGCCCCTCGAGGAAGATCCCCAGCAGCATCAGGACCATCGCCGGAAACAGCCAGTAATAGTCTCCGGGCCATTGCTGAGGGATTCCGTCGCCAGTGACCGGGTAGGGGACCTTGTCCGGCAGTGCCGCCAGGGCCATCAACAGCGCCGCGCGGAAGGCGTTGTAGCGCGTTGGGACGGCGCAGTACCGGTCCAGGCTCCAGATCGAGGGCGGCCGGTACTCGAACCAACCGAGCAGGTTCCGGTAGGCTTCGGCGACCGTAGCGGCGCCCCCGCCGCGCGGGTCGAGGTAGCTGACCCAGAAGCGCTGGCCATCGAACAGCGCGCTGGGCGCCGTCAGCAGCACCGTCCGCTTGCTCAGCGAGGACGGCCATTGGCTCGATCGTGTCGGCGGCGGGCACGACGGGCGCCGGCGCATCGAACTCGATCGCCGGCTCGAAGTCGGCGCTGAGAACGCAGAGGGCGATGCACATGTCCTTGCCGTTCTGACGCAGGCGGGCGGTGCAGGTGGAAGCGGAGCGGCCGGAGCGCTCGACGGCGACCGCCACCTCGGCCGGGCCGAGCGCGGGCGGACGCAGGTAGTGGATGGTCAGCGACCGCGGCTCGCGAGCGGGGTCACCGACCTCGGCGCGGATCGCGCGCAGGATCAGCGCCGCTACATAGCCCCCGTTCGGGCCCGGCGGTCCCGACCATTCGTCGCGGATCTCGATCCCCCACACGCCTGCCCCCGCCGCAGCCACGGCGGTATCGGCGACGAAATCGGCGGGCGCGGCGACCTCCACGGTTCGGGATGATCGCAGCGGGCATACGATGGGAGCGTGGCATCCGACACAGAGGACTCCTTCGATGTCGTCGTCGTCGGCGCCGGGCCGGCGGGTGAGGTGCTGGCCGGGCGGGTCGCGGACGGCGGGCTGAGCACGGCGCTCGTGGAGCGCGAGCTCGTCGGCGGCGAGTGCTCGTTCTACGCGTGCATGCCGTCGAAGGCACTGCTCCGGGCGCCGCAGCTCCTGCGCGAGGCCCGGCGCGTTCCGGGTGCCGCCGAAGCGGTGACCGGCGAGCTGGACGTGGCCGCGCTCTTCGAGCGGCCGGTCATGGTCCGCGACGCCGCCGGGCCAGTCCGACTTGGCGTGCCGCATGATCACCAGCCGTTTGATGTGATGCGCGCTCATGGCTCAATCCTAGTGCGGCGGTTGGCCCACGGGCGCGCATCCCGCCAGCGGTCGCTCAGTCGTCAAGGACAAAGGTCACTTCAAGCACGACGTGCCAGGCAACCACAGCGCCGTCGCTGATTTCGACCTTCTGTTCCTTCACCCACGCCCCCGTGACATTGCGCAGGGTCTTGTTTGCCCTGTCAATGCCCTCCTTGATGGCGGCATCAAACGAGGTCTTGGAGTTCGCGCTCAGGGTAGTGATCCGTGCAACAGACATGTCTTCCTCCCAATAGTCGGCCCAACGCTCCGAGACTACGCCGGACCCAGCAAACACAACAGAGCCCAACCCCCACCCAACAGCTGCGGAGGCCAACACCCGTCAGCCAGCCCCCGAACCCCGCCCGCTACGGAACAGGAGGATGGCTAATTTCACTGTCACGCAAGCGCGGAGGGCGACGCTTTGCGTAGTGCCGCATCGCCGACTGAGGAACGAAGGAGGTGTCTAAGGCACGGCAAAGTGCCGCCCTCCGCGCGTGAAACGCGCCGGGGTAAGCAGAAGCGCCCGCCCCAGTTAAGGGACGGGCGCTTTTGCGCGGGCTGAAAGCTAGATCGAGTATTCCGGAGCGGCCCAGACTACGACCTCGGGGTGCTCATAAAAGCGGTAGCCCTGGCCGCGCACGGTGCGCACGGTGTTGGCGAGGCGGCCGAGCTTGGAGCGCAGGCGGCGGATGTGGACGTCGATGGTCCGCTCGTTGGGCACCTCTTCGGCGTTCCGCCACAGGCCCTCGAGCAGCTCGTCGCGGCCCACGGTGCGGGTGCCGTTCTCGACGAGGTAGTTGAGGAGCTCGAATTCCTTGAACGTGAGGTTCAGGGATTCGCCGTCGAGCGCCACCTCACGGCGGGCAAGGTCAATCAGCACACCTGAGGGGCGCGGGTCCTGCGGCTGCTGCAGGCGGGCCGACTCGGACCGCTGGCGGGCGCCCACCGTGGGGTCCCCGAAGGTGGAACGGACGACGTCGAGCGCGGAACCCGGGGCGCTGGCCGGGGCGACCGCGACGGCGGCGTAGCTTTCCGCGCCGGAAACCAGGGACTGGGCGTAGGCCCTGATCTCTTGGGCCAGCTTGGCAATGGAGGTGCCGGCGGCGGCGGCGGTTTCCTCGTCGATCCCCATGTAGAGCACGAAGCCGCGGGCGACGTTGTCGTTGGGGACGGGACGGACGGGGCTGCCGTCACCCGGTGCGATCACGGGAGTGGGGGCGGTGGCCGGTGCCGGCGGAACAGCGCGGAGCTGCCCGTAGGAGTTGGGGTTGTATCCCTGCGGTGCATAGCCCGGGGCGGGGAAGCTGTTGCCGGATCCGGCGGGGGCGAAGGACGCACGGCTGCCGAAGCCCTGGCGGATACCGGAGGCCTGGCCGGCCTTGCCGGCGTTACGGACGGAGATGTGGACGTATCCGGATGCAACTGACATGGATTGCTTACCTCAATGTGAATGGCCGTCATCGCGGCTCGAATGCTACTTTTCCCCGCAATGAAAAACTGGGGAGGGACGCCCTACGCTGGGCTGGGGGCGAATGCCTAGAAACTTTTGGGGTGTAAAAGTTAGGCGTGCATTCGACAACAACGCATATCGGTATCAGCGGGTGTGCTGATCCAAAAAACTGCGACTGCAGGTGCTGTTGAGTTCTTGTTCACAATTGAAGTGTGCAACGTAACAATGAAAACTTGCAAGTAACAATGGATCCGAATGTCCATCATGTGAGACGAAACGGCGATTTGTAGCGCAGATCACAATTCTGCCCTGCCGATAAAATAACAACTGTTCTGGTTATCGGGGGCCACTGAGGGCCCGTTGGCCGAAGATTCTTCGCGCAAGCATGGCCCAATGCAGAAATCATTCACCGTAAGGCAACACGGGCAGACAGTTCGCCTGCTTATCAATAGCCCGCGGCCGTCCCACAGAGTGGTCACCTCGGGATTCCGACAATTGCGGCCGCCCGGCCGTCCCGGGATGTCCAGCTCGCTAGGCTGGGTTTCACAGGTGCCGCACAGGATCCCCAAAGGCGCACCTAACCGGCAGATCGGAGAGTAGTCCCATGGCCACTTCGCACTCCATGACCAACAATCTCCCCCAGCTGGCCCATCCGGATGGCTCCCCCATCCGCGCCCTGGTCGTGGACGACGAGCCCAGCCTCTCCGAGCTCATGAGCATGGGCCTGCGCATGGCGGGCTGGCTGGTTGCTGTCGCCGCGGATGGCCCCGAAGCCGTGAAGCTTGCCAAAGATTTCCGTCCCGACGTGCTGGTGCTCGACGTGATGCTTCCCGGGTTCGACGGCGTTGAACTGCTGGGTAGGATCCGCGCTTTCGCGCCGGAGGTGCCTGCCCTGTTCCTGACGGCGAAGGACGACGTCCAGGACCGCATCACCGGGCTGGCTGCCGGCGGGGACGACTATGTGACGAAGCCGTTCAGCATGGAGGAGGTGCTCCTGCGGCTGCACCGGCTTGTCCAGCGTTCCGGGGTGGCAGCAATGGATACTGCCGAACTGGTCGTCGGGGACCTCGTCCTGAACATCGATACGCGCGAAGTGCGGCGAGCGGGGGAAGAACTGCACCTCACGGCAACCCAGTTCGAGCTGCTGCGCTACCTCATGGAGAACCCGAAGCGAGTCGTGAGCAAGGCCCAGATCCTGGACCGGGTCTGGGACTACGACTTCGGCGGGCAGGCCAACATCGTGGAACTCTATATCTCCTACCTCCGCAAGAAGGTCGACGCCGTCCACCCGCCCATGATCCACACGGTACGGGGCGCCGGCTATGTCCTGAAGCCGGCGGACTGATCCGTGCCCGAACGCTCCGGCACCACCGGGCCCAACTGGCGCAACCCGTCCACCTGGCACCTGCGCACTAGGCTTGTCCTCGTCGCCATGGCGCTGCTCGTGGCGATCTGCGGAGCGGTAGGAATTGTCAGTTATGCCTCGATGGACCTGTTCCTGACCCGGCAGCTGGACAAGCAGCTGCAGCAGGCCTCGGACCGTGCCCGCGATTTTGGCCGCTCCGGCGGCCGGTCCGATCCCCTTGAGGCACGGGGCCAGGGAATCGGCACCCTGAACGCCAGGATCGTGGATGATTCGGTCCGCAGCGCCGGTTTTCTTGCGGAGGACGCCACCCGCAAGTCACTCACCGGCGGAGACGACGAGATCCTGCTGAACCTCTCGCCCCGCGACGAGCCCGTCGACCGGACCCTTTCCGCCGGTTCCTACCGGCTGGTGGCTGCGCACGCCCCCGACGGCGACGTGATGGTGACCGGCCTCCCGCTGGCGGAGAAGCAGAACACACTGGCCTCCCTGGTCTGGACCACGGTGCTCGTATCCGCCGGCGGCCTCGTTGTGATCGGCCTTGCCGGGACGGCGCTGATCCGCCGGACCATGAAGCCGCTGGATCAGCTCTCCGAAGTGGCGACGCAGGTCTCGCGCCTTCCGCTCGACGCCGGAGAGGTGGGACTTGCTGTCCGGGTACCGGCGGCTGCGGCCCATCCGGGAACCGAGGTGGGCAGCGTTGGCCATGCCCTGAACCTGATGCTGGACAACGTCTCCAACGCCCTCGAAGCCCGGCAGGAGAGCGAGATGAAGGTCCGCCAGTTCGTGGCGGACGCCTCGCATGAATTGCGCACACCCCTGACGGCCATCCGTGGCTACACCGAGCTGATGAGGATGACCGAACACTTCACCCCCGACGGGCAAAAATCCCTGGCCCGCGTGCAGAGCCAGTCCGAGCGGATGACCACACTGGTGGAGGACCTGCTCCTGCTCGCCCGGCTGGATGAGGGCCGGCCGCTCAAGCTCAGCGACGTGGACCTCACCCAGCTGGCCGTAGAGACGGTGAGCGACGAGAAGGTGATGGCCCCCGACCGCGTCTGGCAGTTGGAACTCCCCGAAGAGCCTGTGGTGGTTCGCGGCGACGCCAGCCAGCTGCACCAGGTGCTGGCCAATCTGCTCTCCAACGCGCGCAAGCACGCGGGACCCGGCACGACGGTGGTGACCGGCGTGCAGCGCACCCCGGACGGGAGTGCCCTCGTGACGGTGACGGACAACGGCCCCGGGATCGCCCCCGACTTCCTGGGCCGCGTCTTTGCACGTTTCACCCGGGCGGACGCTTCCCGGAAGAATCCGGTGCCGGTCACGACGCCGTCAGCCGTGCGCAGGCCCCTGCCGCACCTGCCGCACCTGCCGCTCCGCCCTCCCCGGCCCCCGTCCGCCGCGACCGCTTCCGCCACGGCCGGCTCGCCGGCTTCCGCCGTCGGCGCAACCTCTTCTGCTGAGGGAACCAGCGGGCTGGGGCTCTCGATCGTGCAGTCGATAGTTGAGGCCCATGGTGGGACGGTCAGCGTGACGTCGGTTCCCGGCCGGACCGAATTTGTGGTGCGGCTGCCCGCCTCCGCTGCGGGCGTCGCAGTGGGTCCCGCGGCGCAAGCCGCCACACCGCCGTCGTGATGCCCGTTACCCAAATGTGACTTTAGTATTCGCGTCCTGTACGGTTTTTAGGGTGCGGCCATCACTGGCGCCGCATATCCGGATGCACGCCAAACTCTGCCGCCTCCCGGATTCCGCTGGACCAGGCAGAGGCGGGGGACCCAGAGTTCCCGGGCATTTTCTGCATCTTGCACCCTTGGGGTGAAGCCGACACGTGAGATTCCGTGCGGCCGGATGACCATCCGAACCCGACAGCTAACTCCGCAGGCGTTGAGAGGCGATTATGACTGAAATTAAGCCACAAATGCGCCCTGAAGGCGTTGCGAAGAAGACCCGCTCCGAGCTCTCGCGCCACCGCGCCGAACCGGCCAAACCCAGTTCAGCCCTGTCCCGGTTGGCCAAGAACTTCGGCTCCACCGGCCGCCGGGCAGCCGTTGTTGCCGCCACCTGTGCGGTGCTTGTGGGGGTCGGCGCCGCCGGACAGGCGTCCGAGACAGCTGCCCGCACGGCTTCCACGGAAACAGCCGCGACGGCGGATCCCTTGACGCAGCTCGATTTTGAGCGTGTCAGGGTCGATAACCAGACCACCATCCCCACCGGCGACGCCGCGGCCCAGTCCACCGAGGCCAAGCCTGCCGAAGCCCCGGCAGCTGCGCCGGCTCCCGCACCTGCGCCGGCCCCGGCTCCCGCACCTGCGCCGGCCCCGGCTCCCGCACCGGCTCCTGCCCCCGCTGCCATCGATGACCCTGCCGGGGCGCAGGCCTACGCCGCCGGCAAGCTGGGCACCTATGGCTGGGCCCCCGACCAGATGAAGTGCCTGCTGAAGCTCTGGACCAAGGAGTCGGACTGGAAGACGACTGCCACCAACCCGAGCAGCGGGGCCTACGGAGTGGTCCAGTCCCTGCCGGCCGAGAAGATGGCCAGCGCGGGCGCTGACTACCGGACCAACTACCGGACCCAGATCAACTGGGGCCTGGAGTACGTCAAGGACCGTTACGGCTCCCCGTGTGGCGCCCTGAACTTCCACTACGCCAACAACTGGTACTAGGCGCTCAGCCGTTAGGACGGTTGGGCAGGTACTGCACCGCCCATTTGTTGCCGTCCGGATCGGCGAAGTGGATGAAGTGCCCCCAGTCCTGGACGTCGACGTCGCTGACGTCCACGCCGTTGTCCTTGAGCTGTTTGTGGGCGGCCTGGATGTCGCTGACCACAAGCTGCAGGCTGGGGGCGGTGCCCGGCGGGGCGTCGGTGAGGCCCTCTCCGATGGCGATCGAGCAGCCGGAGCCGGGCGGGGTCAGCTGGACGAACCGGATGCCGTCCGTGGGCCGCTCGTCGTAGTCGGCGTTGAAGCCCACCTTGTTGACGTAGAAATCCTTGGCGCGGTCCACATCGGACACAGGGACAAAGACAAGTTCGAGTTTCCAGTCCATGGGGCACAGGCTAGTCCCGGACAGCGATTTCCGGTAGGGCAGTAGCAAGCGCGGGGAACCCGCCGCGAGGGCAGGTTCCACCGCCGGTGGCTGGTTAGCCGGCGACGCCGTAGAGGCGGTCGCCGGCGTCGCCCAGACCCGGGACGATGTAGGACTTCTCGTTAAGCTTCTCGTCGATCGAGGCGAGCACGATCGTCACGTTGGCGTCGGCGAGCTCTTCTTCCAGCTTCGCCAGGCCTTCCGGGGCGGCCAGCAGGCAGATGCAGGTGACGTCGGACGCGCCGCGCTTGAAGAGGAACTTGATGGCCTCCCGCAGGGTGCCGCCGGTGGCGAGCATGGGGTCCAGGACAAAGATCTGGCGGTCGGTGAGGTCCTCGGGGAGACGCTCGGCGTACGTGATGATGTCCAGGGTCTCTTCGTCCCGGGCCATGCCCAGGAAGCCGACCTCGGCGGTGGGGACCAGCTTGGTCATGCCCTCGAGCATGCCAAGTCCCGCCCGCAGGATGGGGACCACCAGCGGGGTGGGCTTGGTGAAAGCGGTGCCAATCGTGGTGCTGACCGGGGTCTCGATGGTGACCGGTTCGGTGCGGACTTCGCGGGTGGCCTCGTACGCCAGGAGCGTGACCAGTTCCTCGGTGAGCTGGCGGAAGACCGGGGACGGGGTGTTCTTGTCCCGCAGAACGGTGAGCTTATGGGCGACCAGCGGGTGGTCCACAACGAAAGTGCGCATGGGTCAAAACTATCACCCGGCGGCTGGTGGCCGGCCCGTGGGACCGCGGGCGCCGACGTCGTCCTTGCCCTCCGGAGTGCTTGTGCCGTGGGCGCTCTCCTCGCTCCCGGCGGCGCTGCCGGCCGGGCCGCCGCCCGTCTTGCCGTCGGGGCGGCTGGCGCGGCCATCGCGGAGGTGCGCCGGGTGGTCGAAGGTGGGTGCCGGGCCTGCATGCTCCCGGTGGCGGATCACGTGGAAGAGCCGGTGGGCCAGGATCACGATGCCCAGCCAGGCAAGGCCCAGGAGCCAGGCGGCGATGACATCGGTCATCCAGTGGTGTCCCAGGAACACCCGGCTCAGGCCCATCGCCACAACGAAGACCAGTCCCGCGGCGATCACGGCGACGCGCGCCGACGTCTTTTTCAGCTGCAGGCAGGTCAAATACACGACGACGCCGATCACCACCGTGGTGTTGAGGGCGTGCCCGCTGGGGAAGGACGCGGACGTCTCGTACGGCGGGACGGCGTGGATGAAGTCCGGGCGGGAGCGACCAACGAGGTTCTTGCTGAACGTCGTGGCGGTGGTGGACACGGCGGCGGCGCCGCAGACCAGGATGATCGGCCGCCAGGTGCGGTTCACCCAGGTCAGCCAGGCGGTGAGGATGCTTGCCAGGATCGGCATGCCGATGCTTCCGCCGATATTCGTGAAGCCGGTGACGGCCGCGTTCAACTCCGGGGTCCGGATGTCCTCGGCCAGGGCGAGGGCAGGTTTGTCCAGGTTCGCCAGGCCTGCCTCGTCCACCACGTTGTCGTACACTTCAGCTCCCAGGAGCGCCAGGACGACGACGATCAGGCCGCCTACGGCCATGGTGATCCAGAGGGCCGCGTACGGGACCACCCATTTGCCCCAGCGCTCACTCAAGGCACTCACGTCTGTCTCCTGACTCCTCCGTGCTGCACAGCACGCTTAGTGTTCGAAACTATCATTGAGCCATGACTTCCCCCGAGCCCCGCCATGCCGAATGGATGGGCCTTGCCCTGGGCGAGGCCCGTGCCGCGCTGGCCACGGCGGACGTGCCGATCGGCGCCGTCGTCATTGGTCCCGACGGCACCGTGCTGGGCCGCGGACGCAACGAACGGGAGGCGCTCGGGGATCCGACGGCGCATGCTGAGATGGTGGCCATCCGTGCGGCTGCCGCGCGGTTGCAGGACCTCAGCGCCGGGGGCGGGAAGGCCGGTGACGGCTGGCGCCTGGAGGACTGCACCCTGGTGGTGACGCTGGAGCCCTGCGCCATGTGCGCCGGGGCCGTGGTGCTGGCCAGGATTCCCCGGGTGGTGTTCGGGGCGTGGGACGAGAAGGCCGGGGCCGCGGGCTCCGTGTTCGATGTCCTCCGCGAGCGCCGGCTCAACCACTGGGTTGAAGTGTACGGCGGGGTCCGGGAGCAGGAATGCGCCGCGCTGCTGCGGGACTTCTTCGCCGGGCACCGGGGCGCCTGAGCCTTCGCCATCGCGCTTCCCCCTTGCTTGGTCCGTCCCTGCGGCGCTACCTGCCGGCGGCGGAACCTGTTGCGGCTGCCGCGAGGTTGTCGATCCGCTTTTGCCGGATGGCCGGTGAGTCCAGGCTGAAGGCGCGGAAGTCGCCCAGGTCCTCGCGGATCCAGTCCTCGGTTTCGGCGATCCGCCGGGTCACCGCGGCCGTGGGTGCGTGGAACAGCCAGGGTACGATCCGCTCCTTGCCCGGATCGTATTGCCACAGCCCGATGATTCGGCCCCGGTCGAAGACGGGATGGTCCGGGAGGTCGGCCTGGAGCGCGAGCGAGCCCAGGGCCTGCGTGTGCTGGTCCTCTTCGGCCAGCAGTTCGGCGGCATTGCGCCGCAACAGCGCGAGGGAATCCGTTCCGGCGAGCAACTGGATCTGCTCGTCGGCCGGTTCTTCGAACGCGGCGAGCTGTTCGACGTCGTCTGGCAGCATCCACAGCGTCTCACCGGCCGCGGTGGGAACCTCCGCCGCGCCGGCCGCGGCCAGCGCCGCCTTGCTCTGGGCCACGGTGAAGGCCGTAAACCACTGTGATTGTTTGAACGTGGCCCCGCCGGTCCAGCCCAGGTAGCGGCGGATCAGCTCGGTACGGGCCTCGTCGTCGTCGAGCGGGCTCGGCGGCAGGTTCCAGAGTTCGTAGGCGTAGCGCTGCTGGTCCAGGCGCCCGTTGGCCGGGACCCGGCGGATCCGGCCATGCGCCTGCAGGATGCCGAGGGCCGTGGGCAGTGTGGTGGTGGCGCCCTTCTTTTTGCCCTCCTCGCCGAGGTTCCGCACGGATTCGCCGAGTTCGTCCTTGAGTTGCCGGGGGTCCAGCGGGACGGCTGCCTCGGCCAGGGTGTGTAGCACCTGTTCCTCCAGCAGGGTGATTTCGCCGCGGTCCACACCGAGCCTGCCGACCACTTTGACGGCGGCCTCGGCCGCGTCCCGCCCGAGCTGCAGCGCCCAGGCGAAGTCGTCCCGGCCCAGGACGTAGGTGCAACCGCGCGCCGTGGGCAGTTCCAGGATCCGGTGCGCCAGGACGTCGGCGTCCACTTGTTCGCGGCGGATGCCGGCCCGGGCGAAGAGCGTGAGGTAGGGGTTGGCGCCGCCGACGGAGCGGGCCCAGCCCGCCCGGGCGAAGACCTGCTCGGAAGTGCAGCCGGCCAGTGAGCCGTCCAGGCCCTGTTGGTGCCAGGCCCAGGCCCGGAGCCGCTCCCGGGTGAGAGTCCGGGCCGGCGGCGCGTTCGCGGTCAGGGGCTGCGTGCTCAGGGGCTGCGGCGTCATGGGGTCATTGTCCACCAGCTTGCGCGGCAGGGGAATCTTCCGCGGCAGGCTTTTCCTCCCCGGCGGCCGAAGGCGGCACTGCCCGGTGTTCCGCGCTCAGGGCTTCGAGTACCGTCCGTGCCGTGGCGTCCCAGCCGGGCAGCCGGTGCCGTGCGTCCGCCGCCGCGGCACGCCAGCGGGCGCGGAGGGCCGGGTCGGACAGCCAGCGCCGCAGGACATCGGCGAGGGGAGCCGGGTCCGTGCCAAGGGCGACGGCGGTCCCGGGGAGGGTTGCCGTGCTGTGTTTTGCCGGTGGCTCTGCCGGTGGCGCTGCCGGTGGCTCTGCCGCGGGCGGCGTTGGCGCGAGTGCTTGCGTCGCCGTCACCGCGGGGGTTGGATCGGGGGTGCCGGCGGCGAGCGCTTCGACGGCGCCGGTGCCGGCCCGGACCACGACGGGCACACCCCGGGCAATCGATTCCGTGACCACGAGCCCGAACGTCTCGGCCTGCGAGATGAGCAGGCTGAGGTCGGCCGCGGCCCATTCCGTCTCGAGCGCTCCGCCCCGCAGCTCCCCCGGAATCCGGACGCGGTCCTGCAGCCCCGACTGCGTCACCGTGTCCCGGAGCTGCGCGGCATAGGCCGGGTCCGCAGTGTCGGAGCCGACCAGCGACGCCGTCCACGGCAGGTCCGTCAGGGCTGCGAGGGCGGCGAGGAGCAGCGACTGGTCCTTGTTCGGGAGCAGCGCGGCGACGGCCACCAGATGCGGCGGCTCCGAACCGGCAGACAGCGCAGCGGGGTCCGTACCCGGCAGGGCAACCCGGATGCCGTCGAGCCCGTGCCTGGCCCGGATCCGGGATGCGGCCGACGTGCTTGTGCAGATCACCCCGGCCGCCGCCCGCAGCGCCCGGTGTTCCAGCCCGGCTTCACCCTGCCCGGTGTCGTCCAGCGGCATGTGCAGCAGGATCCAGGCGGGCCGGCCGGCGGCCGCGGCGGCTGCCAGTTCATCCGGAGCCCCGCAGGCGAGGAGCCCGTCGACGATCGTGACGGTTTGGGCGGCGCCGGTGCTCACAGCGGCTCCGCCGTCGTCGCACAGCAGCGCGGCCAGCCGCTTGCGGTCCGCCGCGCTGCCCACCGGCCAGCCGCCGTCGAGCGCGCAGGTCTCCACGTCGGCGCCCAGCACGGCAAGCTCGCGGGCGAGGGCTGCGTTGTAGACGTTGCCGCCGGAGTTGTGGCGCACGTTGCCGGGCACCACAAGCCGGAGGCGCAGGCTGCCATGCTGCAGCGTGTTCCCAGCGGGCACCGAGGTCCTAGCTATCCTCGAAGTCGAGCG
>CALMVY010000357.1 GCA_937873245.1 uncultured Arthrobacter sp. | reverse complement strand
CGTACCGGCCTCCTGGGGCCGTGCGGCGGAGGTCTCGGCGGGCTGGGGCATCAGCGTGTCGAGGTAGTCGCCGGGGAGCCCGGCTCGGCGGCCGCTCACGCTGGCCCCCGGGCCTCGAACTCTGCCGCCACAGCCCGGTAGTCCTGGGCCCCAGCCGAGTGCGAATCGTAGGCCGTGATCGGCTGGGTATGACTCGGGGCCTCGGCGAGCCGCACGTTCCTCGGGATCGGTGTTCCAAACACCTTCGGTCCGAAGTACTCGGTGGCGTCCTCGGCGACCTGGCGACAGAGGTTGAGGCGCGAATCGTACATGGTGAGCAGCACGCCACCGATGGCGAGCCCCGGATTGATGTTCTGCTGAACCAGGCGCACGGTATTGAGCAGCTGCGAGATCCCCTCGAGCCCGTAGTACTCGCACTGAATGGGAATGATCAGCGCCTGCACGGCGGTGCGGACCTGCTGCAGTACAGCCTGGCCGGAGGACTGAGGGGCCATTACGACGTCGAGCTCCGCCGGCTTCCCGGCGTCGAACGCCTCCGCGTCGCCATCGTCGAGGAACAACCCGACGTCGGCGCGTCCGCGGCTGAGGTCCGTCCGCGCCGCGTCAGCGTCGGTCGCTGTGACGTCCGCCCCGGATGACTCAAGCTCCGCGGTCAGGGCCTGGGCGAGCGCGGAGCCTGGACCGGAGATGACCACCCGGGCCTGGCCGCTGCCGGCACCGAACTGCGAACCCAGCAGCAGGATCAGCATGAGGGGAAAGATGAATACGAAGAAGATGTTCGACCTGTCGCGCAGGAAGCGCCGCAGTTCCACCGTGGCGATCGCGGTCATGGCGTTCATACCTGAGCCCCCCGGTCCGGCAGGAAGCGCGAAAGGACAACGCCCGCCGCGGCGAAGGCCAGCATGACCGCGACCGGCCCCGTCACGTCGCCCAGGCTTCCGCCGCCTGCTGAGATCCCGAGGCCCCGGATGAAGGCGCCGATCGGGTTGAGGTCCAGCAGCGTTGCGGCGAAGCCGGTGCCCTGGACCGGGAAGAACGCGCCTCCGGCGATCCCCAGCACCATCGCCAGGATGGACTGTGCCACGTTGGCCTGCTCCGCAGTCCGGACCAGCCGGGCGACCACGAACGTGAGGCTGGTCGCGGCGGTCGCGACGCAGAGGATCAGGACGGCCACCACGAGCGGCGAGCCGAAGGAGACGCCGAACAGCTGGGAGCCGGCGGCGAGCAGGACAGTGGTGGCAACAACCCCGAGGATGAAGCCGGTGCAGGCCTTGGCCGTGATCACCGTGCCGCCGGTGATTGGCATCGACCGCAGGCGGGCCAGCGTGCCCTGTTCCCGTTCCGCGAGCAGCCCCAATACGCCGAAACCGACCGTGAACATCAGGAACAGCCCGGCCTGGCCCGCGACGAGTGTGCCGCGGAGCGAGAGTTGTTCGGCGGCGGCCTGCCCTTCGGTCAGGGTGAGCAGGGGCGGCCCGGCCGCGGCCTGGCGGGCAAGCGCCGGAAGATCCTGGTGCGGCAGGCCGGAAATGTCGCCGGCGGCGGCCGTCACCGTTCCGGCGCCGAACTGGTCCAAAGCCCCCTGGACCACGGAGATCAGCACGCCGGTTTCGAGTGCAGCGCCGTTGCCCTCGACCAGCTGGACCGACGCGGCCTGGCCGGACAGCACGGCGTCGCTGAACCCCTCGGGAATGGTGATGCCCAGTTCGGCGCCGCTGGCCTCGGTCTCGCTGCGGACATCCGCGGCCGGGACCCGCTTGATCGTCACGTCCATGAACTGAAGTGAATCGACGGCGCCGAGCAGCGCCGCACCCAGCTGGTCGGCGTCGTCCGCGCTGGCGACCACCGTGGCGGGCTGCAGGTCGACGGTGTCCTCCCCGAGGCCGCCGAACACCAGGCTGAGCACCCCCATAAGCGCGAGGGGGACGATGAGGGAGAAAATGAAGACGGACTTGTCCCGGATGCGCTGGCGCAGGTCGTTTGCGACCATGGTCCACAGACCGTGCATCTCAGTCCCTCAGCGCTTTGCCGGTCAGGTGCAGGAAGACGGACTCGAGGTCGGGCCGGGCGATCTCCACGGACGTCACGGACATGCCGGCGGCACCGGCGCCGGTCACAATCCCCGCGAGAGCTGTGGGGCCGTCGGTGACCGTAAGCATGAGTCCTGCCCCGTCATTGTCGACGTGCTGCACGGCCGGCAGCCCGCGCAGGGCCTCCGCGGCCAGGGACATATTGCCGCCGCCGCGCAGGTTGATCCGGTCCACCCCGCCGGTGAGCGTGATCAGCTGGTCCCGGGTGCCTTCGGCCTGGATCCGGCCCTCGTCGATGATCGCAATCCGGTCGCAGAGCCGCTCGGCTTCCTCCATGTAGTGGGTGGTGTAGAGGACCGCCATGCCTTCGACGGAGAGCCGTTCCACGGACTCGAGGATGGAGTTGCGGGACTGCGGATCCACGCCGACGGTCGGTTCGTCCAGGATCAGCAGGGTGGGCCGGTGCAGCAGTCCGATGCCGATGTTCAACCGGCGCTTCATGCCGCCGGAGTACTTCTTGGTGAGGTCGCCGGCCCGGTCGCTCAGCCCGATCAGCTCCAGCACGTCGTTGGTGCGCCGTGTGAGCTCCTTGCCGGTGAGTCCCTGCAGCCGGCCGAAGAACTTCAGGTTCTCCCGGGCGGTCAGGTCCGGGTAGATGGCCAGCTCCTGCGGGACCAGGCCGATGGTCCGCTTGGCCTCCGTCTCCGACGGCGTCATCTCCCGGCCCGCCACACGGACGGTTCCCTCGTTGGCCGGGACCAGGCCCGCGACCATGGAGATGATGGTGGTCTTGCCGGCGCCGTTGGGTCCCAGCAGCCCGTAGGTTTCCCCGGCCCGGATATTGAAGGAAACACCGTCGACGGCGGTCAGGTTCCCGTAGCGCTTCACGAGTCCGCTGACGTCCAGCACGTCCTTGGTTTGTAGCTGCACTGCCTCCACCAGCAATCCCCCTGCCCCTGCTGCCCGGTCGTGTCCAGACTAGCCTTCCGTGCGCGGATCCGCCGGGACAGGGCAC
>CALMVY010000356.1 GCA_937873245.1 uncultured Arthrobacter sp. | reverse complement strand
AGGGCGGGCTGCCGGGCTTCGAATTCTCACACGCCACGGCGTTCAGGAGCGGAGAACACGGATCCGCCGCGTTGGCGGCCGGCAGCAGGGCCACCGGCGCCGCAACGGGCAAGAGCGCTGCCACCAGGGCGACTGCCAAAGGAAGGACGATCCGCCGGAGCGATTTCGGTGTGCGACCGGATGAAGATGCGGACATGTGAACTCCTGAGTGAGTGCGCTGCGGCGGTATCGGGGCCGGAACGTGATGTACCGCCCTGTGCCGCACCCCCCGGGGCAGCCAACCAAGTTTTCAATTGTCCCTGCACCGGGTTGCCGGCCACGCGCCCCCAATGCGCCTCTGGCAGAACCCGGAACCACCCACGTTCTGCCGCGTCGGTCCGGCGTGAGCCCGCCGGCCCGAGTTGTGTCCAGCAACTCTTCGCGCCAGCCTATGGTTGCGCTCGGAAACGCCGCAAAGGATTTCCTTGGGAAAAGCCTAAATCCGCTGAATTTGGCGTGGTGGCGGTAGATTTAGGGCAGGAACAGCCGTTTCCGCCAGCCAGGAGAACCGAAACACCTTGCACCTCAAAAGCCTGACCGTCCGGGGATTCAAGTCCTTCGCTTCGGCGACGACCTTCGAATTCGAACCAGGTGTCACCGCCGTGGTGGGCCCCAACGGTTCCGGCAAGTCCAATGTGGTGGACGCCCTGGCCTGGGTGATGGGCGAGCAGGGCGCAAAGACCCTTCGCGGCGGCAAGATGGAAGACGTCATCTTCGCAGGCACGTCCGGCCGCCCGCCCCTGGGCCGCGCCCACGTCTCACTCACCATTGACAACAGCGACGGCGCCCTCCCGATCGACTACAGCGAAGTCACGATTTCCCGTACGCTGTTCCGCGCCGGCGGCTCGGAGTACGCGATCAACGGCGCCCCCTGCCGTCTCCTGGACATCCAGGAGCTCCTTTCAGACTCCGGACTGGGCCGGGAAATGCACGTGATCGTAGGGCAGGGGCAGCTGGACAAGGTGCTCCACGCCACCCCGGAGGACCGGCGCGGCTTCATCGAAGAAGCGGCCGGCATCCTCAAGCACCGCCGCCGCAAGGAAAAAACGGTCCGCAAACTCGAAGCCATGCAGGCCAACCTCGCGCGGCTCAGCGACCTCACCGGCGAAATCCGGCGGCAGCTCACCCCTTTGGGCAAGCAGGCAGAAGTCGCGCGGCGCGCCCAGACCGTCCAGTCCGACGTCCGCGACGCGCGCTCCCGCCTCCTCGCCGACGACCTGGTCCAGCTTCGGTCGGCCCTGGCCCAGGACGTGGCGGACGAAACCGCGCTCAAAGCCCGCCGCGGCGTCGTCGGGCAGGAACTTGAGCTCGGCAGGCAGCGGCAGGCCAGCCTGGAACAGCTCGCCGCCGACGCCACGCCCAAACTCAACGCCGCCCGCGACAACTGGTACCAGCTCTCCGCAGGGCGGGAACGGCTGCGCTCCCTCGGCTCGCTCGCAGAGGAGCGGCGTCGGCTGCTCGGGGCCTCGGACAACGTTCCTGATTCCGGCCGCGACCCGGACAAGCTCGACCGGCAGGCCGCCGGTGTCCGGGCGGAACAGGCCGGGCTGGAGCACCAGATCGAAGAGCGCCGCACCACCCTGGCGGCCGCCACGGCCGCCAAACAGGAGGCCGAAAACGCCGCCGCCGCCGAGGACAAGCGGCTCGCGTCCCTGCTCCGCGCCGCAGCAGACCGCCGCGAAGGCCTGGCCAAACTTGCCGGGCAGGTCGGCGCCGCACGCTCCCGGGTGGAATCGGCCCAGGCGGAACTCGGCCGGCTGCGAGACTCCCTCAAATCCGGGGAAGAACGCCGCAGGCAGGCCCACAGCGAGTTCACGGCCCTCGAATCCCAGGTTGCCGGGGTGGAGGACGGCGAGGAAACCCTCGACGCCGACTACGAGGACGCCAGCGCCGCACTGGACGCCATCATCAAGGAGATCGACGCCCTGAAGGCCGCCGAGCGCGACGGCGAGCGGGAACGCGGCGCCCTCATGGCCCGCCGCGACGCCCTCCAGCTCGGCCTGAACCGCAAGGACGGCTCGGACCACGTCCTCGGCTCCGGGATCCCCGGGGTGCTCGGATCCCTGGCATCCATGATCACGGTGGAACCCGGCTTCGAGGCTGCCATCGCGGCGGCCCTCGGCGCCTCCTCCGACGCCGTCGTGGTGCAGGACGGCCGGGCCGCGGCCACCGCAGTGCAGCGGTTGAAAGACGACGACGCCGGCCGGGCGGCGCTGCTGCTGGCCGGGGCAACGGCGGCCCTGCCGGACTCCGGCGCTGAGCTTCCCGGGGGAGCGCGGTGGGCCGCCCGGCTCGTCACAGCATCCGGCCCGGACGATGCCGCCTCCGGACTGCCGCTGTCCAGCCTGCTGGCGGGCATCGCCGTCGTGGACGGGCTGGACGACGCGGCTGAACTGATTGCCGGCCGCCCGGACCTGTCCGCCGTGACCAGATCCGGCGACGTGTTCACCGCGCTGACTGTCAGCGGCGGCTCTGCCAAGGCGCCCTCGCTGATTGAGGTCCAGGCCGCCGTCGACGACGCCGCCGCGCGGCTTGCGACGGTGACCGCCGAGCTGGAACGCCAGCGGTTCGCCCTCGCCGCCGCGCACGCCAGGCGGGCCGCGGCGCAGGACCGCGCCGATGCCGCCCTGGAGAAACTCCACGAGTCGGACGCCCGGCTGGCCGCCGTCGCCGAACGCCTGGGGCACCTGAACTCCGTGCTCCGCAGCGCCGTCGGCGAAAGCGAGCGGCTCGCCGCCTCCCTCGCCAGGGCCGAGGCCAACATCGTCACCGAGCAGGAAGCGCTCGCGGCCGTGGCGGCCCGGCTCACCGCCGCGCAGGAAGCGCCGGCGGAGGAGGAACCTTCCGCGGAACACCGCGACGCCCTCGCCCTGGCTGCTTCGCTGGCCCGCAGCGCCGAAATGGAAGCCCGGCTGGCCCTGCGCAGCGCCGAGGAACAGCTCACCGCCACCCGCAACCGGGCGTCGTCGCTCGAACGCGCCGCCGCCACCGAGCGGCGCGCCCGCGAGGAGGCGGCCGAACGGGCACACCGCCGCAGGCTCCAGGCCAAGCGCGCCGCAGCCGTCTCCGCCGCTGTCGGCCAGGTGATCGGTTTTATCGACGTCTCGGTGGAACTCGCCCGGCAGGAACGGGACAGCGCCGAGGAACGCAAGGAGCAGATGGACGCGGAGCTGGCCGCGGTGCGCAGCAGCAACGATGCGCTGGCCCGCGAACTGGCCGAACTGACAGACTCCGTGCACCGCGACGAACTGGCCCGCACCCAGCAACGCCTCCGGATCGAAGCCCTTGAGCTCCGAAGCGTCGAGGAACTGGGACTGACCCCCGACCAACTCGTGGCGGATTTCGGCCCGGACCAGCCCGTTCCCGTACCTGCCGCGGAATCGGCGGATAAATGGGCGGCCCTGCGCGCCCCGGTGGACGAGGACGGCCGCGAGATCGTGGCCGGCAAGCCCTTCGTCCGGGAGGAGCAGGAGAAGCGCCTCAAACGGGCCGAACGGGACCTGTCGGCCCTGGGCCGGGTCAACCCCCTGGCGCTGGAGGAATTCGCTGCTTTGGAGGAACGCCACCAGTTCCTCAGCACCCAGCTCGAGGACCTCAAATCCAGCCGCAAGGACCTGCTGGACATCATCAAGGAAGTCGACGAGCGGGTCCAGAAGGTTTTTGCCGAGGCCTTTGAGGACACCTCGGCCCAGTTCGTCAGGATCTTCGCCCGGCTGTTCCCCGGCGGGGAGGGCCGGCTGGTCCTCACCGACCCCTCCGACATGCTGACCACCGGCATCGAGGTCGAGGCGCGCCCGGCCGGCAAGAAGATCAAGCGGCTCTCGCTGCTCTCGGGCGGCGAACGGTCGCTGACCGCGGTGGCCCTGCTGGTCGCGATCTTCAAAGCCAGGCCCTCACCGTTCTACGTGATGGACGAGGTGGAGGCCGCCCTGGATGACACCAACCTGGGCCGGCTCATCACGATCTTCGAGGAACTGCGCGAATCCAGCCAGCTCATCATCATCACCCACCAGAAACGCACCATGGAGGTTGCCGACGCCCTCTACGGGGTTACGATGCGCGGCGACGGCGTCTCGACCGTCATCAGCCAGCGGCTCGGCGCCCAGGTCTGAGTCGCGCCCACGCGCGTGTTCCGGGCTCCGCGGCGGCTTTCCGGTTTGTGAGAAGCTAGGGGAGTGAACGACATCCTCCCCATTCTTCTGCCCATTCTCGCCGCCCTGGTGGTTCTCGGTGCGCTGATTCCGGTCCTCATGAAGACCCGGAAAAACATCACCAACTACCCCGAAAAGCGTGACGCGAACGATCCCGTGATGCCGGGCGGCGGAACCCTCCTCGAGGACCGCCCCGCGCCGGCGCCGGACCGCGTGTCACCTGACGACGCTACCGTCACGACCGACGTCGAAGGCCTGGAAACGGTCGAGGTCCCGGACAACGTTGCCGGCCTGGAAACCGTTCCGGTGGAGACGCCGCTGCCGGTCGCCGGCCGCCTGATCCGCCTGCGCGAACGCCTCGTCAAGTCCAACAACATCCTGGGCAAGGGCCTGCTGGCGTTGCTCTCCGCGGACAAGATCGATGAGGACGTCTGGGACGAGGTGGAGGAAACCCTCCTGCTGGCCGACCTCGGCACCGAGCCCACCCTGCAGCTCGTGGAGGCGCTCCGCGAACGCGTCAAGGTGCTGGGGACCCGCTCCCCGGAGCACGTCAAGGCGCTGCTGCGCGAGGAACTCATCAAGCTCGTGGACCCGACGATGGACCGCAGCCTCCGGGTGGAACGCCACGCCGACAAGCCCGCCGTCGTGCTGGTGGTGGGCGTCAACGGCGTCGGCAAGACCACCACGGTGGGCAAGCTCGCCCGCGTGCTGGTCGCCGAGGACAAGGACGTCCTGCTGGGGGCCGCGGACACCTTCCGCGCCGCCGCCGCCGAGCAGCTCGCCACCTGGGGCCAGCGCGTCGGCGTCCCGACGGTGAAGTCCGACATCGACGGTGCGGACCCGGCGTCGGTCGCCTATGAAGCGGTCAAGGCCGGCATCGACCAGGAAGTCGACGTCGTGATGATCGACACCGCCGGGCGCCTGCAGAACAAGGTGGGCCTGATGGACGAGCTCGGCAAGGTCAAGCGCGTCATCGAAAAGCTCGCCGAGGTGGACGAGGTGCTCCTGGTCCTCGACGCCACGACGGGGCAGAACGGCCTGAACCAGGCCCGGGTGTTCGCCGAAGTCGTCAACATCACCGGCATCGTCCTGACCAAGCTGGACGGCACGGCCAAGGGCGGCATTGTGGTGGCCATCCAGAAGTCCCTCGGCGTCCCGGTCAAGCTGATCGGCCTCGGCGAGGGCGCGGACGACCTCGCCCCGTTCGACGCCGAGAACTTCGTCGACGCCATCCTGAACTAGCACCACCGAAGTCTCAACTAAACCTGACTGGCTCCCAGTTGGTGCCGCCCGGACTTACCGGAACGGCATCAACTGGGAGCCAGCGGCTTGGGGTGTTAGTACTGGAAGTTCAGCACGGTAACAGTTCCGGCCGTCAACTTGAAGGTCTGCGTCTGTGAACCGTACTTGAAACCCTCAACCGTGGCACGGTCGGCGAGCGGGACCGACTCGGACTTGGCACCGTCGACCACCGTGCTGTCCTCGGCCGCGTAGCTGGGACCGGACAGCTGCGTCATGGTTCCCGTTAGCGCCCGCCCGGGGAGATTGAGGGTGACCTCGGTCTGGGCGGCCTTCTCGGGGTCGTTTTCGTTGACAACCACAACGCTTGTGCTTCCGTCGGCGTTCTGCAGGGCGTAGACGAATACCAAGCCGCCACCCTTCGCATCCAGCTTCAGGAACTTCCCGCCCTCCATTTCGGCGACCATGGAGATGCCGAAGAAGTTGGCGCGGCCGGAAAAGTTTCCGTCAGGCTTCAGGTACGCCCCGCCGCTACAGATGGCAGACATAGGAGGACCGCCCTTGCACGTCAGCATCGAGCTGTGGAAGCCGATCCGGGTGATGCCCAGTTGTGCCGCGTTCAGCGCATAATCAGCGGTCCAAAGGGCCGAAGCGTGGGTTCGCGATGTTGCATTGGAGCCCGGGCAGGCGGCGATCCCGGTCTCCGGAAGCCACACTTCCAGACCTGCATCGCGGCCCATCTTCAGTGCAGCTTGTTGGTAGTCCTCGGCGCGGTCGTGCATCAGCCGGCTCATCAGGTTTGCCATGGTCGGGGAGGCCAGAGGGTCCACGGATCCGTCGCAGCTGTAGAGCGGGTAGTTGTGGAAGGACAGGATCTTCTTCTGCGGGATGTCAGCATCGATGAACGGTTGCCACCATTTCTGGTCGTAGGCGCCCGGGCCCGAAATAGGGATGTTGGGCGCGACGGCGTTGATCGCGTTCGCGTACGCCTTGAGCTCCGCCACGTAGTTCTCAACGGTGTAGCCGGCCGGGCGGACGCCATTGGTCCCAAATCCATTGGGCTCGTTGCCGATGGTGAGGCTCAGGAGCCGAGGGCCAAAGATTTGTGCCGCGTGCTTGGCCATGTCCGCAGCGCGCTCTGGACCGTAGTGGCCCAGGTCAACGGTGAGGGCGATCTTGGCATCTACAGCGTCCAGCAGCGTGTTCACGCGGGCCAGATCCTCGGGGCCCACGGCCCTGACGGGGTGTGCCTTGTCTCCGGTGTAATTGGACGGGACCGCCTCGTTGGTGGAAGTCCAGTAGAAGCGGCGGTCAACGGCGTTTCCTCCGAACCGCAGCACCGGCTGGTCGGCTTCCTGGAACAGCTTCACCAGGGAGGCGTTGCCGCTGCTGAGGGCGGGGTCAGCCAGGTCGGTGGCTTCCAGAGAGATTCCGACCGTTCCCTTGGCCAGCCGGGTGCCCACCAGGTCCTTCGCGACGCTGATTTGGAGTGGTTCCACTGCTTCCAGCGGTGAGCCGGCGGGAGGGCCCGGCTGCTCGTAATACGTGACAGGTGGTGCCGGCGGCAACGTTTTCGCCGGGGCGGTGGCCGTGCTTGAAACCGGAGCCGGTGAGGGGGCCGCGTCGACCGTGGTGCCGGGTCTGAGGAAAAGCGCCAAGGAAACCAGCACGGCCATGACGGCAATTACCGGGACCACGACGGCGGGACGGAGCCTCTTGCGCCTTGTTCCGGTCGCCGCGTCCTCCGGCCTGGGATCGGGCACATGTTCGTAGGGTGGATCTTCGGATGGCATGAGTAAGTACTCCAGCTTCTGGGTGGGATCTCCCAACAGCCTAACGAAGTCCGTCGGTGAAGTTCGGCACGGGGTCTCCGGACGGCCCAATCGGGCCCTGATCAGGGGGTACGTTGCCCGTCGGAGCGCGCGGTGCGCTGAAAGGTCTCCCGGGCCATCAGCCAGCCGGCCGCGGCCGCGACGAGCACGCCGCCCGTGACGCCGAAAGCCCAGCCGTAGCCCAGCCGGTCCGCGAGGAGCCCGGCCAGCACGGGGCCGATGATTGCGCCGGTGTCGGCCGTCATCTGGAAGATGGCAAGCACCCGGCCGCCGGAGCGCTCGTTGCCGATCACGTCGGCCATGGCCGCCTGCTGGGCCGGACCCAGCAGGCCCGAGCCGATGCCGGCCACGGCGGTGGCCACGAGGAACCACAGCAGTTCGTGCGTGAAGCCGATGGCCGCCGTCGCGATGCCGGTCACCAGCAGGCCGGAGATCATCAGGGGCTTCCGGCCCAGGCTGTCCGCGAGCTTACCGGAGAACGTCAGCGCCACCGCGTTGGCCGCGGCGAACACCGCCAGGGCCCAGCCCGCCGATTCCGGCCCCGCGTTCAGGGCGGCGACGGCGAAGAGGGGAACCGTGGCCATCCGCACGCCGAAGGTGGCCCAGCCATTGGCGAAGCTGGAGAACAGCCCCGCCCGGTACGCGCTGTCGCGGAGTGCCTCGCGCAGGTCCATCGCCGGCGCCGTGCTCCCGTCCGGGCGGGCCGCGGCCGGCACGTGGCTCAGCTGGGTCTGCACCACCAGGGCGGCCAGCACCAGGGCGGCGGCGTAGACAAGGAACGGCACCCGCAGTCCGAAGCCGGCCAGCAGCCCGCCGACGACCGGCCCGCCGACACTGCCGATCAGGAAGGCCGAGGCGTACGCCCCGGAGACCCGGCCGCGGCTCTCGGGCGGCGCCAGCCGGACCACGAGGGCCATCGACGCGACCGTGAACATCACTGAGCCGGCGCCGCCGAGGCCCCGGAAGACCAGCAACTGCCAGTAGTCCTGGGCGAAGGCGCAGGCCGCCGTCGACGCCGCAACAATCAGCAGGCCGGCCACATACACCGGCCGTTCCCCGAGCCGGACGATCAGCGCGCCGCCGGCCGGAGCGAACACGAGCCGCATGAACGCGAAGATGCTCACAATCACGGCGGCCGCCGTTGCACCGACGTCGAATGTGGTGGCGAACTGGGGGAGGACCGGGGCCACGAGGCCGAAGCCGAGCGCGATGAGGAAGGCCGCCACCAACATCACCTTGATGTCGCGGGGCAGCACCGCCTTCCCCGTGTTCCGGGGAGCGGCCTGCGGCGGGGAACCCGCGGGGCGGGGGGTCTTACTCATGGTGGTGGCTTCCTGGCGGTGCGGGCGTGCGGGAGAGGCGGCGTTGGAACGTGTGAAACATAACCGTAACAAGAAGGATTTGCACCATTTACTTCCGGGAGGTTCTTGTAACAACCCGGCAATCTAAATCCTCTCCCGGTGAAACACGCCCCGGACAAACTCTTCTTAGAACGCAAACAGCGTTGAGGCATGCGGAGAACTCCGCAAGAACACCCAACAGATTCGCATCCAAGCAAGGGAGGACGTGCACCATGGAACTTACCGCAGGTCACGTATGGCTGATGGTGGCAGCGGCACTCGTGCTGTTCATGACACCAGGACTCGCATTTTTCTACGGCGGCATGACACGCGCCAAGGCTGCACTGAACATGATGATGATGAGCTTCATCTCCATCGGCATGGTCGGTGTGGTGTGGGTGCTCTGGGGCGCCTCGATGAGCTCCGGCGAGGGCTTCATGCAGATGGTCGGAAACCCGTTCGCCACCTTCGGGCTGGAGGGCATCGACACCCCTGACGGACTCATCAAGGTCGGCTACGCGGCCACCTTCGCCATCATCACCGTCGCACTGATCAGCGGCGCGATCGCTGACCGCGCCAAGTTCGGCGCCTGGACCGTCTTTGTCCCGGTCTGGGTCACGCTGGTCTACGCCCCGCTGGCCTACATGGTCTGGGGCGGCGGGCTGTTCGGCCCGGAAGGCGCCATCGGCCAGGCCCTCGGCCCCGCGATTGACTTCGCCGGCGGCACGGTGGTCCACATCAATGCCGGTGTCGCCGCGCTGGTCCGCGTGCTGATCATCGGCAACCGCAAGGGCTTCGGCAAGGACCCCAACCACCGCCCGCACAACATCCCGTTCGTGATGCTCGGTGCAGCGATCCTGTGGTTCGGCTGGTTCGGCTTCAACGGCGGCGCAGCGACGACGGCGGAACAGGGCGGCCTGATCTGGGTCAACACCCTGGCAGCCCCTGCCGCGGCCATGCTCGGCTGGCTCATCACGGAGCGCATCCGCGACGGTCACCCGACCTCGCTCGGTGCCGCCTCCGGTGTGGTCGCCGGCCTCGTGGCCATCACCCCGGCCTGCGCCAATGTCAGCCCGATCGGCGCACTCGGCCTCGGACTCATCGCCGGTGCGGCTTCCGCCCTCGCCGTCGGCCTCAAGTTCCGCTGGGGCTTTGACGATTCGCTCGACGTCGTCGGTGTGCACCTGGTCTCCGGCATCATCGGCACCGTGGCACTGGGCTTCATCGCCCTCCCGGTTGAAGGTGTTGGCGGCGGCCTCTTCTACGGCGGCGGCCTCACCCAGCTCTGGGCCCAGCTCGCAGCGGCCGGTATCGCCATCGCCTACTCCGCCATCCTGACGGCCATCATCGCCCTCGCCATCCACAAGACCATGGGCTTCCGGGTTTCCCAGGAGCAGGAAGTGGTGGGCGTTGACCTCAGCCTGCACGCCGAAACCGCCTACGAATTCGGTGTCGGCGGCCACGGCGGAAGCTTCACCCCGCTGCACGAGCTCATCACCGGGAAGACCCAGGGCGAGGCCGCGCCGGCCCCGGCCGCCGAGCCGGTGGACGCGTCGTCCAATGGCAAGAAGACCGCAGCAGCAGGTAAGGAAAGTGTGGAGGCATGAAACTGATCACAGCAATCGTCCGGCCGGAAAAGCTCGACACCATCCGCGAAGGGCTCGAAGCCTACGGCGTGCAGGGACTCACGGTCAGCGCGGCCAGCGGCTACGGGCGGCAGCGGGGCTACACCGAGGTGTACCGCGGCGCCGAGTACAACGTGGACCTGCTCCCCAAGATCCGGGTAGAGGTCCTGGCCACCGACGAACAGGCGGACGACATCCTCGATGTCATCATCGCCAGCTCCAACACCGGCCGCGCCGGAGACGGCAAGGTCTGGACGATGGATGTGTTCGAGGCGGTACGGGTCCGCACCGGTGAACGCGGGTCGGCAGCCATCTAGCCAGCAGCAACGCAGCACGGCTTCAGACAACAGCGGGCCGGGTACCTGAAAAGGTGCCCGGCCCGCTTTGTGGTGCGGCCGTCGCGGCCGGAGTCGACAGCCCGACGGCGGTCAGGCCGGCCAGCCTTCCGGCCCGTCACTCCCGGCGGCGTATTCCTCCAGCGGTGCGCTGCCCCTGGCCCAGGCCTTGAGGACGGGCTCCAGGATCCGCCAGCAGTCTTCGGCGGTGTCGGCGCGGACGGAGAGCAGGGGATCACCGGCCAGGACACCCTCCAGGACCTCCCCGTACGGCAGCAGTGCGGAGCCGCTCAGCTCGGCCTTGAGGGTGGCGCGGTCCAGGCTGAGGATGTCGCCGGGGCCGTTCACATCGACGTCGAACTGCAGCGTGTCCGGCCCGAAGCCGATCCTCAGCTGGTTGGGGGAGTCCACCCCGGTGAAGCCCTTGGGCAGGTGCGGCACCGGGCGGAAGGTCACCACGGCTTCCTTGCGCTTGTTGCCCAGGGCCTTGCCGGAGCGCAGGATGAACGGCACGCCCTGCCAGCGCCAGTTGTCGATCTCCACCTCCACCTCGGCGAGCGTCTCGGTGCCCCGGGCAGCGTCGACGCCTTCTTCCTTGGCGTAGTCCGGGACCGTCCGCCCGCCGATCGAGCCCGCGGTGTACCGGGCGCGGCGTGTGCTCTTTGCGTAGGGGGCCTTGATGCTGCTGGCCCGCAGTACCGTGGCCACGGCGTCGCGGAGGTCCCGCTCATCCACCGAGGCAGGCGGCTCGACGGCCAGGAGGGCCATGATCTGTAAGAGGTGGCTTTGGATCATGTCGCGCAGGGCGCCGGCGCCGTCGTAGTAGCGGGCGCGCCCCTCCAGTGCGAGGTCTTCGTCAAAGACTATTTCGACCTTTTCGATGTGCTCGCGGTTCCATACCGGCTCGAGGAAGGTGTTGGCGAAGCGCAGGCCCAGGATGTTCAGCACTGTCGCCTTGCCCAGGAAATGGTCCACCCGGTGGATGTGGTCCTCCGGGACCAGGGCGGCGAGGGTTGCATTGAGGTGACGGGCGGACTCTTCGCTGGAACCGAACGGCTTCTCCATGACCAGCCGCGTCCCGGCGGGCACCTGGCCGGGAGCCAGCGCCTCGCAGGCGAGCTGGCTGACGCGCGGCGGCAAGGCGAAGTAGATGGCTACGGGCCCCTCCAGCTGCGCCAGCAGTCCGGCCAGTTGCCCGCCGGCCGTGACGTCGAGCTGATGGTAGCTGGTGGTTTCCCGGATCCGCTTCAGCTCCCGCCGGCCAGGGTCATCGGCCTGGGAGCGGGCGTCGGCGAAGGACTCGTCGAGGCGGCTCATCCACTGTTCCGGGGTCCAGGCATCCGAGCCGGCACCGACCAGGGTCAGGCCATCGGCGCGCCCCCTGGACACGAGCCTGGCCAGTCCCGGCAGCAGGAGCCGGCCGGTGAGGTCGCCTGAGGCGCCCAGGATGAGCAGGGTTTTTACTGTTGTTTGGCTGGTCACCTAAGTCAGCATGCCATCTTGAACGCGCGTCTTGGTACCCTAGATAGTCGAGTCCCGTTGTCGAGGCGGTTCGTTCAGGCGAACTTCAGTCGCGACGCTGGCGTGCCGCACCGGCCGCCATCCGTAGATCCACTGAAAGAAGTGCACGGCGCGTGTTCAATTCACTCTCTGACCGGTTGACAGCAACCTTCAAGAATCTCCGTGGCAAGGGCCGCCTGACCGAGGCGGACGTTGACGCCACGGTCCGCGAAATCCGGCGGGCCCTCCTGGACGCCGATGTCGCCGTGCCCGTGGTCCGCGAGTTCACCGGACGCGTGCGTGAGCGTGCCCTCGGCGCCGAGGTTTCCGCAGCGCTGAACCCTGGCCAGCAGATCGTGAAGATCGTCAACGAGGAGCTCGTCGAGATCCTTGGCGGCGAGACCCGCCGGATCCGCCTCGCGAAGACCGGGCCCACGATCATCATGCTCGCCGGCCTCCAGGGTGCCGGTAAAACCACCCTGGCCGGAAAGCTCTCCAAGTACCTCAAGGCGCAGGGCCACAGCCCCATGCTGGTGGCCTGCGACCTGCAGCGCCCCAACGCCGTGACCCAGCTGCAGGTCGTCGGCCAGCGCGCCGGGGTGCCGGTCTTCGCCCCGCACCCGGGCGCCACCTCGACCGAGCTGGACCACCCGGCCGGCGACCCGGTCTCGGTCGCCCGCGCCGGCGTCGAGGAAGCCCGCCGCACCCTGCACGACGTCGTGATTGTGGACACCGCCGGCCGGCCCGGCGTCGACGCCGAGATGATGGAGCAGGCGCGCCAGATCCGCCGCGCCATCGTTCCGAACGAAGTGCTGTTC
>CALMVY010000355.1 GCA_937873245.1 uncultured Arthrobacter sp. | reverse complement strand
AGGACACCGGCCTGCAGGGCGGCGCCGACGGCGACGACCTCATCCGGGTTCACGCCCTTGTTCGGCTCCTTGCCGCCGGCGAGTTCCTTGACCAGGTCGTAAACGGCGGGCATACGGGTGGAACCGCCGACCAGCACGATGTGGTCGATCTGGGAAAGCTGGATGCCGGCTTCCTTGATGACGTCGTGGAACGGCTTCTTGGTGCGCTCGAGCAGGTCCTTGGTGAGGTCCTGGAACTTGGCGCGGGTCAGCTGCTCGTCCAGGTGGACCGGGCCGTCGGGGGTGACGGAGAGGTACTGGAGCGAGACGTTGGTGCTGGTGGAGGAGGAGAGTTCCTTCTTCGCCTGCTCGGCTGCCTCCCGCAGGCGCTGCAGGGCAATCTTGTCCTTGGACAGGTCGATGCCCTTGACCTTGAGCTGGTTCAGCAGGTAGTCGACGACGCGCTGGTCCCAGTCGTCGCCGCCGAGGCGGTTGTCGCCCGCGGTGGAGCGGACCTGGATGGTGGAGAAGTTGTCTTCGTCCTTGCCCACTTCGAGGAGGGAGACGTCGAAGGTTCCGCCGCCGAGGTCGAAGACGAGGATGAGTTCGTCTTCCTTGCCCTTGTCCAGGCCGTAGGCCAGGGCAGCCGCGGTGGGCTCGTTGACGATGCGCAGGACCTTGAGGCCCGCAATTTCGCCGGCTTCCTTGGTGGCCTGGCGCTCGGCGTCGTTGAAGTACGCGGGAACGGTGATCACGGCGTCCGTGACCTTTTCGCCGAGGTAGGACTCGGCGTCGTTCTTGAGTTTCATCAGGATGCGGGCGGAGATTTCCTGCGCCGTGTACTTCTTGTCGTCGACTGCGACGGACCAGTCGGTGCCCATGTGGCGCTTGACGGAAGCAATGGTGCGGTCGATGTTGTTGACGGCCTGGCGCTTGGCGATCTCGCCAACCAGCACTTCGCCGGACTTGGAGAACGCAACTACCGACGGCGTGGTGCGGCCACCCTCGGCGTTGGCAATGACGGTGGGCTCGCCACCTTCGAGAACGGAGACGACGGAGTTGGTTGTTCCGAGGTCAATACCTACTGCACGTGACATGTGTTGCTTCCTTCTTTCCTTGGAAACTTGCTGAGATGGCTGCGGACCGCAGAGGTGCTAACCGCCGGGTCCGACCGTTATTGAGCGATCTGCACTCAACTTTACTCAGGGCCGTTTCAAAGTCAACTCAAAGTTGAGCGGGCTACGCTCAACTTAGGATTTTTGGGCTCGCCGAAGAAGCCTTCAAACGGCAGGCTTCCCCGGAATTCCGGGCATGGTCAGGCAGCCCCGGCGCTGCCGCCGCGCTGTTCGCTGTGCGCGAAGTCCGCTGGCTAGCGTTCCCCTCGGCGCTCCTCGCGGGCAGACTCGTCCCGCGCGGGTGCTCCTTCGCGGGTCCGGCCGTCGGGGCGCTGGGTGCCGGCGGCCCCGTAGTCACCTTCGGGATACTCGCCCTCTTCGGCGGAGCCCGGCGCCGCGCCGGTGCCGCCGGCCGCGCCGTAGTCGCCCTCGGGGTAGTCGCCCTCTTCGGAGCCCACGGCGGTGGCGCCGCTGACGCCTGCCGCGCCGTAGTCGCCGGTGGGGTATTCCCCTTCCGGCGCCTCGGGCGGGTTCTCTCCGGCCGCGCCCGCGGCGCCGTAGTCCCCCTCGACGTACTGGCCTTCGGTGGCGTCGGCTTCGGGCTCGACTGCCTTGCGGTCAAACTCACTGTTTTCGGACATGGTTGGATCCTTCCTGGAAGCCTCGGCGCGCCCAGGCAGGCGCAGGGGCAGTCTATCGAGCGCCACCGGGCGGCAACAGGGGAAACCAAGAGGAAACCAGAGGGAACGAGAGGAACCAGGGAAACGGAACCCCGGCCCGGACTGCGATTCGGGCTGAACGGCCGTCCCGGCCGAACGGCTATTCCGGTTGGAGGTCGGCCCGCCCGCCGGGCCGGCCCACCGAGGGGCCGAGTCCTGCGACGTCCGCCAGCACGGCCAAATGGTGGGCAAAGAGTTCATCCGGGGCGGCGAAGGTGTCCCCGCCGTACTGGCCGAAAACCTCGAAGCTGATGGCGCCAAACAGTGAGGTCCAGACGTGCGCACCGCGTGCCAGCAGACTGTCCGGCACGGCAAGTCCCATCCCGGCCCGGATGCGCTCCAGGTCAGCGGCCAGCGGCGTGGCGACGGCGGCCGGGCCACCAGGTGCCGCCAGCCGGCCGGCCCGGTAGGCGCCGTCGAGCAGTGCCATCAGCGCGTAGATGACCCGCGTCCCCGGGCCGGTGGTCCGCTCGGCCGGCGCCCGGTAGCCGGGCACGGGGCTGCCGAAGAGGAGTCCGTAGCGGGCCGGTTCGCGCAGCGCCCAGCGCCTCACCGCGGAGCCGAGGGCGTTGAACCGGCCAGCGAAATCGTCCCCGGGCAGGGCGGCTACGGCGGCGTCCACCTCATCCCCGAGCTCGTTGTAGGCGTCGATGAGCAGCAGGGTCAGCAGCTCCTCGCGGTTCTCCACGTAGCGGTAGACCGCCGAGGAGACGACGCCGAGATCCCTGGCAACGGCGCGCAAGGACAGCGCGGCGGCCCCGTGCAGCGCCAGGTGCTCGCGGCCAAGGCGCACAATATCCTCGATGGTCCGGGCCCGGGCCCGCTGGCGGGGCGTGGGCGGCTTCGGTGACGGGGGTTTGGGGTTCTGCGGCACTGACTTAGCTTGTCACAAAATAGAGCAGTGTCAACAAATGTGAGCACCGCTCTTGACTTTCTCCGACGGCCGCCGCATCCTGTATTCAGAGAGCACTGCTCTCAAGCCAATCGAAGCAGTGAGGGCGAGGGCAAAGTCCTCGCGGGTCAGCCGCTGCCGGTACCCCAGCGAAAGTGAGAACACCGTGTCCCAATTTGAATCCCCGGAGCAACCGTCACCGGCATTGTTTGTTGTCACCGGAGCCGGGCCGGTGGGCTGGACGGTTGCCGAACAGCTCGCTGCGGCGGGCCACCGGGTGCGGGTGCTCACCCGATCAGGCAGCGGGCCCGATCACCCGCGGATCGAGAAGCAGGCAGTGGACGTGTCCGACCCGGCACAGCTCGGCGGGCTGTTCCGCGGCGCCCAAGCCGTGTTCCATTGCATCCACGGTTCAAAGTACAGCGCGAAGGCCTGGGCTGCGGAGCTGCCCGGCGCCGAGCAGGCCGTGCTGGCCGCGGCGGGCGAGGCGGGCGCCGTCGTCGTTTTCCCGGAGAGCCTGTATTCGTACAGCGAGCCGGGCCGGCCGATGACCGAAGAGGGTCCGTGCGAGGCGCAGGGCGGCAAGCGGGGTGTCCGCACCGCGCTGCTGAAGGCCCGGGCGGCATCGGAAACCGACACCGTGAGCGTGGCGGCGGGCGACTTTTTCGGCCCCAGGGTCCGCAATGCGCACGCCGGCGAGCGCATGGTGAAGCCGGTACTCGCGGGGAAATCCGTGACGGTGGCCGGCAATGCCGGCTTGCCGCATTCGTTCACCTATGTTCCGGACCTGGCCGCCGCCATGATCGTTGCCGCGCAGGACCGCACCCTGTGGAACCGGGTGTGGCATGCGCCTACCGGACCTGCGCTGACCCAGCGGGAGCTGGCTGGGGCGTTCGCAGCCGCGGCCGGCGCCCGGGCCCCGCGTGTCACGGCGATACCCGGTTGGGTGCTGCGGGCGATGGCCCTGGCTTCCCCCGATATGCGGGAACTGGCCGAGACCCTGTACCAGTTCGAGCACCCCTTCGTGATGGATTCACGCGCCAGCGAGGCGGCCCTCGGACTGCAGCCCACCCCGCTTAGCGAAGCAGCCGCCGCCACGGTTGCCTGGTGGGGGGACCAGGAACGGTGACGGCGGCTGCGGTCCGGGTTCCGGCTGGCACGCTTCCGGCCAGCGGAATTCCGGCCAGCGGGGTTCGCTAGCGGATGCCTGCCTCCGCGGATTCCGGCTCCGCGGCGGGCAGGGTGCGGGCGGCGGCATCCGCCTCGGGGCGCCCCAGCCTGCTGGGCCACCAGATCCGCGCGCCGATGTCGTAGGCCAGGGCCGGGACCAACAGGGAGCGGACCAGCACGGTGTCCAGCAGCACCCCGAAGGCCACGATGAAGGCCAGCTGCACCAGGAACATGATGGGGATGACGCCCAGGGCCGCGAACGTGGCCGCGAGCACCACGCCGGCGGAGGTGATCACCCCGCCCGTGACGCCCAGGCCGCGCAGGACGCCGGCCCGGGTGCCGTGTTTCAGGGACTCCTCCCGGACCCGGCTCATCAGGAAGATGTTGTAATCCACGCCCAGTGCGACGAGGAAGACAAAGCCGAACAGTGGAACGGTGGCGTCGGCCCCCGGGAAGCCGAAGACGTTGTTGAACACGACGGCGGAGACGCCCATCGCGGCGCCGTAGGACAGGACCACCGAGGCAACCAGGAGGACCGGCGCCAGCACGGAGCGCAGCAGCAGCATCAGGATAACCAGGATGACCGCGAGGACCACCGGGATGATGGTCACGAGATCGCGCTGGGCGGTGGTGTTCGTGTCCAGGGCAGTGGCGGTCACGCCGCCCACCAGCGCGCCGTCGTCGATCTTCTTGAGGTCCTCGCGGAGGGCCACCACAACGTTTTCCGCCTCGTTGGAGTCCGCGGCGAAATTCAGCGTGGCGCTGATCAGGACCTTGCCGTCCCGCACCGCCGGCTCCGTGGGAGCCGCGGGGGCGCCGGGAGCAGATGGTGCGCCGGTGATCGGCGCGCCGCCCTCGGCCAGCAGATAGGCGTCCCCGACGCCGTCGGTCGCCTTGGCCTGTTCCAGTACTTCCTGCGCCTTCGCCTCGTCGGCGACGATCACGGCCGGGCTGCCGGACCCGGCGTCGAAGTGCCGGGCCAGGGCGTCCTGGCCGTCGACGGCGTTGGAGGCGGTGAGGATGACGTCGGTCTGCGGGACGCCGTTGGCCTTTAGCTGCAGGACGCCGGCCGAGGCCACGAGCAGCAGCAGCACGGAGGCGATCCAGACGGTCCGTGGCCGGCGGGAGACAAGGGAGCCGGTGGCGCGCCATACGCCTTTCTGCCCTTCGAGGCCGGTGACGAGTTCAGGCTCGCGCTCGGTCTCCGGAAGCACTTTGGGCATGAAGGGCCAGAACGCGGCGCGGCCCAGCAGCGCCATCAGCGCCGGCAGCAGGGTCAGCGCGGCGAAGAGCGAGCAGAGGATGCCCGCAGCGGCCACGGGGCCGAGGGCCTTGTTGGAGTTAAGGTCGGAAAACAGCAGGCAAAGCAGGGCGATGATGACCGTGGCGCCCGAGGCAACGATGGGTTCCCAGGAGTTTTTCCACGCAGTGAGTACTGCTGCCGTGCGGTTGGTGGTGTGCGTCAGGGCTTCGCGGAAGCGCGCCACGTAGAGCAGCGCGTAGTCCGTGGCGGCGCCGATCACCAGGATGGACAGGATGCCCTGGCTCTGGCCGTTGAGCTGGATCCAGCCCAGTTTCGCCATCCCAAAAACCAGCAGGATGGCGGCGCACAGGGCGAAGACGGACGTGAACAGCACAGCGATCGGCAGCAGCAGCGAGCGGTAGACAATCAGCAGGATCAGGAACACAGCGCCCAAGGCCACCAGCAGCAGGATGCCGTCAATGCCGGCGAACGCGCTGACCAGATCCGCCGTGAGCCCGGCCGGGCCGGTCACGAAGGTCTGCATGCCCTCCGGGGCGGATGCCTCCACCTCGTCGCGGAGTTCCGCGACGACTTCCTTCACCTCGCCGGCCGAATCGATCGGCACGACGAACTGCACGGCTTTCCCGTCCTCGGACGGGATAGGGCCTATGACAGTACTGCCGGCACCTACAGCCTCAAGATTTCCCTTGAGGGCTGCCACCTCGCCGAGCTGGGCCGGGGTGAAGGCGGAGTCGCTCTCGATGACGATGACGGCGGGGATCTCATTGGTGTCGCGGAACTTGGCCTGCCAGTCCTGGGCCGCCGTAGCCTCGGCCCCTGCCGGGAGGAAGGACGCCTGGTCATTCGAGGAGACCTCATCCAAGCGGCCGAAGGTGGGTCCGCCGATCCCGGCGATGGCCAGCCAGGTGATGACGAGCAGGACCGGAACCAGCCAGCGCAGCCAGAACGGTCGCTTTCGGTTTTCTGCGCCGCTTTCGGACGACCGCGCAGCTGATCCGGGGTGCGGGGGTCCGATTTCGCCGCGGTTTTCCGAAGACGGCGGGGGCGTGGAGTTTTTCATGTGACCTTCTGATGCATTCCTCGGAGGAGTAGAATTGAGTCCATAATAGACTATCTCCACTATGGAGATAACCCGTCGGTGTCCGAAATTTGGGAATCATTTCGCGACCGGTCCGCGTCCGCTGCGTCAGCCCCGCTGAAGTAAACTCCGGAGGGCGTTGTCCTCGGAGTAACCGTGGACCGGCAAATGGGAGAGGGGAGGGTGCACCGTGACAGTTGATCCGTCGGGGCGCCCCGAGTCCTCCGGTCCACCGCCGCTGGTCCGGCTGCTCCAGGAGTTCAGCCTCGAGGCCAACCGCTACGTGGATTCCGCCGGCGGCCGCAATGACATGCACCGTACAGACCTCAACGCCCTGGCCGTGATCATGCAGCACACCGCACGGAACCAGATAGTCACCCCCGGCGTGCTCCGCAGAGAACTCCACCTCAGCTCACCGGCCACAACAGCACTGGTGGACCGGCTGCACAATTCCGGGCACGTGGTCCGCGAACGGCAGGGCGCGGACCGCCGCCAGGTCCAGCTCCGGATGACCCCCAAGGCCTACCGCGACGGAAGCGCCATGTTCATGCCGCTGGCCCGCCAGATGGACGCCGCAATGGCCCAGTTCACCCCGGAGGAACTGGAGATCGCCACACGGTTCATGACGTCGATGATCGAGGCGACGGTCAGGGCCGGGCAAGAGGCGGCGCAGCAGGCGGCACCGTCTCCAGCGGACCCGCAGTAGCCGCTGCTTTCGGGCGCCCTACCGGCAGTCCCCTCCAGCCCGGCATTCTCCAACGCGCCGGGCGGGCCGCGAGGGCCGGGCGGGCCGCGAGGGCCGGGCGGGCCGCGAGGGCCCAACCCGCCGGGCGGGCCGCCCAGACTGCCCCCGCGGCGAGGCCGAGCGGGACCACAAGCGCCCAGCCGCTGAACAGCAGCACGGCCAGCATCACAACGGCGGCCACAATGACCCCATACCAGGCGGGCGTCCGGGCGGGCAGCAGCCGGATCCCGGCAACCAGGCCGAACGCCGTCACGGCAGTGAAACACGCCGACGCCGCCCCGATCTGGAACTGCATGTTACTCAGTCCGGCCGCGGCCGCCGCGAAGGACAGGAACGTCATTCCGGCCAGCAGTGCCAGGCTGGCCGTGGGCACCTGGCCGGGACCGGCGCCCCGCGCGAGGGACCGCGGCAGCACGCCGTCGGACGCCAGGCTCGCACCCAGCCGGCTGGCACCGGCAACGAAGGTGTTGATCGGGCCGAAGGTCAGCACCGCGGCCGCGACGGCGGTCAGCGGGGCAGCGAGGCCGCCCAGCCCCTTTTCGAGCAGCTGCGCGATCGGCACCTCGCTGCCGGGGAGGGCCGGGCCCAGCACGGCGACCGAGGCGGCGACGACGCCGATGTACACCACGCCGACCACAATCAGGGTCAGCCACGTGGCCCGCTTGAGGTCCCGTTCCGGGTTGCGGAATTCACCGGCGAGATGCGTGACTGCCTCCCAGCCGGCGAAGCAGAAGAACAGCAGGCTGGCCACCCCGCCCACGGCCCAGTAGCCGTGCGGCGCGAAGGGCTCGAAGTTCTCGGCTTTGGCGAAGGGCGCAGCCAGGGCGACCGCCAGCGCCAGCAGCCCGACCAGGAGCACCATCAGCACCAGCTGGATGCCGCTGGACATCCGGATCCCGACGGCGTTGCTCGCGAACGCGGCGGCCAACAGGAGCGCGGCGGCCACCAACGCCGTCCCGCGTCCGCCACCCAGGGCGTGGGCGATGTAGTTGCCGCCGATCACGGCTGTCGCGGGAGCGCCGAAGGGAATGGCGAAGTAGAAGAGGTAGCCGGCCACGGCCGAGGCGCGGCGCCCGTAGGCGCGCGTCACAAAGTGGGCGATTCCGCCGGCGTCGGGCTGCTGCCGGCTCATCTCCGCGAAGCTGAAGGCCACTGGTGTGCAGAACACCAGCAGCAGGGTCCAGGCCAGGAGCGACGCCGGCCCGGCTTCCTTGGCGGCGATCGCCGGGAGGACCAGGATGCCGGAGCCGAGGATCGCCCCGACATAGATTCCGGTGGCCCGGAACAGGCCGAGCCCTGGCTTCTTGCTGTTGTTGATGTTCACTCCTCCAATCATCCGCAGAACTGTCCCGGGCAGAAGCGGCAAAACGGACGCGAACACGCGAAATCCTGCCGTCTTCCTGCTGTCTTCACGCCGCCTTCGCGGATTTGCCGGCGCGGGGCGGTAGCGTTTCATTATGAGTGCGCAGCAGCCTGAAGATGTGTACAGCCACGGCCACCACGAGTCGGTGGTCCGCGCCCACGCCTCGCGGACGGCGGAGAACTCCGCGGCGTTTGTGATCCCGCACCTCACCCCGGGGGTCTCGGTGCTCGACGTCGGCTGCGGGCCCGGCAGCATCACCTGCGATTTCGCCGGGCTCGTCTCCCCCGGGAAAGTCACCGGGCTGGACCGCTCGCCGGAGGTGATCAGCCACGCGGCTGCCCTCGCGGCCGAGCGCGGCGTGCAGAATGTCGAGTTTGTCGCCGGCAACATCTACGACCTCGACTTGGAGGATGAAACGTTCGACGTCGTGCACGCCCACCAGGTGCTGCAGCACCTCACGGACCCGGTCGCGGCGCTGCGGGAAATGCGCCGGGTCGCCAAACCCGGCGGGATCGTGGCGGTGCGCGACGCCGATTTCCACGGCATGAGCTGGTTCCCGGCCGTCCCCGAGCTGGACGAATGGATGGAGTTGTACCAGCGGATCGCGCGCCGCAACGGGGCCGAGCCCGACGCCGGCCGCCGCCTGGTGTCCTGGGCGCAGTCCGCCGGGTTCACCGACGTCGCGCCTTCCAGCAGCAACTGGCTCTATGCCACCGGCCAGCAGCGCCGGTGGCAGGCACGGGTGTGGGGTGAACGCGTGCTGCATTCGGCCTTCGCGGACCAGGCGCTTGAGTACGGCTTCGCCAACGCCGCGGACCTGGCCCGCATTTCGGCCGGCTGGCACCGCTGGGGCTCCACGGACGACGGCTGGTTCCTGATCCCCAATGGCGAAGTCATCGCCCGGGCGTGAGGCGCCCCGGTCCCGGGCTCCCCAACCCGCGCTCCCGATCCGGGGCTCGGCATCCGGGGCTCCCGACCCGGGGCTCGGCGGCCGGGGCTCGGCCCGTCCATTCGCCACATACGGCCGGAATGGCGGGCTGACAGCGGCCACTTTTGGCGAACGGGCGGGCGGCGGGACCCGCACCGCGCCAAGCCGGTGGTGCCGCACGGAATGTGACACGACTATGTCCCTCCTGCCGGAACTCCCTCCCGCCGCGGGCCGTAAGCTGGATCAGTGCAACCCTCCCTTTGGCTGGCCCTGGCGGGCGCCGGCGTCCTGATCAGCTTCACGCCCGGCGCGGGCGCCATCAACACCATGAGCAACTCCCTGAACTCCGGCTTCCGGCGCTCCATCTGGGGAATCCTTGGCCAGCAGGCCGCCCTGGTGGTGCACATCGTGATCGTGGCCCTCGGCGTCGGGGTGCTGGTGGCCAGTTCGCCGGTCGCGTTCAACGTGATCCGCTACGCCGGCGCGGCCTACCTTGTCTACCTGGGCATCCAGCAGTTCCGGCACAAACCCGATCTGGACCAGGAAAAGGCCGCCGCGCTGCGCAACGAGCCGGCCTTCTCCATGTTCCGCCGCGGCCTGTGGGTCAACCTGCTGAACCCCAAGGCCATCGTGTTCTTCCTGGCCTTTATGCCGCAGTTCATCCGCCCCGAACAGCCGCTTTTGCCGCAGTATCTGACCCTGTCCGCCACCGTGATCGTGATCGACATCCTGGTCATGTGGTTCTTCTTCGCCGCCGCGGCCACGTCCTTCCAGCGCTTCACGCACGATGCCGGCGGTCAGCGGATCCTCAACCGGACGTTCGGCGTACTGTTCATGGCGGTCGGAGTCATGCTGGCCCTGATCCACTGACGGGCCGGGCCCAGCCCTTACATGACAGTGCGGAATACAAGTGTGACAAACTTTGTAATATCCGTTGTCCGGAAACTAGCCAGGAGGACCCGCATGATTCATGCTTGCACTATGACCTCAAATTCGGGGACCTCACTGCCGGGGACCTCAATGCCGAGCCAGTACCGGATCATCACGGTCTGCACCGGTAACATCTGCCGGTCGCCGATGGCGGAGCTGATGCTCGCGGAGGCCATCGCCGCCGAGGGGCTGGCCGGCGCCGTCGTGGATTCCGCAGGAATCACGGCCTATGAGGTGGGCCGGCCGATTGACCCGCGCGCCGCCCGCAAGCTCACCGCCCACAGCATCCCTTCGGACCGTCATGTGGCGCGCGAATGGCGGGCGGATTGGTTCCGGAGCCGCGACCTCATCCTGGCACTGGACGTGGACCACTTCGGCTGGTTGCAGCAGGCGGCTCCGGACCGCGAGGCACTGTCCAAGATCAGGATGCTGCGCAGCTTCGATCCGGCCGTCGCGGGCAAGGATCCCCTCGACCAGGGCATCGAAGACCCCTGGTACGGCGGCCACGCGGACTTCGACATCACCTGGAACCTGATCCACGCCGCGCTTCCCGGGATCGTGGCTCACGTTGGGGCGGAGCTCGCGCTGCGCCGGCGGCCGGACGGGCAACATCCCGGCAGCGATCAACCCAATGCACAGCAGCCGGTACGCTCTATTTCATGAGTCCCGCACCCGTCATCATCGCTATCGACGGACGCTCCGGCGCAGGCAAGACCACCCTGGCGATCGAACTGGCGGCACGGCTCCGCGAGCACCACAAGGTGTCCCTCTTCCACCTGGAGGACATCTATCCCGGCTGGAACGGGCTCGCGGCCGGCATTGAACGCTATGCCTCGACCGTCCTGGCGCCGCTGCACCGCGGCGAGCCGGCCGACTGGGTCAGCTGGGATTGGACCGCACATTACGACGGCGACACCCGCACCACCCTCCCCGCCGAGATCGTCCTGGTGGAAGGCGTGGGGGCCGCGGCGGAGGCAGCCCGCCCTTACCTGGCCGCAGTAATCTGGGCCGATTCACCCGAACAGGACCGGCGCAGAAGGGCCTTGGCCCGGGACGGCGAAAGCTATGAACCCTACTGGGATGAGTGGGCCGCGCAGGAGCAGGAGTGGCTGGCCCAGGACGACGTTCCGGGCCATGCCGACGTCCTGGTGCACAACCTTGCCGACGGCGCCGCCCCGGCGGAAGTGCTGCAGGCCCTCCAGTACCTGCCGGCGCTTTCCCCGGTGCTGGTCCCTGAGCTTGCCGCCCGCCGCGGCCTCGAGCTCCGCGCCGAGCGGATCGACGCCGCCCCTGACGCTGCCCGGCTGTTCGAGTCGCTCTTCGGCCGCTCTGCAAATGCCGCGTGGCTCGACTCGTCGCTGGCCCCCGAAGGCAGCGCCGCGGAACGGAGCCGCTTCAGTATCCTGGCGGACGACGGCGGCCCCTTCGGCCAGTCGGTCCGGCACAGTTCGGGCAGCACGCAGGTGACCATCGGCAACGCCAGTGTCCGGACCGAGGGCCCCTTCTTCCGCTGGCTCGACGGGGTCTGGGGCCGGCGCGCCCTCCGCGGACCCGAGAGCTACCCCTGCGGGTTCACCCTGGGCTGGCTCGGCTACCTCGGCTACGAGCTCAAACGCGAGACCGGCGGCAGCGACGTCACGGCCGAATCCCCCGACGCCTGCCTGCTGTTCGCCGGCCGGGCCGTCGTACTGGACCATGTGGAGCGCACCGTCTGGTTGCTCACCCTGGACGCCGCCGACGCCGGGGACTGGCTCGAGACAGCCCGCGCCGCCATCACCGCGGCATGCGGCGCGCACCCGGCGGCGCCATCCGGGCGGGAGGACAGCGCCAGCGGCGGCGTCGAACCCTCCGGCCCGTTCCGCGCACCCCTGGGCTTCACCGCACGGGACTCGGAGGTGGCCTACAAGTCAAAAATCACCGAAGCCCAGTACGAGATCGCGGAGGGCAACACCTACGAGGTCTGCCTGACCACCGCGCTGACGGCAGACCTTCCCGCCCCGGGACTGGACCCGCGGCAGGCCTACCTGGCTCTCCGCCGGCGGAATCCGGCCCCATTCGCGAGCTACCTGCGCTTCGGGGACCTCACCGTGGCGAGCACCTCGCCGGAGCGTTTCCTGCGGATCGCAGCCGACGGCGGGATGCGCGCGGAGCCGATCAAGGGCACCCGGCACCGGGACGCGGACCCCGCACGGGACGAACGGCTGCGGCAGGAACTTGAGAGCTCCCCGAAGGACCGTGCCGAGAACATCATGATCGTGGACCTGCTCCGCAACGATCTCAGCCACTTCGCCGTGCCCGGCTCGGTGTCCGTCAGCCGGCTCTGCGCGGTCGAAAGCTACGCCACGGTCCACCAGATGGTGAGCACCATTGATGCCCGGCTCAGGCCCGGGATGCCCCGGGCCGAGGCCGTCGCGGCGTGCTTCCCCGCCGGATCCATGACCGGCGCCCCGAAGGTGAGCACCATGGCCATCCTGGACCGCCTCGAAGGCGCGCCCCGCGGCGTGTACTCCGGCGCCATCGGCTACTTCTCATTGAACGGCGCCACCGACCTGGCCGTCGCGATCCGGACCCTTGTGCTCAGCGGGAAGACCGGAGGCGGCACAGTACTCAGCCTCGGCGTCGGCGGCGCGATTACGGCGGATTCCTCGCCACAGGAGGAGTACGAGGAGATCCGGACCAAGGCGTTCGGCGTCCTCT
>CALMVY010000354.1 GCA_937873245.1 uncultured Arthrobacter sp. | reverse complement strand
ATGGACGCCAGTGCCGCGGCGCATGCGACCGGGTTCCCGCCGTAGGTGCCGCCGAGGCCGCCCGGGTGGACGGCGTCGAGCAGGTCGGCGCGGCCGGTGATGGCGGAGAGCGGCATGCCGCCGGCGATGCCCTTGGCCATGGTGATGATGTCCGGGACGACGCCCTCGTGGTTCACGGCGAACCATTCACCCGTGCGGCAGAAACCGGACTGGACCTCGTCGGCGATGAAGACGACGCCCTTGTCCTTGGCCCAGGCCGCCAGCGCCGGCAGGAACCCGTCTGCGGGGACGATGAAGCCGCCCTCGCCCTGGATGGGTTCGATGATGATCGCGGCCACCTGGTCGCCGCCGAGCTGCTTCTCGATCATGGTGATGGCACGCTTGGCGGCCTCCGCACCGGTGATCTCCGGGTTTTCCTCGCGGTAGGGGTAGCTCATCGGCATGCGGTAGACCTCGGGCGCGAACGGGCCGAAGTTGGTCTTGTAGGGCATGGCCTTGGCCGTCAGCGCCATGGTCAGGTTGGTGCGGCCGTGGTAGGCGTGGTCGAAGGCGACGACGGCGTCCCGGCCGGTGGCCAGTCGTGCCACCTTGACGGCATTTTCCACCGCTTCGGCACCGGAATTGAACAGCACGGTGCGCTTCTCGTGGTCGCCCGGGGTGAGGCGGTTCAGCTGCTCGGCAACGGCGACGTAGCCCTCGTAGGGGGTGACCATGAAGCAGGTGTGGGTGAAGTGCTCCACGGCTTCCTTCACCGCGCCGACGACGGCCGGGTCGGAGGCGCCGACGCTGGTCACGGCGATGCCGGAACCGAGGTCGATGAAGGAGTTGCCGTCGACGTCGTGGATGATGCCGCCGTCGGCGTCGGCGACGTACACGGGGACGGTGGACGCAACGCCGGCGGCGACGACAGCCTTGCGGCGCTCGGTCAGGGCGACGGACTTGGGGCCCGGGAAATCGGCCTGGACGCGGCGCTTCTGCTCAAGACGGTAGGTGATGTCATGGGCGGTGGTGGTCATGGAGTTTCCTTCTCAACTGATTGGGGCCACGCCGGCAGGGTTCCCTGGCCGAGCGGAGCGAGGTTAGGGTGCCGGTGGGGACTAAGCGTCCAGCGCACTCATGACGTGCTTGATGCGGGTGTAGTCCTCGACGCCGTACATGGAGAGGTCCTTGCCGTAGCCGGACTGCTTGAAGCCTCCGTGCGGCATCTCGGCGGTGAGGAGGATGTGGGTGTTGATCCAGACGGCGCCGAAGTCGAGGTCGCGGCTGACGCGCATGGCCGTGCCGTGGTCGGTGGTCCAGACGCTGGAGGCGAGGGCGTAGTCGACGTCGTTGGCCAGTTCCACGGCCTCGTCCTCGGTGCTGAACTTCTGCACCGTAATGACGGGCCCGAAGGTTTCCTTCTGCACGATGTCGTCGCTCTGCTTGGCACCGGTGATGATCGTGGGTTCGAAGAAGAAGCCCTTCTCCCCGGCCCGGTGGCCGCCGGTTTCGATCCTGCAGTTCTCCGGGAGGTGCTCCACCACCGAGGTCACGGCGTTGAAGTGGTTCACGTTGTTGAGCGGGCCGAAGTAGTTGTCCTCGTCGTTCTGCGAACCGGTGTGCAGCGTTTTGGTGTGTTCCACCATGGCTGCGACGACGTCGTCATGGACTTCGTCCTGGACCAGGACGCGGGTGATCGCGGTGCAGTCCTGGCCGGCGTTGAAGAACGCGAATTCGGCGATGGCCGCGGCGCTCTTCTTGATGTCCGCATCCTTGAACACGATGGCGGGGGCTTTGCCGCCAAGCTCCAGGTGGGCACGCTTGAGGCCCTTCGCGGCGCCGGACGCCACCGCGATGCCGGCCCGGACGGAACCGGTGATGGAGACGAGGCCGGGGACCTTGTGCTCCACCATGAGGGCGCCGGTCTCGCCGGTGCCCAGGACGACGTTGAGCACACCGGCCGGGAAGATCTCCCCGGCGAGGCGGGCCAGGACGAGGGTGGATTCCGGGGTGGTGTCCGAGGGCTTGAGCACCACGGTGTTGCCTGCGGCGAGGGCGGGGCCGATCTTCCAGATGGCCATGAGGAACGGGTAGTTCCAGGGTGCGACCTGCGCGACCACGCCGATCGGTTCGCGCCGGACGTAGGAGGTGTGGCCCTCGAAGTACTCTCCGGCGGACTTGCCTTCCATGATGCGGGCGGCACCGGCGAAGAAGCGCAGCTGGTCCGCGCCTGCGGCGACTTCCTCGGAGGCGATCAGGGACCGGACCTGGCCGGTGTTGCGGTGCTGGGCCTCGACGAGTTCGTCGCTGTTGGCCTCGACGGCGTCGGCGAGCTTCAGCAGCATCAGCTGGCGCTGCCCCGGCGTCGCGTGCTTCCACGTCTTGAAGGCGTCCTGCGCGGCCGTCATGGCGGCGTCAACGTCGGCCGCGACAGAGATCGGGGAGGTGGCAACAACCTCGCCGTTGGTGGGATTGACGATGTCCAGCACCCCGGTTCCGGCGGGGGTGACGAACTCGCCGTTGATGAAGTTCTGCAAGGTTTGAACCACGGTGTACAACCTCTTTCACGCTGAAAAGGACCCAATGAGACTGCTCCGAGCCTATGCCAGCCGGTCAACCCCGGGGAATAGTCACCTGCACACCGTTGCCGCCATATTTTAGTGCGCTTGACCAGCCCCCGGTTATCCTGAATCCATGGCCATTTCACTCGCTGCCCTGCTGGGGGTTCCCTCCCTCAAACTCGCCAAGGCAGGCGTCGCCGAGACCACCTGGCACCAGGACATCGTCTGGGTGGCCGTCACGGAACAGGAGGACCCGCAGCGGTTCCTCAACGGCGGCGAACTGGTCCTCACCACCGGCATGCGGCTCAAGAGCGCCCCGGAACAGCGCCGCTTCGTCCGCCAGGTCCAGCGCGCCGGCGCGGTGGGGATCGGCTTCGGGATCGGCCTGACGCACGACGCCGTGCCGCCGGCCCTGATTGCGGAGGCCAACCGTTGGGGGTTGCCGGTGGTCGAGGTCCCATATGAGACGCCGTTCATCGCGATCGGCAAGCTCGTCGCGGACGCCCAGTCCGCGGACCACTTCACCAAGCTGGAGCGGCTCATCGCCGGGCACCAGATCCTGGCCCGCGCCCTGCTCACCGGCGGCGGCCTGGCCGAACTCCTCAAGCACCTCGGGTCCATGCTGCGGACAGAGATCGTGCTGACCCAGTTCACCGCCCAGCTCTACAACAGCGCGACGGGCAATCCCGCGCCGAGCGCCGACGGCTGGTCGTCCTTCCCCATTCCCACCGGCCGGCGCGACGCATGCACGCTCTGGGTGAAGCAGCCGTTCGAGGACTCGGGGATTGTGGGTTACGCCCAAAACCTGATCAGCGTCGAGCTCAACAACATGGTCAAGCAGCGCCAGTCCCAGCGCGCCCTGGCTGGGCAGGTCCTGGAGGACGTGATCCACGGGACCCTGGACCCCAGCGAAGCCACCCGGCGGCTCGCCGGCATCGGCGTCAACAGCACCCGCAGGAACGTGGTCCTGCTGGCCGAGTCCGCCGCGCACTTCAAACAGCTCGGGACGTCGTCCCTGCCTCAGCCGCTGGAAAAGTCGGTGAGCGCCGTCGTCGGCAAGGATCTGGTGGCGGTGGTCCCCGACGACGGGAGCGGCGCCAGCGCGCTGGCCCGGAGTCTCAGCGATCACCTGGCGGAGGCCGGGATTCACGCCACGATCGGAATCGGCGGAGCGTACACAAAGCCCAACGGGCTGCGCTGGAGCTACTTCGAGGCCCGCGATGCGGCAAGCCACGGCCTGCCCGTGAACGAACCGGAGCGGCTGAGCCTGACGTCGCTGCTGCTGGCCAGCGAGGACGTGCCGCTGGCGGACATGGCCAACGAATCACTCAACCCGCTCCGGAGCTTCGATGCCACCCACGGCGCCGAACTGATGACCACGCTGGAGAGCTACCTGAACAACAACGGCTCCGTGGCCGCCGTGGCCGAAGAACTCACGCTGCACCGGAATACGGTCCGCTACCGTCTCGCCCAGATCACCGAGCTCACCGGCTACGACCCGGCCCAGACCTCGGACCGGGTGCAGCTGTGGCTCGCGCTGGCCGTGCAGCGGCTGAGCGCCCGGCAGCCGCGCTGACCCTCCCCACCGCGACGCCGGCATGCCACCATCCCGGGATCGGCGCCCCAATAGGGTCTTAGTGCCGTAGACCCGGCTCCCGGGCCGGTCAACACTGGGATTGGCAGCACGCTGCTCAAGAGTGCCCGTGAAGGGTGCCCGCACTCATTCCTCCCGTTCCGCGGAGGAAGGTGCCGGCCCCTCGGCGTCGCAGCTCCGTTGCCTGATTCGCCCTAGGAAGTACCAGTCCAGGAGGCCGATCGTGGGCAAGAAAAAGAAAAAGAGCGCCGACGAGGAGCTCGGCACCAAAATGCGCCGCAAGGAGTACGAGGCGGAGATGGCCAAGCTGCAGGGCGAACTGGTCGCGCTGCAGGAATGGGTGAAGTCCACCGGAGCCAAGATCTGCATCGTGTTCGAGGGCCGCGACACGGCCGGCAAGGGCGGCACCATCAAGCGCATTGTCGAGCGGGTGAGCCCCCGGGTGTTCCGGGTGGTGGCGCTCCCCACCCCCACGGACCGGGAAAAATCCCAGATGTACCTCCAGCGCTACATGGCGCATTTCCCGGCCGCCGGCGAGGTGGTCATCTTCGACCGCAGCTGGTACAACCGTGCGGGCGTCGAGCCTGTGATGGGTTTCTGCACCCCGGAGCAGACCCAGAGGTTCCTTAACATGGCCCCGCTGGTGGAGAAGGCGATGGTGGACTCCGGCATCATCCTGCTCAAGTACTGGCTCGAGGTCAGCGCGGACGAACAGACCCGCCGGCTCAAGAGCCGCATGGACGATCCGCGCAAGACGTGGAAGCTCTCGCCGATGGACCTGAAGTCCTACACGCGGTGGTACGACTACTCCCGGGCGAGGGACGCCATGTTCCAGGCAACCGACACCGCCTGGGCGCCCTGGTACGTCGCGAACAACGAAGTCAAGAAGCGCGGCCGGCTCAACATCATCAGCCATATTCTCAGCCAGGTGCCTTACGAGCCCTTCCCGGGGCTCGACGTCGAACTGCCGAAACGCCAGAAGGCCGGGGACTACCGCGAACCGTCACTGGCGGTGCGGCACATCCCGACGCCGTTCTGAGCAGCGCCCGCGATGAGGAGGAAGTCATGAACGACAAGTCCGGTGCAGCAGCCGAGGTGGCCGAAGCCGACGCGGACGCGACGTGGTACACGCTCCCGCCCGGGGAGGTCGCCGGCCGGCTGGGCGTTGATCCGGCCCGCGGGTTAAGCACGGCCGAGGCGCAGCAGAGGCTCCAGGAGTATGGACCGAACGCCCTGGCCGCCGCGAAACAGGAGCCGGTCTGGAAACGGTTCTTCAAGCACTACAAGGACTACATGCAGATCGTGCTCGTGGTCGCCGCGCTGGTCAGCCTGCTGATCGAGGAATACGGGACCGCGATCGGACTCGCCATCCTCACGCTGTTCAACGCGTGGCTGGGCTATCACCAGGAAGGCAAGGCCGAAGCGGCCGCAGCCTCCCTGGGGCAGATGATGAAGTCGATGGCCAAAGTGCGGCGCGACGGCGACATGGCGGAGGTCCCCGCCGAGCAGATCGTTCCCGGCGACATTGTGGTGGTCGACGCCGGTGACCGCGTCCCCGCCGACGGCAGGGTCATCCTGGCGGCGACCCTCCAGATTGAGGAGGGTGCCCTGACCGGCGAGAGCGTCGCGGTCGAGAAGGACACCGCCGTCATCGGCCGTCACGACGTCGGCATCGGGGACCGCCTCAACATGGCGTTTATGAACACCAACGTGACGCGCGGCCACGGCGAGATCCTCGTCACCACCACCGGCATGGGCTCGGAGGTGGGCCACATCGCCCACATGCTGTCCGGGCAAAAAGTCGAAAAGACCCCGCTCACCAAACAGGTGGACCGGCTCACGATCTTTATCATCATCGCCGCCCTCTTCGCCTTTATCGCCATCGTGGTGATGGGCCTGGCCCAGGGCGAGTCCTTCGCGGTGCTCTTCGGGATCGGTGTGGCGCTGGCCGTCGGCTCCATCCCGGATGCGCTGCCCGCCGTCGTCACCACGATCCTGTCCGTCGGCTCGGTCAACATGGCCAAGAAGAACGCCATCATGAAGGTCCTTCCCGCCGTCGAGACGCTGGGCTCCACGTCGGCCATCAACTCGGACAAGACCGGCACCCTCACCCTCAACCAGATGACCGTGCGCGAGTTCGTGACCGTGCAGCACCACTACACGGTCAGCGGCGAGGGCTACAGCTTCGACGGGCAGGTCCAGCGGACCACCGGCGACGCCGAGCAGGACCTCGACTACGTGATGTTCCCGTGCGCGCTGTGCAACGACTCCGATATCCAGGACGGCGAGGTCATCGGGGACCCCACGGAGGCGGCGCTGTATGTGCTCGCGCAGAAGGGCGGCGTGGACGTCAGGGAGTTCCGGCGGAACAACCCCCGGGTGGCGTCGGTGCCCTTCGACTCCGACTACAAGTTCATGGCCACCTTCCACCTGATGCCGGGGGCGGACGGCAGGCCCGTGATCCGCGTCTACGTGAAGGGTGCGCCCGACGTCGTGCTCAACAGGTCGTCGTCCGGGCGGTTCCCGGGCGGCCGGGCCGAGCTGCTCACCGAGGAGATGCGGGCGAAAGTGCTCGCCGCGAATGAGCGCATCGCCAGCCAGGGCCGCCGGGTGCTGGCCCTGGCGCAGCGCGAGTTCGACCCGGCGACGTTCAACCCCTCGGGCGACCTCATGGGGCTGATGCAGGACCTGGAAATTTGTGCGCTGATCGGAGAGGTGGACCCGCCGCGGGCCGAGGCCGTGGCCGCCATCGCCAAAGCCAAACATGCCGGCATCCGGGTCCGGATGATCACCGGCGACCACGCCATCACCGCGGCCGCGATCGCCGACGAGCTGGGCATCCGGGGCCGCGCGGTCACCGGGGCCGAGTTCGCGGCGATGAGTGATGCGGAGGCCGACAGCCAGGTGGACGGTATCGGCGTGATCGCCCGGGTGGCCCCCGAACACAAGGTCCGGCTGGTGGAGGTGCTCAGGCGCAAGGGCCACATCGTCGCGATGACCGGCGACGGCGTGAACGACGCGCCCGCCATCGCCGCGGCCGACATCGGGATCGCGATGGGCATCACGGGCACCGATGTCGCCAAGGGCGCGGCCAAGATGATCCTGGCGGACGACAACTTCGCCACCATCGTGACCGCCGTCGAGCAGGGCCGGCTGGTGTACGACAACCTGCAGAAGTTCATCCGGATCCAGGTCGCCAACCTGTTTATGTTCATCCTCGCTTTCATCGGGTCCTCGGCCTTTGCGATCGCCGGCACGGCGCTGCTCAGCCCGGCCCAGGTGTTGTGGATCCATATGGCGATCGTCGCTCCGATCGGTGCCGTGATGGGCCTGGATCTCGCGACGCCGGGCATCATGGACCGCAAGCCGCGGCCCTTCAACGAGCCGATCATCGTCCGGTCGATGATGGTGCGCCTGTTCGTCGTCGGGCTGTTCATGGCGGCAGCGACGCTGGTCCTCGTGCAGATCGGCAAGACCTCCTACGGCTCCCTCGAAATCGGCCAGAGCATGGCCATCGTGGGCCTCGGGCTGATGAACATCGCTGTGGCCCTCAACCTGCGCTACCCCACCGAGAGCGCCTTCGGGCCCTCCACCATCTCCAACCCGAAGCTGCTCTGGGCGTTCGCGTGGGCCTTCATCGGCTCCATGCTGATCACCCAGATGCGCGTGATGCAGGACCTGTTCGGCACCGTGGCGCTTAACGGCGAGCAATGGCTGGCCTGCCTCATCCCGGCCGTCGCATTGCTGGTCCTCGGCGAGCTGTTCAAGCTGGTCCTGCGGGCCCGGCACGCTCACTGACCCGCACCTAACCGCAACGCGGGGTCGCATCGCGCCCACCCCGGGCCCCATTATGGACGCGATGTGACCCCGCGTTGCTTGGTGGACGGGATGGCCGACCCATCCGCTGTCCACGCAGGTCCGAATGTTCCTATGACACCTTTTTGGTGCGTGGAAACTGTACGGCTACCTAACTGGAGATGAACGTGACTAAGACCCTCAAGACCGCTGCCCGGATCGCTGCTGGATCAGCACTGGCATTCTCTGCCTTCGCCGTGACTTCGATGCCGGCGCAGGCCGCCACCGCACCCGACACCACCGCATATGACACCACCGCGGTGAGCAGCGACCCGGCGTCCAACAACGAGTTCACCTTCGGCCCGCTGATCGACGGCGGACTCATCAACGGCCCCCTCGTGGACGGCCCCCTCGTGAACGCCGGCGGGACCGGCCCCTTCCAGTTCGGGCAGTTCCAGTAGCCCTCCCGGTACACCCCTGACCCCCGGCAGCCCGGCCGCACCGGCCGGCCTGCCGGGGGTCATTTTGTTTGAGCCCACACCGCGGCTGCCTTTTGTCTGCCCTGCATTCGCCCACCTGCCCCTCGAGATACCCGAGAAGGAACATGTCCCCGAATCCCGTGAATG
>CALMVY010000353.1 GCA_937873245.1 uncultured Arthrobacter sp. | reverse complement strand
CCGATCCCCGCGACGTGGTCAAGTCCGGCCAGGTGGTGCGGGTCAAGGTGCTGGAGGCCGATCCGGAACGGAAACGCATCTCCCTGACGTTGAGGCTCGACGACGAACCGGCGGCGCCGGGCGGGCGTGCGGCGCCGCGGCCGGACCGTTCGAGGCAGGCGGCCCCTCAGACGCCGTCCAAGCAGCCGTCCGGGAAGCAGGCACCGGAGCGGCGGACACCCGCCAGGCAGCCGCAGAAGTCGACGCCCGCACCCGCGCCGGCCAACACCGCAATGGCCGAGGCGCTCCGGAGGGCAGGGCTCGGAAAGTAGCTCAGGATGAGTCGGCCCCGGGAGGCGGCCGCGGAGGCGACCTATGGTCGGCCAGGCGACCGTTCATCGCGGATTTCCTACCGTTCGTCGCAGAAGTAGTACGTTTGCTGTCGATCTGCACCATGATTGCCGGAGGCAACGGCCCAATCGGGGCCTTTCGCCTCTATGCCGCTGGGACACCGACGTCTTCGACAAGCAAGGGGAGCACTTATGGGCTGGCTGGACCGTGACCGAACGATCGCCCCGCCGGGATTCAACCGGTGGCTGGTGCCGCCCGCAGCGCTCGCCGTGCACCTGTGCATCGGCCAGGCCTACGCCACGAGTGTCTATAAGACGGCGCTGGTGAAGCATTTCGGCGCCAGCCTGACCGAAATCGGCGTGATCTTTTCGATCGCGATTGTCATGCTGGGCCTCTCGGCTGCGATCATGGGCACCTGGGTGGACAAGAACGGCCCGCGCAAGGCCATGTTCACTTCGGCCGTATTCTGGGCGAGCGGCTTCCTGATCGGCTCGCTCGGCATCTTCAGCGGCCAGTTGTGGCTTGTCTACCTCGGCTACGGATTCATCGGCGGCATCGGCCTGGGCATCGGCTACATCTCGCCGGTCTCCACCCTCATCAAGTGGTTCCCCGACCGCCCGGGCCTCGCCACCGGCATGGCCATCATGGGCTTCGGCGGCGGCGCCCTCATCGCCAGCCCGGTCTCCACCGCGCTGCTGAAAATGTACGACCCCAACTCCGGCGCCAAGGGCTGGGTGGCCAGCGGCGACTCCGTCGGCAAGCTCTTCCTGACCCTCGCCGTCGTCTATCTCGCGTACATGATGTTCGGCGCGTTCACCATCAAAGTCCCCGCTGCCGGGTGGAAGCCGGCCGGCTTCGACCCGGCCAAGATCAAGTCCGCCACGCTCGTCACCACGGACAACGTCTCCGCCCGGAACGCCGTGAAGACCCGGCAGTTCTGGCTCGTCTGGATCGCCCTGTTCTGCAACGTCACCGCCGGCATCGGCATCCTGGAACAGGCCGCACCGATGATCCAGGACTTCTTCCGCCAGTCCGACGGCGTGTCCCTGGTGAGCGCCGCCGTCGCCTCCGGCTTCGTGGGGCTGCTCTCGATCGGCAACATGTCCGGCCGCTTCGCCTGGTCCGCGACCTCGGACGTGACGGGCCGCAAGCGCATCTACATGATGTACCTCGGCGTCGGGGCCGTGCTCTACACCGTGCTGGCCTTGGGCGGATCGAGCACCACCTTCCTCTACGTGGCGCTCGCGTTCGTCATCATCTCCTTCTACGGCGGCGGCTTCGCGACCGTCCCGGCCTACCTGCGTGACCTGTTCGGCACGTTCCAGGTCGGCGCGATCCACGGCCGGCTCCTGACGGCGTGGTCCGCGGCCGGCATTGCCGGGCCATTGATCGTCAACGCGTTCCTGGACGCCCAGGGCAAGCCCGGCCAGTTGACCGCTGCGTCCTACCAGCCCGCGCTGCTGACCATGGTGGGGCTCCTGGTCATCGGCTTCGTGGCCAACCTGCTGGTCAAACCGGTCGATGCCCGGTTCCACGAACCACGCCCCGAACCTGTCCGCTCCGAAGAACCCGCCATGGAGGCCTGAGATGACTACTGCACAGACAACTGTGAACCCGACACCTGTAAACCCGTCGACCGGGAAGCTGGTGGCAGCCTGGGCCTTGGTGGGAGTGCCGCTGGGCTACGGCGTGTACGAGACCCTGACCCGGGTGGCGGCTCTCTTTGGCTGACATCGGCACCGGTTCCCTGGCTTCCCAGCACGCCGGCACCGCGGAGTTCTCGCCGGAGTCCTCCGTGGAGTTCACCCGTCCCGATGCGTTTACCACGCGGCCCACGCTCCAGGGCACCTTCGGGATGAGCGCCTCGACGCACTGGCTTGCGACGGCGGCCGCCCAGGCCGTGCTGGAACGCGGCGGCAATGCGTTCGACGCCGCGGCGGCGGGCGCGTTCGTGCTGCACGTCGTCGAGCCGCACCTGAACGGGCCCGGCGGCGACATGACCGGGGTCTTCGTCACCGCCGAGGAGCCCGGCACACCGGTGGTCCTGATGGGGCAGGGCCCGGCCCCCGCCGGAGCCACCGTGGAGCACTACCGCGCGGAAGGCCTGGAACTGGTGCCCGGCTCCGGCGCGCTGGCCGCCGCGGTTCCAGCCGCCGTCGACGCCTGGCTCCTGCTGCT
>CALMVY010000352.1 GCA_937873245.1 uncultured Arthrobacter sp. | reverse complement strand
CCCACTGGTAGACAGCGACGACGGCGCCGAACGCGGAGGCGAGCGAGAGCAGGAATCCGCCGGTGGCAAGCAGCGGCACCCAGATGGAACGGAACACGAGCAGCAGCAGGATCAGCGAGAGCCCCACCACGATGGCCAGGTACGGCGGCAGTGCGTCACCGAGTTTGGTGGACACATCGACGTTGCCGGCGGTCTGTCCGGTCAGTCCGATGCTGACGCCGGTGGAGTCCTGGATCTGGCCCTTTTCGGCGCGGAGTTCGGAGACCACCCGGACGGTGCTGGCGCTGGCCGGGCCTTCGTTCGGGATGACCTGGAACACCGCGGTGCGGCGGTCCTCGCTGAGCGCCAGCGGCACGGCGGCGCTGACATTTTCCGTAGCGCGCAGGATGTCCGCGACGTCGAACTGCTTGGCCTGCGCCTCCGCTTCGCTGAGCCCCGCGGGGAAGTCGCCCACCACGATGATCGGGCCGGTCATGCCCTCGCCGAAGCTCCGCTTGGTGACGTCGTAGGCCTTGAACGCCTGCGAGGCGACCGGCTCGGAGCTGGCGTCCGGCAGCGCGAGCCGCAGCTGGCTGGCGGGCAACGCCACCACGCCGAGCAGTACAACGCCGGCCAGCAGGGCCAGCCACGGGTGGTTGGTGACAATGCCGCCCCAGCCGTGGCTGCTGCGGTATTCGTCCCTGGCGCGGTCCTCGGTGTCGTGGCCGGGAGCGGCATTGTGCTTGTCCGCCTTGGCCCAGGCCCGCTTGGAGATGAGTTTCCGGCCCACGAGGGAGAGGACGGCAGGCGTCAGGGTCAGGGCGACGACGACGGCGACGGCCACCGTCCCCGCGGCGGACAGACCCATGACGGCAAGGAACGGAAGGCCCGGAACGACCAGGGCTGCGAGGGCGATGATGACGGTCAGGCCGGCGAAGAGCACGGCGTTGCCGGAGGTGCCGGTGGCCAGCGCCACGGACTCCTCGGCGTCCATCCCGGCGAGCAGCTGGCCGCGGTGCCGGTTGACGATGAACAGGGAGTAGTCGATCCCGACCGCCAGTCCAAGCATCAGCGCCAGCATCGGGGAAATGGAGCTCATGTCCACGGCGCCGCTCAGGGCGAACGTGGCGCCCACGCCGACGGCGACGCCGACAAGTGCCATCAGCAGCGGAAGCCCGGCGGCGATCAGCGTGCCGAGCATGATGATGAGCACCAGCGCTGCCACCGCGATGCCGATGATCTCGGCGGTGCCGAAGAGCTCGGAGATGTCCTCGCTGATTTCCTTGCTGGGCAGGGCTGTCACGTCGGCAGCGGAAACCTCGCCGACGATGTCCTGGACCTGCTGGCGGACCTCGGGGTCCAGTCCGTTGATGGACGTCTTGAACTGGACCTGCGCGATTGCGGCTTTGCCGTCCTCAGAGACGAAGCGGAGGCCCTCCGAGGCTTCCAGCTGCCGCGCGCCCAGGGCCAGCCTGGCCTCGCCGGCGGCCAGTTCCGCCGTGCCGGCGTCGAGCTTTGCCTGGCCTTCGGCGAGGGCAGCCTTCTGCTGGCCGAGCCGTGCCTCGATCGCGGCTGCCGGCATGCCGGCGGCGGCCATCTGCTGTTCGGCAGCTTCCAGCTGGGCCTTTCCGGCGGCGAGCTGGGCGGCGGACGCCTCCAACTGGGCCTTGCCGGCGGCGGACTGGGCCTTGCCGGCGGCGAGGTCCGCGGCGGCCTTGTCGAGCTGCGCCTGGGTGGCGAACGGGTCCACCGTGCCCTGGACGTCCGGGAGGGTCTTGAGCTCGGTCAGCGCGGCGGACACAGCGTCCTTGCCCGCCTGGCTGAACTGGGCGCCGTTGGCTTCGAAGACAACGCTGGCGGAGCCGCCCGACGAAGAGGGGAGCTCCGCCTTGAGCTTGTCTGCCATCTGCTGGGTTTCGGTTCCCGGGATCTGGAAGTTGTTGGACAGCGTGCCGTGGAAGGCGGCTGCCGCGCCGCCCACCGCCAGCATCACTGCGAGCCACAGCGAGACGACGAGCCAGCGGTGGCGGTAGGAGAACTTGCCGAGGCGGTAGAGCAGTAGGGCCATGTCAGTGCCGATCTGGGGAAGGGGTGTCGGTGGAAGTGTCGGCCGGGGTGGTGGCCCGGGTGGCTGCCGAGGTATCTGCCTGGGTGACTGCTGCCGCAGCGCTGTCGGTGCGGGAGAATCCGGAGCCCAGCAGGCTCATGGAATCGATCAGGAGCTGGCGCAGGCTGGACAGGGATTCCGGGGTGAGGGATCCGCCGCGCCGGGCGAACCAGACGTCCATGGCGGCTTTGCCGCAGGAGATGACGGAACCGGCCAGGGCGCGGAGATACAGTTCGTCGAGTTCGACGCCGGCGCCCCCGCCGGAGCGCTCGCGGGCAGCGGCAATGATCTGCGCCGTGCAGTGGTCCCAGGCTTCCAGTTCGGACCGGCTGAGCTGCGGGTTGGCCTGGCCCAGGCTGTACAGCTCGGCCAGGGGAGCCACCGTCATCGGGTCTGCGAGTTCCACGAGCGCCGCCCGGGCCGATTCCAGGAACGGTTCCCCGGCCGGGCGCAGCCGGAACTGCTGGAGTGCCTTGTCCAGGAAGCCGAAGGTGACGGCGGCAATGGCCGCTTCGGTGCTGCCGAAGTAGTTGAAGAACGTGCGGCGGGAGATGCCGGCGGCGTCGGCGATGTCCTCGACCGTGAAGTTGCCGGGGCCGTTGGACCGGAGCAGCGTCAGCGCGGCGTCGGTGATGGCCTGGCGGGTGGCGGCTTTGTTCAGCTCGCGGCGCGACGGCACTGGCGACGGCACCGGCGATGATTCAGCGGGTTCAACGGGCGCCGGTTCAACGGGCGCGGCTGCGCTGGCGGAAGGGGAGGCGGGCACGCAATTACACTACGTGCATGTTTGCACTCAGGGCAACTTTTTCTCGTCCGCGGACTGCGTGAGGAAGATGGACTGCCCCGTGGCGCCGGGTTCACCCTCGGGGATCGGAATGGCGAAAACGGCGGTGCCGTAGGCGCACACCTCGGTCCACGTCGCCGCCAGCTGGGAGTTGTCGAAGCGCATGGCCACGATGGCGTTGGCCCCGCGTTGCTCCGCCTCCTGGACCATCCGGGCCATGACTTCTTGCCTGCTCTCGGAGACCATACGCGTCATCTCCGGCAGTTCCCCGCCGCCGATCGAGCGGAAGCTCGCCATTACCTGGCCGCCGATATCCCTGGCGCGGACGGTCAAACCCATCACCTCGCCGAAAACAGCGTCGATCCTGTGGCCGGGGATGTCATTGGACGTTACGATCAGCATGACCTGAGCGTACCCAGTTCCGGGCCGCCGGACCCGTAAACCTGCGAATAAACCCGCGGGAATCTCCCGAAGTATCCCGCCCCGGGACGCGGCGGAACCTTCACAGGAAGATGAAAGGTTCCGAACAGCTCCTGCAGAAGCGGCCCGCGCAGACTTGAACTACGTCTTGAACGAGACAGACACACCGCTACCAGCCGTGGCCACACGGCCGAACCAGGAGACAGCACATGTCACGCACGAAGAGAATGACGCTCGCCATTTCGGCGGGGGCTTTGGCGCTCGGCGCCGGCTTCGGCGTCACCGGGATGGCTTCCGCCGCCACGACTCCGACGCCCGCCCCCAGCTCCAGCACCCCGGCAGAGGCAACGCCCGGCACCACCGACGGCCAGGGCATGCGCGGCGGCCACGGGCACGGCCGGGGCGGGGACCGCGGGGCCGCCCAGGCCGCCGAACTGGCCGCCAAGCTCGGCGTGGATCAGGCCAAGGTGACCGAGGCCCTGCAGGCCTTCCGCGAAGCCAACAAGCCGACCACCCCGCCGGCCGAAGGGACCAAGCCGGACCGGGCCGCCAGGGAAGCGGCCCTGGCCAAGTCGCTGGCGGAGTCGCTGGCGATTGAGGAATCCAAGGTCACCACGGCCCTGGAGGAGCTGCGGACCGCGGCCCAGGCTGACCGCGCTGCGGCGTTGAAGACCAGGCTGGATAAGGCCGTCACCGACGGCACCCTGACCCAGGCCGAGGCGGACGCCGTCACGAAGGCCGTCGAGAAGGGCGTGATCGGCGGCGGCGGACGCTAGGACCGTGCCCGGCCGCCGTCGCTGACGCGGCTTGACGCAAAAGAAGTCCCCGGGAGTTCCCGGGGACTTCTTTGGCTTACGGCTCGTGCCGGCGGTTACGCCTTGGCGTCAGCCAGCTCGCGGCCCGCAGGCGACGCTGCGGGAGCAGCGGCAGCCGAGGGGGCGACTGTTCCATCGACGTCGTCGGAGAACGGGTCACCGTTGCGCGGTGCGTTGTAGAGCGACTCGTCCAGGATGCCCTGGCGCTTGGCGACGATGGTGGGGACCAGGGCCTGCCCGGCCACGTTGACGGCGGTGCGGCCCATGTCCAGGATCGGGTCGATTGCCAGCAGCAGTCCGACGCCGGCCAGCGGCAGTCCCAGCGTGGAGAGCGTCAGGGTCAGCATCACGACGGCGCCGGTGGTGCCGGCGGTCGCGGCGGAACCCAGCACGGAGACGAGGGCGATCAGCAGGTACTGGGTGAAGTCGAGCTGGATCCCGAAGAACTGGGCCACGAAGATCGCGGAGATGGCCGGGTAGATCGCGGCGCAGCCGTCCATCTTGGTGGTGGCGCCCAGCGGCACCGCGAAGGAGGCGTAGGCGCGGGGGACGCCCAGGCTGCGTTCGGTCACGCGCTGGGTCAGCGGCAGGGTGCCCACCGAGGAGCGGGAAACAAACGCCAGCTGCACGGCCGGCCAGACGCCGGAGAAGTACTGCCTGACGGACAAACCGTGGGTGCGGACCAGGGCCGGATAGACCACGAACAGCACAAGGGCCAGGCCCACGTAGATGGCGAAGGTGAACTTGCCGAGGGAACCGATGGTGTCCCAGCCGTAGACTGCCACGGCGTTGCCGATCAGGCCGACGGTGCCGATCGGGGCGATCCGGATGATCCACCAGAGGACCTTCTGGATCACGGCGAGGGCGGAGGCGTTGAGGTTCAGGAACGGCTCGGCCGCCTTGCCCACCTTGAGCGCCGCGATGCCGACGGCGACCGCGATCACCAGGATCTGCAGGACATTGAAGCTCACCGAGGTGGTGGCGACACCCTCGGTGACGGTGGTGCTGGCGCCCAGGCCCAGGAAGTTCTTCGGGAACAGGCCCGTCAGGAACGCCCACCAGCTGCCGACCTTGGACGGTGCTTCGCCCTGGCCGGTGATACCCGTGTTGGCACCGGGCTGCAGGAACACGCCCAGGCCGATGCCGATCAGCACGGAGATCAGCGCGGTGATGGCGAACCACAGCAGCGTGTTCCAGGCCAGCCGGGCGGCGTTGGAGACGGCGCGCAGGTTGGAGATGGAGCTGACGACGGCAGTGAAGATGAGGGGCACGACGGCGGTCTGCAGCAGCGAGACGTAGCTCGAGCCGATGGTCTGCAGCGTGGCGCCGAGGGCGTTCGGGTTCGCCTTGGTGCTGCCCGTGTACTTGGCCAGCAGGCCAAGACCGAGGCCCACGATCAGGGCGGCGATGATCTGGAAGCCGAACGAGCCGGCCCATTTGGGCAGCTGGAAGCCGGTCTTCCCGGCGGGTGCGGAGGTGCTTGTCTGAGTGGTCACCGGATCACGCTAGGACCGGTGCAACTATCACGACGAACGCATGTTGAGAAATATGACGGCGCCTGCATGAGCCGTCAGGACGCGGAGTCCCTGAAATCCGGCGTCAGGCAAGAAGTATGTGAAGTTATTCCGGAGTCTGGTGTGGCGATTGTCTCGCGCCGAGTTGGCAGTTCGCGGCAATGTTGTCGAAAAACACTGCCGCGAACTGCCAACTCGCGTATGGCCCGGGGGAGCAGGCAGCCGG
>CALMVY010000351.1 GCA_937873245.1 uncultured Arthrobacter sp. | reverse complement strand
CCCAATGCCTGCGGGGTTAGCTGTCGGATTCGGATGGGAGACACCCGGCTGCACTGGCGATGTCCAAGGACAGTCGCTGTGCGGCTTCACCCCAAGGTCCGCTCGGAAGCGGACCAAAATTGGTTTCCCCGTCTCTGCCGTGCATGGTTTGCGAATGGATCCCTAGCGGCGGCAGAGTTCGGCAATCAGCGCGGGAATGCCCGTCTCGGAGAAGACGGGCACAGGGACACCCTACTGCAGGCCAGAACGAATGTCACATTCGGGTAACGCCGGAGACCGGCGCTATCCGCATTGGACCGGGCAACCCTAGGCCCAGGACTTAAGCGGGAGCCGCCGGACGCCATGGCATTGGACCCCGCTTCCCCAGCCAGTACGACGCGCAAGACTGACCCGTTCACTGGACTCCAGCCGTGGGCACGTCCGTGACACGACGGCCATCCGTCATCCACTAGGCATTTTTGCAGGCATACATTAGTGGCTGTACTTTAGGTGGATGGTAGCCCTCACGAACGCCCCGGTGCTGGCACGGTTCGGCTTCGCGGTCTCCGATCCGACCCGGGCCAGGATACTGCTGGCCCTCGCCGCCACCCCTTGTTATCCCTCTGACCTCGCAGATTCCCTCGGGGTGTCCCGCCAGAGCATGTCCAATCATTTGACATGCCTGCGGGGTTGCGGTCTGGTCGTGGCCGTTCCGGACGGCCGACGGACCCGGTATGAGCTCGCGGACGAGCGACTGGGGCACGCGTTCGGGGACCTGATCGGCGTCGTACTGGCCGTGGATCCGGCATTCTGCGCGCCGGACGGGACGGGCCTTTCATGACGACCCTCCACCTTGGCCCCGACCCCGTCCGTCGCATGGTGCTGAGCCGCCGGATCCACCCTACGAATTGCGTACCATTCCCGGCTGCCCGAACACGGACTGGGCCCTGCAGTTCTTCCGTGAGGCCTTGGAATCGGATGGGAAAGATGCCGGATACCAACCGACCTGAAGGACGCCACATCCTATGACCAGCAACGCCAATTCCGCCGGGAACGTGAAGTTCGCTGACGACGTCAACGCACAGGGCACCACCGCACCGGTTCAACCCCGAATGACCCGCGACAAGCCGTTCGGGTGGCTCCTGGTCATCACCGGGGTCATCGGGTGGCTGGCCTCCGGCGCCCTGGTCCTGGAGAAACTCGAAGTGCTGAAGGACCCCGGCTACCAGACCGTCTGCGACGTCAATCCCTGGATTTCCTGCGGCCAGGTCATGCAGACTTGGCAGAGTTCCGTTTTCGGATTCCCCAACATGTTTATTGGGATTGTCGCGTTCGCCGTCATCATCACCACTGGCGTGGCCCTGCTCTCCGGGGCGACGTTTGCCCGCTGGTACTGGGTTGGACTGCAGACCGGCGTCACGCTCGGCTTTGCCTTTGTGGTGTGGCTGTGGTCCCAGGCCCTGTACTCGATCCACATTCTCTGCCCCCTCTGCATGACCGTCTGGGCGGCCATGATCCCCCTGTTCGTGTGGGTCACGGCACGGAACATCATGCACGGAGTCATCAAAGCGCCCGCGGGGGCCGGCAGGATCATCGGCGAATCCGGCTGGATCATCACCGCACTGCTCTATACGGCCGTGATCGCTACCATCTTCTTCGCATTCATTCAGGTTTTCCTCGGCACGTCAGGCTTCTGAAGCAAAGCACAGTCCGGTGTGGACCGTCGGGAAGTTACCGGATCGGGCAAGCCTGGTAGCGTGCACCGGGGCCCGCGGCGGGGTGAATCACAGCCCCTCCCTGCGACGTTCCGGCCGCTTGGCCAACTGCTGCAGGTAGTCGTTGTAGGCATCCAGCTCCGGGGTGCCAGCCACGGCTGCTGCCCTGTCGGAACTCACCCACCCGCGTGCCTCCTCGCGCTGCCAACGGACCAGGATGAACAGCAGCAGCAGGACCCCCGGCAGCTCACCGTAGGACCAGGCCAGGCCACCGGCCACTCCCTGGTCTTCCATTGTGTTGACGTTCCAGCCCTCGGGGGCGACGGCGAAGAAGTCGACCATCGGGGCGGTGGCCATCATGACGACCACGCCGAAGAAAGCGTGCAGCGGCATTTCAGCGAAGACGTCAACCAGCCGCCCGAAATGGCTCTGCCTGATTGGCAGCGGGTCCGCGGAGATCAGCGGCACCGTAAACAGGATTCCGGCCAGCAGAAACAGCAGCTCAAGACCGACGTGCCCGTACCAGTTCGGCAGCAGCAGGTCCGCCAGGCCGGAAAAGTACACACCGTAGAAGCTGAGCAGAAAAAGCGGGACCATAAAGGCCGGATGGATCGCCAACTTGCCCCAGCGAGACCGCAGACCCCAGATCGCGGCCTTCAGGACCGACCGGCCCAGCCCGTAGTGCGGTGTTGCCCGCAGCAGCAGGGTCCCCGGCGAGCCAATCACCAGCAGCGGCGGGACCGCCATCATCAGGGTCAGCTGCTGGAACATGAAGATCGAGAACATCCGCAGCCCGTAGCCTTCGATACCGGCGCCCATGACCACGGCGATCGCCAGACAGCCCACTAAGAATGAGGCGGTGCGCACCGGCGACCAGCGTCGCCCCTGCCGCCACAGGCTAATGGCCCCGGCCAGATAGAAGAGCGCCGCAATAAGAGCCAAGGCCGGAATCAACGGCACCGGCTGAAGATTCGGCGCGAGGTACTCGCCAAGCGACGGGGGCAAGGAGGGTAGCCAGACCGGCCCTACGATCTCGGGTTCACCCATCTCAGCCCCGCCGTCCCGGGCGGGACGCCGGCGCGCCCGGCGGCGTGCAGGCCAGGCGCTGCCGGCGGCTTACGGCCGGTCCCGGCCTGCGTTGCCAACGCGCGGCAGACCCAGTCTCCGGAGCACGCGCACGTGGGCATCGGCCAGGGAGCAATAGGCCATTCGGCCCAAGCTCCGTTCGCCACGCGCGCGTGAGTCTGTCGACGGCGCTGCCAATGACTTTCCGGGCATTCATCAAGGCCACCTTCCGCTGCTAGTGCTTCCATTTTGCTTCTCGCAGGGCACCGGCCGGGCCCGCCACCGTCCAGCGCGCGCCGGGGATCCCGCAGCGCCGGCTCTCGTGAATTATCGTCTGAACAACCCTACAGCTAAACTGGCATGGCGCCGGAGAGCCCCGGCACTGCCTGCGCCCGGGCCGCCCCGGCCAGCTGAGGACCACGTCGAAGGATCCATTGTGGCTGTTCAAGCCCCTGCTCAAGCCCCTGCGCCCGCCGGGAGTCCGGCAACATCGCCAAAAATCTGGTGGCTTGCCGCCGCCTTCCTGCTTGCGGTGATCGCCGTGCTGGCGGGCACCGCGTACGGCAGGGGGACGCTGCCGGCCGAAGTCCGAGACCCGGGCGCTCTGGTCCGCTGGGGCCATGGTGTGGCGAGGACCGGGCAGGACGTCGCCGCGGCTGCCACAATCGGCGCCCTCGTCTTCGCCGCGTTCATCGTCCCTCCGGTCCTGCAGGGCCGGGGCCGGGCCGGTGGGATCCGCACGGGTTCGGCCGCAGCGACGGCCGCCGAGCATCCTGCGTTCGCGCGGATCATGGGACTGGCGGCTGTGGCAGGCGTTCTCTGGACGCTCTCCGCCATCGCGGTGCTGGTGTTCAGTTTCGCCGAGATCGTCGGTGTGCCGGTCTCGGGAAGTCCCGAATTCGCCTCGCAACTGCTCGCCTATATAACCGAACTGCCCACCGGAACGGCTTGGTTGTGGGTCGTCATTATTTCGGCCACCGTCGCGACCCTGGCGATTGCCGTACGGTCCCCCGCTGCGCTGGCCTGCACGGCGTTGCTGGCCATGGCAGGGCTGCTGCCCGCGATCCTGATCGGCCACTCCGCCAGCAGTTCCGACCACGAACAAGCCGTCAACTCGTTGGGCCTGCATCTGATCGGCGTATGCCTCTGGCTCGGCGGCCTGATCGCCCTGTCGGTCGGCGGGACAGCGTTCGGTAAGGACACCGCCTCGGTCGTCAGCCGTTTTTCCACCCTGGCTGGCTTCGCCTTCGCCCTCGTTGTGGCCTCCGGGGTCATCAACGCCCTGATCCGCATCGATCTCCCTTCTGGACTGGCATCCCCGTACGGCGTCCTGCTGGCGTCAAAAACGGCGGCCGCCATCATCCTCGGCGCCATCGGGTTCCTGCACCGGAAGAGGCTCATCCCGGCGCTGGCAGTAAAGACGCATACCGGGCAGGCCAGCCGGTTGCTGTGGCGTTTCGTCGTCGTGGAACTGCTGATCATGGGTGCGGTGAGCGGCCTTGCAGCGGCGCTGGGCCGGACACCTCCTCCCGGCGGGGAAGATATCCGTCCCGCCCTGACCCCGGCAGAGATCCTCACCGGGTACGTCCTGCCCCCGGAGCTCACGGCCGAACGGTGGTTCACGGTGTGGCGTCCCGACTGGCTGTGGATCGCCGTCGCCATCCTCGCCGCGTACCTGTACCTCCGGGCGGCCCGGCTCCTGCACCGGCGCGGCGACAAGTGGCCGTGGGTCCGGAGCGTCATGTGGCTTGCGGGCCTGGCCGCGCTGGTTTTCTTCACATCCGGCGGACCCTCCGTCTACGGCCGGGTGCTGTTCAGTGCCCACATGCTCGATCACATGGCGCTGACCATGATCGTCCCGGTCTTCCTTGTCCTCGGTGCCCCGGTCACCCTGGCCCTGAGGACCCTGACCCCGCGGCATGACGGCTCCCGCGGACCCCGGGAGTGGATCATGGCCCTGGTGCATTCCCGGCCGGCCGCGGTCCTGACACACCCGCTGTTTGCCGCGGCGAACTTCGCCGGCTCCATCGTGCTCTTCTACTACTCCGATGCCTTCGGATTCGCCCTGCGCGAACATGCCGGGCATGAACTGATGACCGTGCACTTCCTGGTCACCGGCTACCTGTTCATTCTCTCGATGGTTGGCACGGACCCCGTACCGCTGCGCGCACCCTACCCGTTGCGGTTGCTGCTCCTGCTGGCCACCATGGCGTTCCACGCGTTCTTCGGCGTCACCCTGATGGGATCCGAAACACTGATCCAGCCGGAGTGGTTCACCGCGCTCGGCCGGGACTGGGGCCTGCCCGCCCTCGAGGACCAGCAAATGGCCGGAGCCATCACCTGGGGAATCGGCGAGATCCCCACGCTCCTGATCGCAATCGGTGTCGCCGTCATGTGGTCCCGGGCCGACGCCCGGGAGATGCGCCGCACCGATCGGGCCGCAGATCGGAACAACGATGCCGACCTCGACGCTTACAACGCCATGCTCTCCCGGCTAGACCGCCGCGGTGTCCCCACTCCGACGCCACACAACCATGACTGACTCCCCTAGTGCCCGCACCGGCTCAACGGCAGACCCCGTTGCAGATCCGGTATTTGCTGATCCAGCTTTTTCTGTATCATTTCGGGAATGCCCATCCTCTCTGCCATTGATGTCCTGGCCCGCTTCGGCAAAGCCCTGGCGGACCCCACGCGGGCGGCCATCCTGTTGGAATTGAAATCCGGTCCCGCGTTTCCCTCCGACCTCGCGAGTCAGATCGGCGTCAGCCGTCAGATCCTGTCCAACCATCTGGGCTGCCTGCGCGCGTGCGGGCTGGTCGTCGCGGAACCTGCCGGCCGCCGCATCAGCTACGAACTCTCCGACAGCAGGCTGGCACACGCCCTCGACGATCTGTTGGGCACCATTCTGACGGTCGACGCTATCTGCAACTGCGCCGAACCGGACTGCCAGCAGGACAAACTGAAGCCCTCCCGCACCGCCCCTCACTCCTTGGAGACACTCGCATGAGCGGACATGAGCACGATCACGGCGCGACGGCTGTGGGAAACCGCGGCAAGCTGATAGTGGTGTTTTCCATCACCTTCACCGTGATGGTCGCGGAAATCGTCGGCTCGGTCCTGACCGGAAGCCTGGCTCTTCTGGCCGACGCAGGCCACATGTTCACCGACTCGACCGGCCTGCTGATCGCCCTCATCGCCGCCTCATTGGCTTTGAAGCCAGCCACGCTCAAGCGCACCTGGGGCTACAAACGTGCCGAAATCATCGCCGCGGCCGGTCAAGCCGCTTTGCTGCTCGGCGTCGGTGGGTTCGTCATCGTCGAGGGAATCCGGCGGCTGATCGAGCCTCCCGAAATCGGCGGCTCCGCGATGTTGTGGTTCGGTATCATCGGCCTCGCCGGCAACGCCGTCGGGCTCATCATCCTTGCTTCCGGCCGGAACCACAACTTCAACATGAAGGCCGCGTTCCTGGAAGTACTGAACGACGCCCTGGGATCAGTGGCCGTGATCGTTGCCGCGATCATCATCGCAGTCACCGGCTGGGTCCAGGCCGACGCCGTCGTTTCCTTGCTGATCGGCGCCCTTATCATCCCCCGCACACTGAAGCTGCTCCGTGACACCGTGAACGTGCTGATGGAAAACGCACCCCAAGGCTTGGACATGGCTGACGTCCGTGACCACATTCTGGCTCTCCCGCATGTCATCGACGTCCATGACCTTCACGCCTCCCTGGTGGCCTCCGGGACCCCCGTCCTGTCCGCCCACGTCACCGTCGAGGACGACTGCATGACCGACGGACACGCCGCCACAATTTTGGCTGACCTGCAGCGCTGCGTCGCCGAACACTTCGACGTCAGCGTCGAACACTCCACCTTCCAAATCGAACCCGCCGCACACCGCGACCAAGAAAGCATCCACCACTGATGACACAGAGCACCACAAAGACAACTCCTCCCCCGAACGACCCGGCCAAGAAGATCCGCCTTGTTATGTGGATCCTGCTGGGGGCCATCGTCGCTGCCGGCGTGATCTGGTACGCGGTGTTCACTATGAACAAGCCCGCTCCTGCCTCCACGCCGCAGCCGGCGGCAGCCGAAGCTGAACTGATCCGCGAGGACAGCCACCGCCTCACCGCACCGGCCACCGAAAAGGCCCAACTGGTTGAGTTCCTCGACTTCGAATGCGAAGCCTGCGGCGCAGCCAACCCGCTCGTGGCCGAGCTGAAAAAGGAATTCGGCGACCGGATCACCTTCGTGAACCGCTATTTCCCCTTGCCGGGGCACCGAAACTCGGGCACAGCCGCACTGGCCGTCGAAGCGGCCGCGCAGCAAGGCAAATACGAGCAGATGTCCGACAAAATGTTCCAGACCCAGGGACAGTGGGGCGAAAAGCAGGATTCCCAGGCGCCGCTGTTCCGGTCGTTTGCCCAGGAAATGGGACTGGATCTCGCCAAGTACGACGCCGTTGTGGCCGACGAAAAGACCAAGGACCGGATCCGCCAGGACATCGCCGACGGCAAGGCGCTCGGGGTCACGGGAACCCCGACGTTCTTCCTCAACGGAGAAAAGCTGACGCTGAACACTGCCGAGGAATTCCGGCAGAAACTCGCCGACGCCGCAAAATAGCGGCAGCAGCAGGGCCTGGCCCTCACGCAAGGCTCCACAGTCCAGCAGTTCTTCCAGGAAAGGAACGGCGCCATGACAAGTCAACGTGCGCCATTCCGGCTGCTGCGCGCCTCCGCAGTGGCTGCTGCGGTCCAGTTCCTGGCTGTGTGGGCCCACGTCCTCGCTGGCGGTCAACTGCCCGCGGCCCCCGTGATGACCGCCCTCACAGTCCTGGTTCTACTTGTCGTCGTTCTTCTCACCAGATGGACGATGACGGCCCCGATCCTCATGGGGATTCTCGCGTCGGCGCAGGTACTGCTGCATCAGGCATTCTCGGTGCTGTCCGTAACGGCGCTGCCGGCGGCTGCGCCGTCCCTGCATCTTCACGGAACCGTGGCCGGCGGCCCTGGCAGATCCGAAGACTCGGGTCTATCCGGGCACGTGCCGGCCGACCTTGATCCGCCCATGCTCGGTCTTCATATCGGCGCCACGCTCGTCACTGCCTTGATGCTGGCCAGGGGTGAGGAGGCCCTGTGGGCGCTTGCGGCATGGCTTCGCCCGCTGACGGGCGTCCCCGCTGTACCGGCACCGTCCCCCTCGGCTGTGGCAGCGCCAGTGCCCTGGCGCGCCATGATCCGGCGATGGCGGGTTTTGCGCCGTCCGCCGCTGCGCGGACCGCCGGTCAGTGCTTGACGGCACGCCCACGTCCGCTCCCCTGCGGCCCGAGCGGGCAACGCCGTTTCCGGCACCCCACACCCTAATTTTGGAAGAACGGAATCAATGAAACACCCACGCCTGACTCTCGGGGCGCGCCTCCGGCTGGCAGCCGTCGCGGCGGTCCTGATCCCCGCAGCCACGGCCACCCCTGCCCTGGCACACGACAGCCTGTCCTCAACCACTCCGGCCAAGGACGCCGTAGTCACAACCGCACCCAAGACCGTCTCGCTGACACTGTCAGAGCCTCCGCTGGACTCCGAAATGTTGAAAACGAGCGTTGTAACCGTCACCGACGGCGCTGGGACGACCCTCACCGACGGCAAAGTTACGGTCAACGGCCCGACTCTCTCCACAACAATCGCGGCAGGAACAGCCGGAACCTACACGGTTCTGTGGCGGGCTGTTTCCTCCGACGGACACCCCATCGAAGGACAATACTCCTTCACCGTCCAACCGGCGCCCGGAGGCGAGACCGCCACTCCGTCGGCCTCGCCGACGCCGTCTGCGACGCCTTCGACGGCTGATCCAGCCACCACGCCGGCTGGGACATCGACTCCGGGCACGGTCCCCCCGCCAGATAACGCCAATGCCCCGCTCACGCTGGGCATTTCCGCAGCAGTTCTGGCCGCAGCCGTCGGAGCCACGCTCTATCTCCGCCGCAAACGCAACAGTACTGGAGCCTGACAAAGGAAGGCTGGGCCCGGACGTGCCGTCCGGGCCCAGCCTTCCTGCCGCTTAATACGGGGCCGCGGGCACCAGCGACCTGCGAAAGATCCTAGGCCCCGCGCCCGGACCGCAGGGACGCACGGAACATGCGCACGGCCACGGCCACGACGGCGGCGACTGCCATGACAGCCACGCACGCCACCCCGGCGGTGAACAGCACGGGTGCGTATCCGGGAAGGGGCGCCGACGCGTCCGCGGCGGTGATGATCGCGAGATAATAGGCGGCTAGGAATACGAACCAGAGACCCCCGGCCGCGGCCGTCGCCCAGGACAACGGCCAGAACCAGGACCCGGAAGCGCGGTACGAGAGGGCCACGGCGATCATGACCACGCCGGCCACGGCCAGGAGCTGGGCGCCGAACAAATACGAGCCCCCAACGAGGCCCACCGGCACGCAGAGCCCGCCGATCATGAACAACCGCCGGGCACCCAGCGGCATCCCGGCTCGTGTATCCGGAACGGCCACGCCCGGCTGCGCATTCAGGGGTGTTTTGTCTTCAGTTGTCATTGCATTCCTTGATATTGGCGGGCGACCGTCCGAGGAGAGTGTCGTGTCGACTGACGATTCGCGTTGTGCCGAGCCTGCTGCGGCTCGGACAGCACTCAAATACAGTACAGGATTGGCTGGATTCGTCGCAGTTCGCCGGCAGGATATGGAACACATAAACATCTGCTAATATGTTCAGATGAACCGACAACTTCAGGGCGTTCCCAAACCTGACAACCCGTCTGACCCACGGGGCGACGGCGCACGAATTGAGTTTCTCCAGGCGGCGCTGCCCTCGGCGGAGGACGTTGAACGGGTCGCCGCTGTGTTCCGGTTGATGGGCGACCCCGGCCGGGTCCGGATCCTCGCCACCCTGCTCGAGGCCGGCGAGGTCTGCGTGCATGACCTCGCATCGGTAAGCGGCCAGAGCGAATCCTCGGTGAGCCAGGCCCTTCGGCTCATGCGCGCGCATCGCGTCGTGGAAACCCGCCGCGCGGGCCGCGTCGTGTTTTACCGGCTCGGCGACAGCCACGTCCGGATGCTGCTGGACATGGCGATCACCCATGCCAGCCACTCCCCGGCCATCACGGCTACCCCTGCCCCCACCGAACCCACCCATCAGGAGTCATCATGAACCCTTCACCCGCCACACTCGCCTGCCCCAAATGCGGAGCAGAGATGCGCCCCTACGAACGTAACGGCGTCGTCATCGATCAATGCACCGGATGCCGCGGAATCTTCCTGGACCGGGGCGAGCTCGAGTCCTTAATGGACGCCGAAAGCTCCTTCTACGGTGCCCGGAATCCCGCGCCCGGATACCCCCAGCCGCAGTACCCGGATCAGAGGGACAGCCACCGCGGCGGCCACGACGGTCGCGACTCCGGACACGGGGACCGGCACGACCGCCGCAAGCGCGGCGGATTCCTCGGCGACCTGTTCGGCTAACCCCCAGGCATTACACCCGCGCTCCCTTCCCCCTCCCCCGACCGGCCCTGACACTGTGAATTGAGCAAGCATGGCAACCGACACACAACTTGACCTGAAGACCGTGCTGCCCGAGGCACTGGATGAACAGGACGCCTGCGTCCAGCAACTGACCGCCGGCCTTCAGGCCCGGCAGGGCGTCATGAGCGTCCACGTCAAACGCGCGGACGGCACCGAAGCGGCCCAGCTGTGCGTGCATTTCGAACCGGACGTCATCAGCCTGGGCCGGATCCGTGAACTGGCCGTGTCCCTGGGGGCGCGGGTGGACAGCGGCTTCGGCCATCTCAGCCTCGACGTGGTCGGCATCTCCAGGCCCGCCCGTGCGCAGCTGCTCGAACAGCGGCTGCGCAGCCTGGACGGTGTGGCGGAGGCCCACGTCTCCGCGACCGGGTCGGTCGCGGTCGAATACCTCGCGGACCGGACCTCGGAGAAGGCGGTCACGGACCTTCTCGAGCGCTTCGGGACCCCGCCGCGCGCCGGCCGGGCCGCCGAGGCACCCGGTGCAGGTGCCGGCGAAGCCGCCGCACCCGAGGCAGAAGCGCACGACCACAAGCATGAAAAGCATGAAGAGCATGATCACAAGCACGGCGGGATCTTCGGTGAGCGCAGCGAGCTGATCTTCGCGATCCTGTGTGCCCTAACCCTGGCGACGGGTTTCCTGCTGGGGCTGAGCCCTGCGGTTCCGGACGCGGTCTCGACGGCGCTGTATGTCGCTGCGTATTTCTTCGGCGGCTATTACACGCTCAAGGAAGCCATCCAGACAGTGATGGCCAAGCGCTTCGAGATCGATTTCCTCATGCTGGTCGCGGCCGCCGGCGCCGCGGTGCTCGGAGACCTGGCCGAGGGCGCCCTGCTGCTGGCGCTGTTCAGCATCGGCCATGCCCTGGAAAGCTACGCCATGGGACGGGCCCGGCGCGCCATCCAGGCCCTGGCCGAACTCGCCCCGGAAAGTGCGCTGGTCAGCCGCGACGGCACCGAGCAGGAGATCCCCGTCGGGGAGCTGCGGATCGGCGACACCGTCATCATCAAACCAAACACCCGCATCCCCTCCGACGGTTACGTCACCGTCGGCCAGAGCAGCGTGGACCAGTCAGCCGTGACCGGGGAAAGCATCCCCGTGGACAAGACACCGATCGGGCCACAGGCCTCCCGCAACGAGGCGGACATCCCGGCCGAAAGCCGCATCTACGCCGGCACGGTCAACGGACCCGGCGTGCTGGAGATCGCAGTGACCCGGCTGTCCAAGGACTCCACGCTCGCCCGGGTGGTGCGGATGGTCAGCGAAGCGCAGGCCCAGACCTCCCCGACGCAGCGCTTCACCGACCGCTTCCAGCGCGTGTTCGTCCCTGCCGTGCTGATCCTCGTCGTCGTGCTCCTCTTCGCCGGCCTGGTCATCGACGAGCCCTTCTCCGACACGCTCTACCGCGCCCTGGCCG
>CALMVY010000350.1 GCA_937873245.1 uncultured Arthrobacter sp. | reverse complement strand
CACTGCTGGGGCTCATCGCCGGGGCTCCCGCAGTCGCCGGGGCACTGATCGGCGCCACCGTCTACCAGCCGGCCCTCTCCGCGTTCCTGCTCGGCATCGGCGCCGGAGCCGTAGCCCAGGTCGCCATCAAACTGCTGCCGCTCCTGAAGGACCAGCAGGGAAAAACCTTCACGGCACTCACCACCCTGGGCATCATCCTCGGACTGGCAGTGATGTTTGTGACCGGACTCCTCGTCCAGGCCTAACTAGGGCCACACGGTACTGCCGCCGCCGTCGGACCTGGATGCGATAAGCTCATCACGTGCACACGTTTGCACATAATGCCTTTGTCGCTGGTTCAAGGAGTCCCATTGATTGAAGTTCTGGCCGTGCCGGCCTACCGCAAGCTCTTTTCCGCCCAGATCGTGGCACTGCTCGGAACTGGATTGTTGACGGTGGCATTGGGCCTGCTCGCATTTGATCTCGCCGGCGGGCAGGCCGGCGCCGTGCTGGGCACCGCGCTGACGATAAAGATGCTCGCCTACGTGTTCGTTGCCCCGTTGATGGCGGCCCTCGTGGAGCGGCTGCCCAAGAAGGCTGTGCTGGTCGGCGCAGACGTGGTCCGGGCGGGCATCGCGCTGCTGCTGCCCATGGTGGACCAGGCATGGCAGATCTATGTCCTGGTCTTCGTCCTGCAAAGTGCGTCCGCCACATTCACTCCTGCCTTCCAGGCCCTGATTCCCGTCGTCCTGCCCGAGGAACGGCACTACACCCGGGCCCTGTCCCTGTCCCGCCTCGCCTACGACCTGGAATCCCTGGTCAGCCCGGCCCTGGCCGCGGCGCTGCTGACTGTGCTGTCCTTCCACGAGCTCTTCTTCGGAACCGTGGCAGGATTCCTTCTCTCCGCCGCGCTGGTCATCACCACCAGGCTGCCGAAAGCGGACGCCGCGCGTCCGGAGGGAACGCTGTGGCACCGCACCACCCTGGGCACCCGGATATTTGCCCGTACTCCCGAGCTGAGGGCCCTGATGGCCCTGAACCTCGCCGTCGCGGCTGCCACGGCCCTCGTGCTGGTCAACACGGTCGTGTACGCCCGGGACCTGTTCGGTGGTTCCAATGCCGACGTCGCCATCGCCCTGGCCTGTTACGGCGCCGGGTCCATGGTGGTAGCCCTCGCGGCCCCCAAGGTTCTGGACCGGCTGACGGACCGGAGTTTCATGAGAGCCGGCGCGGTGTTGCTCTCCTTCGGACTCGCAGGGGCCTTCGTGCTGCTGGCAGTTCCGGGATCCTGGCCGGCATTGCTGGGCCTGTGGGCGCTGCTCGGCGC
>CALMVY010000349.1 GCA_937873245.1 uncultured Arthrobacter sp. | reverse complement strand
CTGTTCACCCGGCCAGCATACGGAAGCACCCGTTCGACGCTGGTCCAATCGCGTGAGTGTGTCGATCAGCCTTCTGCAGGGCGCCCGGGCCATCGGGTGCAGCAAGGGCGGGAAGTCTGCACTCAGTCGTCGGCACGAACCTGGGCGCCGCTGTCACGCCGCAAGCTGGTGCCAATTCCGATGGCCGACAGCTGTGGGGCGCTACTTGACGACAAAGGTCCCCGACATCTGACCAGGATGAATCTTGCAGTGGAAGGCGAAGGTGCCGGCCTGCAGCGCGGGGACGTCGAGAGTCTTGAGCCCAGCCGGGACAAGGCCGGCGTCGAAGAGGGCCTCGGAGGCGCTGTGGCTGGCAAGGATCTGGATGTTGTGCGTCGCCTGGTCCTTGTTGTCGAAGTTGATCTTGAACGCTTGGCCGGCCGGGACGGCCAGGCAGTCGGTGTTGAACTTGGTGCCGCTGGCGGTGAGCGTCAGGGTGGTGCCCGACGGCGAGCAGGTCGAGGTGGCGTTCCCGGAGTGGTCCATGCTGGAGTCCTGGGTGGCGCCGCCGCCGGCGAGGGGGTCGGTGTCGTCGGAGTCACCGCCGCCGCAGCCGACGAGGAGCAGCGCCGACACGGCCGCCAGGGCTACGAGCCTCTTCATACCGATCTCCTCCCGAGTCGCGACCCGCTTCTATCAGCGCCGCGCCCATACCTTACCGGCCGTTGTCACATGCCGACCTCAGGGTTTTCCCTGAGATCGGCGCCCCCGCCACACCGGCTGTCTATGGGAAGCTGCACCTGTATGTCGGCGCCGAACTACTCCCGCCGCCGGTTCCTCGCCCTCGCCGGCGCCGGCTCTGCGGCCGTGGCCCTGGCCGGGTGCGGCACCGGGGACAAGAAGGCCACACCGGTGCCGCCCGGAGGGGCCGAGGTGCTGGCGGCCGAGCAGGCCAGGAAACGGCCCGGCGCCGGCGTCAAGGATGTGGCTATCACCGCGGCGCCGTTCACCGTCGACCTGGGCGGCCTGAAATCACCCACGTGGGCGTACGGCTCCTCGGTGCCGGGGGGCGAGATCCGGGTCAAGGCCGGGGACCTCATCCGGGCCCGCTTCACGAACCAGCTGCCGGAAGCCACGACCGTCCACTGGCACGGCATCTCCCTGCGCAACGACATGGACGGTGTGCCGGGCATGACGCAGAAGGTGGTGGAGCCTCAGGGGACCTTCGACTACGAGTTCATCGCCCCTGACCCCGGCACCTTCTGGCTCCACCCTCACGTCGGCCTCCATCTCGATCACGGCATGTACGCCCCGCTGATCGTGGAGGACCGGGCCGAGCCGGGGCGCTACGACAAGGAGTTCGTCGTCGTGCTCGACGACTGGGCCGACGGGCTGGGCCAGTCGCCCGAGGCGACTATGGAGGAGCTGCGGGCCGGGCGGGGGGCGCACGCCGCCCACCGGGCCGGCGGCGCCCCATTCAGCGATGCCCTGAACAGCGGCGGCGGCGACGTGAGCTACCCGACCTACCTGATCAACGGGCGCCACTCCTCCGCACCGGTGGAGCTGGCCGTCCGCAAGGGGCAGAGGATCCGGCTGCGGCTCATCAACGCCGGCGCCGACACCCCGTTCCGGGTGGCGGTCGGAGGCCACCAGATGACCGTCACCCATGCCGACGGCTTTCCGGTCGTGCCGGTCACAGTCGACGCCCTCATGATCGCCATGGCCGAGCGCTACGACGTGACCGTCACCGTGGCCGGCGACGGCGTCTTCCCGCTGATCGGGGTGGCTGAGGCGAACGCCGACGAGGCCATGGCCGTTGTGCGGTCAGGCTCAGGTGCGGCGCCCGATCCCAGCGTGCGACCGGCGGAGTTGACGGGGAGGCTGCTCCAGTCCTCTGACCTCTTCGCCGCTGACTCCGTACGACTACCGGCCGGCCGCCCCGACCGCACGTACAAGGTGGAGCTGGGCGGCGGGGACGCCGGTTACGTGTGGACCCTGAACGGGAAGCCTCACGGCCAGAACAAGCCGCTCGAGGCAGGGCGAGCGCATCCGACTGGACTTCCGGAACACGACCACGATGTTCCATCCCATGCATCTGCACGGACACACGTTCCAGGTGGTCAACCCCGGCGGTGCCGCAGGCGTCCGCAAGGACACCACCATCGTCCGTCCTAACGAGCCGGTTTCGGTGGAGTTCGTTGCGGACAATCCCGGGCAGTGGATGATCCATTGCCACAATAACTACCACCAGATGGGCGGCATGATGCTGACGTTGTCGTACGTCACCGACCGACCGCTGAGCTCCGCTGAGCGAGCCGCGCCCCCGGGCCTGGTGTGCGACTGGCTGGCGCCCAGGGTGGGGTGACATAGCCCACCGCAGTCGTGCCTCCTGGTGCTCGGGGTGGCGATCACACGGAAGATGCTCGCCCTGTGTCAGATACGCCGAGCGTCCGGTTTGGCGGCCCCGCGACCCCGCGGGAGAGCCGGTGCCCCAAGTCGTACCCGGCTCCAAGCGACGGGTGGCTGGAGCGAGCTTTCTCGAATGAAGTCCAGTGGTTGCAACGGGATGGCCATTGTGGGGAGGGCTTCGGCCATCGAACTGGGTTCCTCTCACCTCGCCATGACGGCAACTTCTGGCAGACGCTGGTGGATGGCATTTCCGCCGTGTCAGACTACCGAACACTCGCTGCGCACTGAGAGGGGTAGACCATGGGACGCGGTAGAAGGATCATTCCCCTGCCCTGGTTGGCCCTGGCCGGCATCCTGCTAGCGGGATGCGGCGACGACAACGACAGCACCAGCGGCGCCTCCCAGACGACGGCTCCTGCCGCCCCCACCACTAGGGCACCGGGCGCCGCAGCCGACATGGTGGGACCCGACGGCCGGTCGATGGGAAGGGTCACGTTCGCCGAGGTCGGCGGCCGGACGGTCGTCGAGGGCAAGCTCACCGACCTCCCGGCGGGGTTCCACGGGTTCCATGTCCACGCGGTAGGCAAGTGCGAGCCCGGACCTCCGGCCTTCACCTCCGCCGGCGGGCACATGGTGCTCGGCGACCAGTCCCATCCGGTTCACGCCGGCGACCAGCCCGTGGTGCTGGTGCTCACCGACCGCAGCACGGAGATCCGCTTCGTCACGGACCGATACAAGATCGCGGACCTTCTCACCCCCGAGGGACGGGCGATGATCGTCCATGCCTTGCCCGACAACTACGGGAATGTCCCAAGCCGTTACACCCCCGAGGTCGACGCCATGACCAAGGCCACTGGCGACGCCGGAGACCGGCTGGCCTGCGGGGTCGTTAGGCGGACCTAGTGGTGTGTCGGCGGTCGTCTTCCCTACCGTCGTCGAATGTGAGA
>CALMVY010000348.1 GCA_937873245.1 uncultured Arthrobacter sp. | reverse complement strand
GGCGACCGGCGTCCGCGAGTAGGCGCCCTCGTCCATGCCCGGCTTGAGGATGTCATTGGCGATCGCCGGAGTGCTCTTGACCACGAGTTTCAGGATCCCCGACAGCGGTGCCCGGCGGTCGTCAATGACCAGTCCGGGATTGACCAGCACGGCTCCGGCCACCGGACGGGTGGCGGCAATACGCAAGGCCAGCGCCCCGCCCATGGACAGACCGGCCACGACCACCTGCTCACATTCCCCGGCGAGCTCAAGGTAGGCGGCATCGAGTGCCGTGTGCCATTCCTGCCAGCGCGTCCGGGCCAGCTCCTGCCAGGTGGTGCCGTGCCCGGGCAGCAGCGGCATCCGCACAGCGTAGCCGGCGTCGGCCAGCGATGTGGCCCAGTCCCGGACGCCGTGCGGGCTGCCGGTGAATCCGTGCGACACCACGACGCCGGTGCGGGGCCCGCTCCCGGTGAACGGGCAGCTGAACGGTGAGTGGTCCGGGGCGAGAGTCATGGGGTCTCCGGGGTCGAGGTGGCCGACCGGCCCGGTGCGGGCGCGGAAGCTGCGTGCTGCAGGAAGAACTGGACTGACTGCTCGAAGATCAGGGGGGCGTCGACGTCGAGCGTGGCCACATGGCCGCTGTCCGGCAGACTGACCACTTCAAGCTCCCGCGATCCGAGCCGCTTCCGCAGCAGTTCCATCGAGGAGGGCGGAACCACGACGTCGGTCGCGGACTTGAAGACGAGTGCCGGAGCGGCGACGGCGGGCAGATCGTGCAGCGCCGCCTTGAAGAGCCGGCTCAGCTGGTGCACGGCTTCCAGCGGGGTGAGCGAGTAGTCGCCGTCCTCGGTGGTGACAGGCGCCGGGTGCGGTTCCTCGACCGGGACCGTGGTGCGCTGGACGTGTTTCAGCAGGCCGATGTAGCGCACCCGGCGGTCGTAGAAGCTCAGTCCGGGATTGACGACGGCGACGCCGGCGACACGGTGGCGGGCCGCTGTGCGCAGGGCGATGGTCCCGCCCATGGAGAGGCCTGCCACGTAGCAGTGCCGGGTCCTTGTGGCGAGTTCCAGATAGGAGTCCTCGAAGGCCCGGTACCAGTCCTGCCAGCCGTGGCGGGCCAGGTCGCGCCAGTCCGTGCCGTGTCCGGGGAGCAGGGGGACGGACACGGCGAAGCCCTGCCGGGCCAGGTGCTCGGCCCAGGGGAGGACGCTCAGGGGGCTGCCGGTGAAGCCGTGGCAGATGGCCACACCGATGCCCGCGTTGCCGCCGTGGCCGGGATAGCTGAACGCTGCGGGCGCCAGGGGAGTGCTGCTTCCGGTCATGAGGCCATCGTGTCACTGTTCCGGATAAAACTCACTAGAGTAGGGTGTCATTGAAGTCCTGGCCGGGTCCGATGCAGGGCCGGCCAGACGCCTTCCGGAGAGGTACACCACGTGTTTTATTGGTTCATGAAGACGTTCGTCCTGGGGCCGGTGCTGAAGACGCTTTTCAGGCCCTGGGTCAAGGGCCTGGACAACGTTCCCGCGGAGGGCGCCGCCATTCTGGCATCCAACCACCTCTCCTTCTCCGACTCCATCTTTATGCCGCTGATGGTGCCCCGCCCCGTTGTATTCCTCGCGAAGTCGGAGTACTTCACCGGCAAGGGGATCAAAGGCAAGCTGACGGCCACCTTTTTCCGGCTCACCAACCAGCTGCCGATGGACCGCTCCGGCGGGGCAGCGTCCGCGCTCTCGCTCAACGCCGGCATGGATGTGCTGAAGAACGGCTCGCTCCTGGGCATCTACCCCGAAGGCACCCGCAGCCCGGACTCCCGGCTGTACCGCGGCAAGGTGGGGGTGGCGCGGCTGGCACTGCAGGCCCGCGTCCCCGTGATCCCTGTCGCGATGATCGGCACCGACAAGGTCCAGCCGATCGGCAAGCGGATGCCCAATATCCGCCGCATCGGGATGATCTTCGGCGAGCCGCTGGACTTCAGCCGGTACTACGGCATGGAGGATGACCGGCTGATCCAGCGGTCCGTGACCGACGAGATCATGTACGAACTGATGCGTCTCTCGGGCCAGGAATACGTCGACGAATACGCCGCCGTCGTCAAGCTCCGGCTCGCCGGCAAGGCCACGGAGGTCCCGGAGGACGGCCCCGCCGGCACCGGCCCGGCCGCACCCGGAAGTGTGTGACCGAAGCGTGTGACGGCACCGGCGCGGTCAATGACGCCGCGGGGCCGACGATCGCCACGGAGGCTACTATCCTTAGAAGGTGACTGAGCTATCTGCGCCTTCGGCCTTCCCCTTGAACAGTTCCCTGAGCGGCCCGCCCCAGGCGGGTTCCGCCCTGACCAGCACCGCCCTGACCAGCACCGCCCAGAGCGGCGCGGCAAACTATCCCGGCCTGGACCACTGGCGGGAGCTGCCGGCCTCACAGCAGCCGGACTGGACGGACAAGGCCGTCTTCGAAGCCTCCGTCAAGGAACTTTCCGTCCTCCCGCCGCTCGTGTTCGCCGGCGAAGTGGACATCCTGCGCGAACGTCTCGCCGCGGCTGCGCAGGGTAAGGCGTTCCTGCTCCAGGGCGGCGACTGCGCGGAAACCTTCGAGGCCGCCACAGCGGACAAAATCAGCGCCCGCGTCCGCACCATCCTCCAGATGGCCGTGGTCCTCACCTACGGTGCGGCGATGCCGGTCATCAAGATGGGCCGCATGGCCGGGCAGTTCGCCAAGCCGCGGTCCTCCAACGATGAGACCCGCGAAGGTGTCACGCTGCCGGCCTACCGCGGCGACATCGTCAACGGCTACGACTTCACGCCGGAGTCCCGCGCCCACGACGCCGGCCGGATGCTCAAGGCCTACCACACCTCCGCCTCCACTCTGAACCTGATCCGCGCGTTCACCCAGGGCGGCTTCGCGGACCTGCGGCTGGTGCACCAGTGGAACAAGGGCTTCACCGAAAACCCCGCGCACGCACGGTACGAGTCCCTGGCCCGGGACATCGACCGCGCCATCAAGTTCATGGCCTCCTGCGGCGCCGACTTTGAGGCGCTCAAGCGCGTCGAGTTCTTCGCCAGCCACGCCGACCCGCGCAGCCACGCCGCGTTCCCACGAAGTCGCGGCCGGCGTCAGGTCGTCCGATCGGTGAACCGGACGATTTCCGCCTCCACGTGACCGTCGGCCCCGACCCGCAGCAGCCCGAACGAGTAGGCCGCCTGGCGTCGCCGGTCGGTCGGTGAGCCAGGGTTCACCAGGAGCACATCGCCGCGGCGCTCCACGAGCGGCGCGCAACGGAAGAGCAGGACAGCCTGGGGCGGGCACACGAGGAGGCGCCCCCCGCCGAGTCGGCCGCATCCGCGGAGCCCCAGGCTGACCCGCTCGCCTGGATCGCCGAAGCACGCGCCGAGGCCGGGCTCGAGGAGGCCGCCTGATGCCGCGCTGCATCCGCGTCCACCACGGGAAGCGCTGCGCCGAGCGGAGGCGGTCGTGAGCGAGCGCGAGCTGCAGGACGCCGTCATCGAACTCGCCCGCCTGCTCGGCTGGCGCGTCGCGCACTTCCGGCCGGCGCGCGTGCGCCGCGGCGGCCGCGAAATCTACGAGACGCCGGTCGCCGCCGACGGGAAGGGCTGGCCCGACCTCGTGCTCGTGCGCGGCTCCCGGCTGATCTTCGCCGAGATGAAGAGCGGCACGGGCCGGCTGAGCGATGCGCAGATCGCGTGGAAGCT
>CALMVY010000347.1 GCA_937873245.1 uncultured Arthrobacter sp. | reverse complement strand
GACGGCACCATCCCCGACACCACCGGCACCGGCCGGGTGCCGTTCGGCTTCGCCGGCGAGTACACCGAAACCGACCGCGATCTGATCTACCTCCGCGCCCGGTTCTACGACCCGGCGACCGGCCAGTTCCTCACCCGCGACCCACTCGAGGCCGTCAGCGGGCAGCCGTACCTGTACGCCGGCGGTGACCCCGTGAACGCGATCGACCCCGAGGGCCTGCTGAGCATCTCGATCCCATCGCTCCGCGACGTCAGCAACGCCGCTGCCGGCTTCGGGGACACAGCGTCGTTCGGGCTGACGTCAAAGATCCGTCAGGCGATCGGCAGCGACTACGTCGACTACTGCGCCGGCGCCTACACGGGCGGTGGTCTGGCAGGCGGCGCGGTCGGCGCGGCCACGTCTGTTGGAGCCGGGGTGGCGGCCTTGCGTGCAGTCCGTGCTGGCCGGGCCGCGACGGCAGGAGCTGGCGCTGCCAGGCCAACGTTCGTCGCAGGTGACGGCACCGAGATTGTCGGCTTCACACGGCATGGGATTAATCGCGCTGTTGGTGATGGCGCCAGGCGCGCGGGGACGCGGCCCGAAGCGATCCTGGACGCAATCAAGAGTCCGGCCAAGATCACGGAGGGAGTTGACGATCTCGGACGGCCGTTCAAGGTGTATAAGGGCGGCGATGCACGCGTCGTAATCAACCCCGATACCGGGCGGATCGTCTCAGTAAATCCCCGGTCTGGTGCCGGAGCGAATCGGTAGCAATGTCTGGAGGAACTAGAACGGTGCAGCTCGCGGCCCCGCAAGTCGCCTATCTGTCGAAGGCATCCTGGCTGCCCTCCGCGCTGCGCCAGACGGTCGTCGCAGGTGCGGGTGCGGCCGGCGGACTGATGACGATCGAAGCGGCGACTGCAGACAGGTTGGAGTCGGCACTGACGGAACGGCTCGGTCAGGTGGGGTTCGACGCCCGATACGAAGTCACGGACGAAGGCGCATTTCTCGAGGACCTAATCGACGCGTTCTCAGCAGCCTGAGGCGGTCGGACCGGATGTGCTTACGCGATCGCGGAGGGCCGCTGGCGTAGGGTCTGTCCGATGAAGTGTGTGTGGTCGTGGTGATCGATCTGGCGTGTGTCGAGGTCGGCAGCGGAGGGAGCCCCGGAGGGGCGACCGGAGCTGCCGGGCTCGGGGCGTGCCGAGAGGAGACCCATCACCATGAGCACCATGCAGTCCAAGCGGCGTCCCGGGGCGGGCGCGGCTCGCGCCGGTTCGAGGTGTCCCATGCGGCCATATCCACAGTTTACGCGCGGGCCCGGCGCCGGCGGCCGGAATTTCCAGTAGCATCCGAGGGTGATCCAACGACTCGGCGGACTGGGGGAGGCGGCCCCGCTGGCCTTCTGGCTGGTGCTGCTGGCATGCGCTTATCTGGCCGTCGCCTCCGTGCGGCTCACGGTGATCGATGTGCGCCACCATCTGCTGCCGGACCGGATCGTCTTCCCGGCCTATGCCGTCGCCGGGGTGCTGCTGCTCGGCGCGGCGGCGGTCCACGCGGCGTCGGGGGCCCCGGCCTTGGCGGCAGTCCCCGACGGCGGAGCCGGGCTTTTCGGGGTGCCCGGTCTTCGCATTGTGGCCGGGGGAGCAGCTTTGTGGCTGTTCTATTTCCTGCTGCGGGCCGTCTACCCGCCGGGGATGGGGTTCGGCGACGTCAAGCTGGCGGGTGTGCTCGGGATGTACCTGGGGTTCCTCGGCTGGCCGCACGTCTTTGCCGGAACTTTCGCCGCGTTCCTTTTCGGCGGGCTGTGGAGCCTGGCCCTGCTGGTATCGCGGCGCGGCACCCTGAAATCGAGCATCCCCTTCGGGCCGTTCATGCTGGCGGGCGCCGTCGCGGCCATGGCCCTGCTGCCGGCGGCCTGAGCCGCTGCCGTCCCGCCGCGCCGCACTTTGGCTAGGCTGGCGGGATGGCTACCCCCGACTTCATTCTCAAGCTCCGCGCCAAGATTGGCCATGAGGCCCTTTGGATTCCCGGGGCCCGTGCCGTGGTGTTCGACGACGCGGGCCGGGTCCTGCTCGGCCAGCGGGCGGACAACGGCCAGTGGGGGCTGATCACCGGGATTCTGGAGCCCGGGGAAGAACCGGCCGCGGGCCTGCTGCGGGAAGTCCTGGAGGAGACCGGCGTCGTTGCCGCCGCCGAGCGGCTTGTCTCGGTGGACGCCGTCGGGCCCACCACCTATCCGAACGGGGACGTCTGCCACTTCCTCACGCTTGTGTTCCGGTGCCGCTATGTCTCCGGGGAGGCGCGTGTCAACGACGACGAATCCCTCGCCGTGGGCTGGTTCGGCCCGGAGGAGTTCCCGCCGCTGATGCCCGGGCATCTGGAGAGCATCGAACGTGCGGCGCAACCCGACGGTGCCGCCCACTTCCGGCGCTGACGGCTACGGCCAGGGCTTTGATACTTCTTGTCGGTGCCCCGCAGTAGCCTGCTCCTGTCCAGCCAGACGCTGGCCCTAAACGGCGGGCGCCGGCAACACGCAAACGGCGGCCGGCGCCTTTCGCAGGAAAGGTGCCGGCCGCCGTCGGACGCTGCCGCGCCGGATGGGCGCGGAGGCTGGGGGCGGGTGTCAGGCCTTGTGCGGCGGACGGGTCATGGACATCACGTCCAGGGCCGTGTCCAGCTGCTCCTCGGTCAGTTCGCCGCGCTCGAGGAAGCCCATTGCCACCACGGTCTCGCGGATGGTGAGGCCCTCGGCCACGGACTTCTTCGCGATCTTCGCGGCGTTCTCGTAGCCGATGAACTTGTTCAGCGGGGTGACAATCGACGGGGACGCCTCGGCGAGGAAGCGGGCGCGCTCGACGTTGGCGGTGATGCCGTCGATCATCTTGTCCGCCATGACGCGGCTGGTGTTGGCCAGCAGGCGCACGGATTCGAGCAGGTTGGCGGCCATCACGGGGATGCCGACGTTGAGCTCGAACGCGCCGTTGGTGCCGGACCAGGCGATGGCCGTGTCGTTGCCGATGACCTGGGCGCAGACCATGATGGAGGCTTCGCAGATGACGGGGTTGACCTTGCCCGGCATGATCGAGGAGCCCGGCTGCAGGTCCGGGATCGCGATTTCGCCGAGGCCGGTGTTGGGGCCGGAGCCCATCCAGCGCAGGTCGTTGTTGATCTTCATGAAGGAGATCGCGATGTTGCGCAGCTGGCTGGAGGCCTCGATCAGGCCGTCACGGTTGGCCTGGGCCTCGAAGTGGTCGCGGGCCTCCGTCAGCGGCAGGCCGGTGTCGGCGGAGAGCAGTTCGATGACACGCTCCGGGAAGCCGGCGGGGGTGTTGATGCCGGTGCCGACGGCGGTGCCGCCGAGCGGAACTTCAGCGACGCGGGGGAGGGAGGCATTGATGCGCTCGATGCCGTAGCGGACCTGCGCGGCGTAGCCGCCGAACTCCTGGCCCAGCGTCACCGGGGTGGCATCCATGAGGTGCGTGCGGCCGGACTTCACGACGTCCTTGAACTCGACGGCCTTGCGCTCCAGGGACTCCGCGAGGTAGCCCAGCGCCGGGATCAGGTCGTTGATCAGGGCGGACGTGGCGGCCACGTGGACCGAGGTGGGGAAGACGTCGTTGGAGGACTGTGAGGCGTTGACGTGGTCGTTCGGGTGGACCACCTTGTCGCTGCCGGCGGCCTTGAGCGCGCGGGTGGCCAGTTCGGCCAGGACCTCGTTGGTGTTCATGTTCGATGAAGTGCCCGAACCGGTCTGGAAGACGTCGATCGGGAAGTCGCCGTCGTACTTGCCGGTGGCAACCTCGTCGGCGGCGTCGGCGATAGCCCGGGCGAGCTCGCCGTCGAGCACTCCCAGTTCTGCGTTGGCCTGGGCTGCGGCCTTCTTCACCCGGGCCAGGGCCTCGATGTGGGCGCGCTCCAAGGTCTTGCCGGAGATCGGGAAGTTTTCGACGGCACGCTGCGTCTGGGCGCGGTACAACGCGTTCACGGGGACGCGGACTTCGCCCATCGTGTCGTGTTCAATGCGGAACTCTTCAGTGTTCAAATCTGCTGTGGAAGTCATGGGGCTAGCTTATTGGGCGGAGGCGTTCCACCGAAAACCATGAACCGCTTGCCACCGGGCGGCTGCAGCACCGGATCGGCAGGAACTCAGATCTCACCGATTCCGGAAACGATGTCCGCCCGGCCGTCGGCCAGGCTGTAGGCGAGGCCGATCACTGCCGCCCGGCCGCCCTCGACGGCCCCGGAAATCACCCGCGAGCTGTCCACGAGGCGCTGCGACGTCTGTTTGACGTTCTCGACCACCATGTCGTTGACGTCGTTCTGGTTGTTGCGCAGCGAAGTCAACACCGACGGCGTGATGCGCTCGACGAGGCTGCGCATAAAGCCTATGGGCATCTGCCCGGTTTCCACCGCCGCTTTGGTGGCCGTGACCGCTCCGCAGCTGTCGTGCCCGAGGACCACGATCAGGGGCACGCCGAGGACGCTGACGCTGTATTCGAGTGATCCGAGCACGGCGTCGTCGATCACCTGGCCCGCGGTGCGGATCACGAAGGCGTCCCCCAACCCGAGATCGAAGATGATTTCAGCGGCCAGCCGGGAATCCGAGCAACCGAAGATCACAGCGAAGGGATGCTGGTTCTCCACGAGGGAGGAACGGCGCGACGCGTCCTGGTTGGGATGGGACGATTCGCCGGAAACAAAGCGCTCGTTGCCTTCACGGAGTCGACGCCAGGCAAGTGCGGGGGTGAGATAGGTAGCCACGGCCCTACCTTACGGCGAAGGGGCGGGGGAGGGTAAAACTGTTGCTTCCGCGGTGCTCCCGGGCGACGTGCTGCCTGCGGCGACGGAATTTCCATCCAGGGCCTTGACCACCGCGGCCGCCAGCACCGTGAATTCATCCAACTGGGCGGATCCGCTCAGGATGACGGTGGTTCCGCCGGCGTCGAGGAGCACCATGCTCTTCTCGCCCTTGCCGGTGTCGCGGAGTTCCCACTCCCGGCCTCCTGCGCTGCGGGTGCCGGTGACGGGTGCACTCTTGACCTGCTGGAGCAGCCAGGTGGGATTGGACTGCCGGGTCTGCACCAGGCCGATGAAGGATTCCTTGGGGGTGAGGTAGCCCACCTCCCAGGTGGGGACGCCGCTGCCCGTCCCGGACTCCCAGCGGGCGTAATTTGCGCGGAATGTGTCGCCGGTTTCCGGGGCCGCGGGTGTGAATCCCGCCACATCTGCCGCGTTCCGCGCCACGGCGCTGACGTTGATGTCCGGGCGGTAGCCGTCGGATTTTGGCGAGGGGTTCATCAGGACGATCGGCAGGAACGTGGCGATGCTCAGGACCAGCGCAATGATCATGCCGATCACGGAGGCGTTCGCGCGTTTCGCCGCTCCCGCGGTCAGGACGGGCTTGACGGGCGGCTGTCCGGCCGTGCCGGGCGATTCCTGGCCGGTGGTGCCGGCGGGGGAAGCTGGGGCTGCGGGGGGCGTTTCCTGCAATTCACTCACCCCTCTATAGTCGCCCATTCCTGGCCGATCTCACATTCGGTGGTGCCGGGCGGGGCAGGGCTTTCCGTTTCACAGATTGGTCATTCCAAGACGCAGCTTTTCGCCGCGACTATGATCAATAACAGACGAGATCACTAACCAACGAATCACCGCGACGGATCGACCTGTCCGTGCGGCTTCAATGATCGCCACTCGAAGAAGAGGTTCACGTGACACCAGCGCCAATGACCCAGAAGTACTCCACGCTTTCCCCGTCTCTCGCCGTCGGCATCGACGAGCCGGACCGCAACCTTGCTCTGGAACTGGTCCGCGTCACCGAAGCCGCCGCCATCGCCGGCGGCCACTGGGTCGGGTTCGGGGACAAGAACAAGGCCGACGGCGCCGCCGTCGACGCCATGCGCTCCTTCCTGCAGACCGTCCACTTCAATGGTGTTGTCGTGATCGGCGAAGGTGAAAAAGACGAAGCGCCGATGCTCTTCAACGGAGAGCGCGTCGGTGACGGCACCGGGCCTGAGTGCGACGTCGCCGTCGACCCGATCGACGGAACCCGCCTGACCGCCCTTGGCATCAACAACGCCCTGGCCGTCCTCGCCGTCGCCGAGCGCGGCTCCATGTTTGACCCCTCCGCGGTCTTCTACATGGAGAAGCTCGTCACCGGCCCGGAAGCCGCCGACATGGTTGACCTGCGCCTGCCGGTCAAGCAGAACCTTCACCTCATCGCCAAGGCCAAGGGCGTCAAGGTCAACCAGCTCAACGTCATGATCCTGGACCGGGACCGGCACCGCCCGCTCGTGGAGGAGATCCGCGAGGCCGGTGCACGGACCAAGTTCATCATGGACGGCGACGTCGCCGGTGCCATCGCCGCTGCCCGCTCCGGCACCGGCGTCGACGCCCTGATGGGCATCGGCGGGACGCCGGAAGGCATCGTCGCGGCCTGCGCCATCAAGTCCCTCGGCGGCGTGATCCAGGGCCGGCTGTGGCCCACCAGCGACGACGAGAAGCAGAAGGCGATCGACGCCGGCCACGACCTGGACCGGGTGCTCTCCACCAACGATCTCGTCTCCAGCGACAACTGCTATTTCGCCGCCACGGGCATCACCGACGGCGACCTGCTCAAGGGCGTGCGCTACTCCAAGGACAAGGTCCTCACCCAGTCCATCGTGATGCGCTCCAAGTCCGGCACCATCCGGTTCGTGGATGGCGAGCACCAGGCCAGCAAGTGGGAAGGCTACGCGCGCAAGGGTTAGCACCTGCCGCACTGCTGCAACACCCGGATCCCGGGGCGCGTTCGCGCCCCGGGATCCGCCGTTTCCACGCGGCCCGGCGGACAGGCATTGGGTAGGGTGGAACCATGACATGGCTCGTAACAGGTGGCGCAGGATATATCGGTTCGCACGTGGTTTCCGCTTTGCGCGGGGCCGGGATGCAGGCGGTGGTGGTTGACTCGCTCTCAAGCGGGCACCGCGAATTCGTCCCGGACGATGTGCCGTTCGTGCACGGCACCATCCTCGACTCGGAACTCGTGGCCCGCACCATGCTGGACCACGGTGTGACCGGAGTGATTCATCTCGCCGGCTTCAAATACGCCGGCGTTTCCGTCCAGGAGCCCCTGCTCACCTATGCGCAGAACGTCACCGGCACGGCGGAACTGCTGAAGGCGATGGAGCTCGCCGAGGTCGACAAGCTGGTCTTTTCCTCCTCTGCCGCCACCTACGGCACCCCGACCGGGGACATCGTTACTGAAGACACCCCAACGAACCCCGAATCCCCGTACGGGGAGAGCAAGCTGATCGGCGAGTGGCTGATCAGGGACCAGGGCAGGGCCCGGGGGCTGAAGCACACGTCACTGCGCTACTTCAACGTGGTCGGCTCCGGCTCGCCCGAGCTCTACGACACCAGCCCGCACAATCTCTTCCCGATCGTGCTCCGCGCGCTGACCGCCGGGAAGACACCGCGGATCAACGGCACAGACTACAACACCGCCGACGGCACCTGCGTGCGGGACTACGTGCACGTGGCCGACCTGGCCACGTCCCACGTCGCGGCAGCCCAGGCCCTCGCCGCCGGCAGCCCCCTGGAACGCGTGTACAACCTCGGGTCCGGGGACGGCCTGTCCGTCCGGCAGATCATGACGGCGATGGCCAGGGTGACCGGCATCGACTTCGAGCCGGAGATCGGACCCCGCCGTGCCGGGGACCCGGACCGGATCGTAGCCGACGGCACTCTCGCCGCACGTGACCTGGACTGGAAGATGCGGCACTCCGTCGAGGACATGGTCGCCAGCGCCTACGAAGCGCAGAAGAAGGCAGCCAGCGCCGGAAACTAGGCCCGGGCCCCTGCCGTACCACGGGACATGCCCAGTGGGCGGACCCGTCGGCACGCGGGACATGCCCAGTGGGCGGACCCGTCGGCACGCGGGACATGCCCAGTGCTCGGACCCGTCGGCACGCGGGACATGCCCAGTGCTCAGGTCAAAGAGTGGACATAGTGGGTCTATGTCCACCCGCGCCGGCTGACGCGGGGCATGCCCGGCGTTGGTGCCTAGGTTCGTGCTGCCGCGGGGGGACATGTCCAGTGCTCACACCGGATTCCGCCGTGCCCCCGTGGCACATGCCCCGCGCTCAGGTCAAGGAGTGCACATAGTGGGCCCATGTCCGTCCACGGGCTCCAGGGTGGCGCATGTCCACTCGCCACTTGCCGCGCTGGGCGTGCCCGGCGTTGGTGTCTAGGTCCGTGCTGCCGCGGGGGACATGTCCAGTGCTCACAGCGGATTCCGGCGTGCCCCCGTGGCACATGCCCAATGCTCAGGTCAAGGAGTGGACATAGGGGGTCTATGTCCGTCCGCGGGCTCCAGGGTGGCGCATGTCCAGTCGCCACTTGCCGCGCGGGGCATGTCCACTGGGGGAGGGCCTGCGGGGCGGAGTCTAACGCGGGACATGCCCAATGCTCAGATCAAGGAGTGGACACAGTGGGTCTATGTCCACTCGCCAGGTGCCGCGGCGGGCATGTGCGGCGGGAAGGGCCCGCCGGGCGGAGGCTCAGCGGCGGAGCGCGCCGCGCAGCCGGACGGGCACCGTTCCGGCTGCCCGGACGCCGCGGCGGGCGGCCTGCGCGCACTTCCTGGCCAGCTGGTACCCGCTGTAGCGCATCTTCCTCACCGGCAGGTCCCAGGTTCCGGGGTACGCGACCTCGCGCCCGCCGAACGACTTCTTGAAGGCCGTGAAGCCGGCCCACTTGTGGTCGGGCTGGTCCGCGGGGGCGACGCCCCAGAGATCCACGTGCTTCAGGCCCTTTTCCTTGGCATCGGCCATCAGCGTGACCAGCAGCGGGATCCCGGCGCTGAGCTTCCGGTGTGCGTCGTCCAGTGCGGCGTGGGCGTAGGTGCGGGTATCCGCGGAGTCGTACGCCAGGGCGGCGGCGATGGGCTCGCCCTCGAGCTCGGCGACGAAGAGCGTCGCGGCACCGGCAGGCATCAGCGAGCGGGCAACCTGGGTCAGGTATTCGTCGCTTTGCGGCTTGAAGCCGTTGCGTGCCGCCGTCAGATGCAGGAATGCCAGCAGCGCCGAGATCTCGTCGGGGTCCTGGCTGGAGCGGAACGTCACGCCCTTCTTGTGGATGTTCCGGTACAGGTTGCGGTTGACCGGCTTCATGTCCGCGAGGACGTCCTTGAAGTCCCTGTCCAGGTCCACAACCCAGCTCAGTTCGGGCTGCTGGTTGGCGGGGGCGGGCCTGAGTCCGCGCGTGCGCAGGACGGCGTCGGCGTCGGCGGCACTGAAGCCGGCATCGACCGGTTCAATGCGGACAAACACGGCTCCGCAGCCGCGGGCCAGGTCCGTGAGCGCCGCCAGGGCGCCGTCGAACGCGGCGAGGGAAGCGGCCGCGGGGCCGTAGGGGGCGTAGAGGAGTTTCCCGGCCGGGTTGGCCTCCTCGATGGCCAGGAAGCTCCAGCCGGGGCCGGAGCGCTGGTGCACGGTCCGTCCAAGGCTGCGCTGGAAATCGGCCCACGGGGCGCTCTGCAGGAAGTGGTCCACGGTTCAGGCTTTCAGGGCGGTCGTGACGGCAAAGGCCAGGGCTGTTCCGGTGGCACCGGAGGTGGCGTGTGCATTGACCGGCGCCTCGGCCGCGGGCAGGAAGGCGCTCGCGCCGCGGTCCAGCCGCAGCTCGCCCTTGGGGGAGTCGAGGAGCACCGATCCGGACACCACGATCATGACCGCGGCTCCCGACTGCGCCAGCGGGACGGGTTCCGCGCCGGGCTCCAGCTCGATGCGCTGCAGCTGGAATTCACGGAACGGCGGCCGGAAGACCTCCTGGCCCAGCATCGTGGTCTCGGGGCTGAGCATCGGGACGCCGACGGCTTGGAAGGCGATGGTACGGAGCAGTTCAGGCACGTCCACGAACTTCGGAGTCAGTCCGCCCCGCAGCACGTTGTCCGAGGAGGCCATGACCTCAATGCCGAGACCGTGCAGGTAGGCGTGGACATTGCCGGCCGGGAGGTAGACCGCCTCGCCCGGCGCCAGCGAGATCCGGTTGAGCAGCAGCGAAATCAGGACGCCCGGATCGCCCGGGTACTGCGCGTTGAGCGTGACGACGGTGGAAAGCTCCGCCTGGTGCGGTGCCGTCGGGGCACCGGAGATGAGGGCCGCCACAATCGCGGCCGTCGCTTCGGTCACGTCCTCGCCGCCGGCGATCAGCCGCTCGAAGGCCGAGCGCAGCGCGGCGGGCTCCTCGGGCTGTGCCAGATCCTCCAGCAGCAGCGGAACCAGCGGAGGAAGGTCCAGGCCGGCGAGTTCAAAATCCGCCACCAGCAGCTCGAAGACGGCACGCGCTTCCGACGCCGGCCGGAAGCCGCACAGTGCCTCGAACGGTGTCAGCGCGAAGATCATCTCCGGCTTGTGGAAGGCGTCCTTGTAATTGCGTTCCGCCGCGGCGCGGTCGACGCCGGCAGCCTCCTCACGGGCGAACCCTTCCCGTGCCTGCTCGAGCGTCGGGTGCACCTGGAGCGAGAGGGGGCTGTCGGCGGCCAGGACCTTAAGCAGGAATGGTAGCCGGGGGCCGAATTCGGCCACGCTCTCGCTGCCCAGGTGGTGTTCCGGGTCTTCCCCGATCAGGGTGTCCAGGGTCCGCCGTCCGCCGTGGCCCTCGACTGCAGCGTGGGCTCCGGCGGATCCGGCCGGGCTGAGCGCCACAGACGGCGAGTCCGGGTGCGCGCCGATCCAGAGTTCCGCCTCGGGGCCGCCGGAAGCCGGCCTGCCGAGGAGCCCGGCGATGGCCGTCGTGGAGCCCCAGGCATAGGGCCGGAGGACATTCTCGAGTTCGTACACTGCCGGGGTGTCCCTATCTGTTGCGGAAGGCTGCTGTTGCGGAAGGCTGCTGAGGAAAGTGCGGCTACGGAACTAGAGCGGCGCGCACTGGCCGTTCGTGGCGACCAGGTTGCGGATCGACTGTTCGTCGCCGTTGAGCTTGAACTGGTTCAGCATTTCTTCGGTGATCGGTTCGCCGTCGGGCGTCGTGGTCACCGGGGTGAAGTCCGACGGCGGCGGCGCGGGCTGGGTGCCGGGCTGCGCGAGCGGCAACCCGCCGGCTGCCGACAGCGGTCCGGGCGCCGGGTACGGCTGGCGGATGCCGTCGTCGGCGGCGGCCGCCGCGGGAGCGGGCGCGAGGAGTGCGTCGACCTTCTGGTGGATCTGGTCGAAGTCCGGGACCGTGGAGAAGGAAGCGTCGAAGTCCGGCGGTCCGATGGTCAGCCGGCTCATTTCCTGGCCCTTCGCCTTCATGGCGAGGTCCACGAAACTCCCCAGCTGGCTGGAGGAAATGTTGGAGTCCACCACCTTGGTGCCTGCCTTGACGATGTCCTCGAACTTGGCCAGCAGGGTCGCCGGGTCCAGCTGCTTGAGCATGGCCTGCTGCACGCACTGCTGGCGTGCGATGCGGGCGTAGTCGTCCACGAATTCGCGCGAACGGCCGTACCAGAGGGCTTGATAGCCGTCCAGCGTATTGTCGCCGGCCGGGATCCACCCCAGCGGCATGCCGTGGATCCCGCTTGCCTCGTCAATGGTCTCGCCGCTGATCGGGACCCAGCCGCCTGCCTTGATCCGGATGCCGCCCATGGCATCAATGAGCCTGGCGAAGCCGTCCATGTCCACGAGGACGTAGGCCTGGACCTTGATGCCAAGGCTCCCGGAAACCGCTTCCAGTGTGGCCTGCGCGCCGGGGTCTTTCACTCCGGGATACAGGTCTTTGTGTTCGTTGGTGACTTCGGTGTTGATGGCGTTAATGAGGCATTCATTGCCGCAGTCGTAGCCGTCGGGGTAGATCGTGCGCATCGGCGAGTCTTCGCTGAACTGGGCGTTCTGCAAATTGCGCGGCACGGAAATGATGGCGGTCTCGCCGGTCTTTGCATCGACACTGATGACCGAGAGGCTGTCCGGGCGGCGTCCGGTCCGGTCGGACCCGGCGTCCCCGCCCATCATCAGGAAGTTGTACCGGCCTTCGGAGGGTTCCATCGCCGGTCCGGCGGAGAAGATATCGGAGATCGCGTCGCGGCTGACGTTGAGCAGGTACGCGGCGTAGCCCAGCGATCCGCTGCTGAGGATCATCGCCAGTACCAGGGTGACCACGACGGCGGGGCGCACCTTGGGGGCCAGGAGCACGGGACGGATCAGGCGCAGTGTGTTGATGAAGAGGGCGGCCCAGCCGACGGCCAGCGCCACGAGGCCGATGATGAGCAGCAGGGAGGCGACGGAACTGGTGAAGAGGTTGATCAGCGTCGGCCGGGATGCCACGAGGAGCACTGCCGCCAGGATTGCCAGCACCCAGACGGTGAGGGTGACGCGCAGCGCGATCCGCCCCAGCCGCCGGTCCCCGGCAACGGTCTGGGCACTGCCGGGCACCAGAAGGGTCAACAGGATCAGCAGGAACGCACGCTTGGTCAGGACCGGCGCAGACGCGCCGGCGGGATAGCGGACGGGATCCGTGAGGGACGGTGCCGCCGCACGGTTCCGTGGTGCCGGGTGGCGGGAGGGGGCATAGCTGTTGGTCATCTGGTGATCCTTAACGGCCGCCCCGGGCGACGACGTTTGCGTCGGCGAACACTTCGCTCACCTTCTGCCGCAGGTTCGTGCCCTTCCGGGTGGCGGCGTCATTGAGCTCCTGGGCGAAGTCGGCCAGGGCGGTCCGGAGCTGTCCGGCCAGGGGATCCGTGCCCGAGGCCAGCATGCGCACGGCCAGGAGACCGGCGTTCCGGGCCCCGCCGATGGAGACGGTCGCCACAGGGACCCCGGCGGGCATCTGGACGATGGAGAGCAGGGAGTCCATGCCGTCGAGGGTTTTGAGCGGCACCGGGACGCCGATGACCGGCAGGGGCGTGACGGAGGCGAGCATTCCCGGCAGGTGGGCGGCGCCGCCGGCGCCGGCAATAATGACACGGAGGCCCCGCTCATGGGCCGTCTGGCCGTAACGGATCATTTCGAGCGGCATGCGGTGTGCGGAGACCACATCAGCCTCGAAGGGGATTCCGAACTCGGCGAGGGCCTCGGCCGCCGCCTCCATCACAGGCCAGTCGGAGTCCGAACCCATGACAAGCCCGACGATCGGGCCCTCGGCCCCGGCGTCCGCCGATGCCGGGAACCGGGCTTCGGTGGACCCGGCCGTGCTGTTGCTGGCGCTCATGCGTTCTCCTCGTGGGCTTCGGCGGCGGTGCGGGGCTGGGCCCTTCCGTTCCGGATGATGTTGGCCACTGTGGTGGCGCGTTCGCGCACCGAGTCGACGTCGGCCACGGAGCCTCCGACGAGGTTGACATGGCCGATCTTGCGGCCTGGCCGGACGGCTTTGCCGTAGCAGTGGACCTTCGCCGCGGGCTCGCTGGCCAGGGCCGCGGGGTAGGCGGAAAACAGGTTCTGGTTCTCGCCGCCCAGGAAGTTCTTCATCACAACGACGGGGCCGAGCAGGTCCGTGGCGCCGAGCGGCAAATTCAGGATGGCCCGGAGGTGCTGTTCGAACTGGCTCGTCACCGAGCCGTCCTGGGTCCAGTGCCCGGTGTTGTGCGGACGCATGGCGAGTTCGTTGATCAGGAAGCCTGCCCCGACACCGGGCGTCTCGAAGAGTTCCACGGCCATCACACCCGTGACGCCGAGTTCGCTGGCGATCCGGAGGGCGGCGTTCTCCGCCGCGGCCGCGACTTCCAGCGGGATGTCCAGGGCGGGGGCAATGACTTCGTCGCAGACGCCGTCGACCTGGATCGTGTGCACCACCGGCCAGGCCCGTGCCTCGCCGTCCGGGGTCCGGGCGACCAGCGCAGAGAGTTCGCGGCTGAATTCCACTTTCGCCTCCGCGAGCAGCGGCGACATCGCCTCGAACCAGTCAGCTGTGTCCGCCGCGTCCGCCGCGGATTCCACGATCCGGACCCCCTTGCCGTCATAGCCGCCGCGCGGGGTTTTCAGGACGACCGGCCAGCCGGTGTCGTCGCCGAACGCGATCAGCCCGCCGACGTCGGCGACGGAAGCCCACCGCGGGTTGGGCAGCTCCAGCCTGTCGATGGCCGCCCGCATCACGAGCTTGTCCTGGGCGTTGACCAGGGCATCCGGGCCGGGGTGCACGTTGACGCCGGCGCGCTGCAGGGAACGCAGGTGTTCCGTGGGGACGTGCTCATGGTCGAACGTCAGGACGTCCAGGCCGCGGGAAAACTCAAGGAGATGGTCCAGATCGGTGTAATCACCGACCGGGGCGTTGGCCACGGCCGAGACCGCCGAGACGTCCTCGCCTTCGGCAAGGACGCGGAGCTCGAAGCCCAGGGCTGTGGCCGCGGGGGCCATCATTCGGGCGAGCTGGCCGCCGCCAACCACACCGATCACAGGAAAAGTCACAAGTCCCAGCCTACCGAAAGCCTCGCCATATCCCGGCTTTTTGAATTTACCGTGCGGGTGCAGTCCGGGCCGGCGGACTGCCCGCCGGGGCGGGCTCCCGGCAATCGGCGCTAAAATGGGCCCTTGGCCCTATGGCTGACAGTTCAAGACGGCCACGGAGGGTCATGATTACTACACTTACGGAGCGCTTGCGCGGGCTGGCCTCGCTCTTCTGGCGCGAAGTGGCCAAGTTCGGTGCGGTGGGCGGTGTTGCGTTCATCATTGACAACGGGCTCACGTACTACCTGATGCACGGCCCGATGACCGACAGCGAGGCCAAGGCCCGCTTCGTCGGCGCAAGCATCGCCACCATCTTCTCCTGGATCGCGAACCGCTTCTGGACCTTCCGCCACCGGCGCCAGGACAACGTGGTCCGCGAGTTCCTCATGTTCATCCTGATCAACGGCATCGGCATCGCCATCTCCACCGGCTTCACCGCCCTCGCCAAGTACGGCTTCGGCATCACGGATAAAAACACGCTGTTCGCTGCCGGGGTGGTCGGCATCCTCGTCGCCACCGTCGTGCGCTTCTTTGCGTACCGCTTCCTGGTCTTCAACAAGGAACTCGACGAAGAGCCGGAGTTCTCCCACGACCACGAGATCATCGAACGCCACCCCCACGCCCGGGAGGACGTCCGCGTCGAGGGCATTGCCGTCAAGGATCCGGAACTGCCCGGGCCGCAGGCCTAGTCGGCCCGCAGCTTGAGGCGCCGGTCAGCTGCCGTTGACGCGCTCGTCCGCGAGCAGCTTCTCCGTCACGGCGACGTCGGGGTGCACCAGGACCACTGAGCCGTCGCCGCGCCAGGCCCCCAGGGACTGGGCCAGGGCCGACTCCAGGCCATCACCGGCGGGCACCAGCAGCCGCACGCCGTCCTCGTGTGCCGACGCGAAGCCGTCCAGCAGGTTCCCGTGGGTGTGGGCCGTCCCGGTGGCGGCCAGCACGGCACGCCGCGATGCTTCCGGATCCACATGCGCCATAAAAACGTCCCCGTGGGAGCGCACCTCGGCGGCATAATCCACGACGCCGGTGGGCAGCTCTCCCGGCCACCGCATCGCGAGCGCCGGCAGCGCCACGGCCACGACGTCGTCGAACGCCCCCTGCGCCGCTCCGGCGGCCGGGTCCGCGGTCGCCAGCAGTTCAGCATCGGCATCGCCGATGACGACCTCCATGCCGAGCTGCCAGGCTGCCAGGGCGAGGATCACGGACTTCCAGTGCGCCGGCAGGTCCAGGCGCAGCCGCGTCCCGGGTTCGGCGTCGAGCTCGTCCTGCAGAAGGTTGCTCGTCTTGGCCACCCAGTTATCCAGCACCCGGCCGGACAGCTCGACGCGCTCGGCACCGGGGCCGTACCACGTGAGCCGGGGCGAGGTGGCCTGGCCGGAACGCAGGGCTGTCATCAGTTCGATTGCCGGGATGCTCATGGCTTCATCTTGCCATGGCGGAAGCGGCTGTGATCTGCGTCATACCCGTCCTGGGCCGCTCAGCGGAGCGCTGTGACTTGCCTCGGGAAGTTTCCCGGAAATTCAACAAAATCCCCCCAAAGTGCTCAGTACCCTGATTATTCCGCGGGTTCTCGGGGGCTGGCCTGAAAAAACTCGGGCGTGGCGTGCCCCGGATTTAGATCTCAAGTTGATTATTATCTCCGCCGTGGCTTGACTCCCGGATACTTACACACGTGTAATTAGGTATCGAAGGCCAATGCGCAGAAACCGGCACACAACCGAGTGTCCGAGGGGCGGTCATAGGCTGCAAAATCAGAGAGGGAACGCCAATGGGGCTAGCAGAGCGTATCCATGAAGAGGCCGTCGTTGCTGGGCAGGCCACGGCCAAATACCGCTCACGCGGCGTGCCGAGTGACTGGTATGTAGATCCGGCCGATCCGGACGCCGCAGACCGCTACAACGAACACACCAACGACACGCTGCAGGACCAGGCGACCGCCTTCCTCGCGGCGCACGACGAACTTCTGGCCGGTCCGGACCAGGACAATGATCTTTCCGATCCGCCGATGGAGCTTCAGACCGTCCATTCAGGCACCACCGCGCAGCCGGTATGGATCGGATTGCCCTCCCAGCAGGACTTCGACGATGAAGGCGAACTGGGCTGGCAGACGGACGCGCTGTGCGCACAGACCGACCCGGAGGCATTCTTCCCCGAGAAGGGTGGCTCCACCCGCGACGCCAAGAAGGTCTGCGGGGCGTGCAACGTCCGCTCGCAGTGCCTCGAATACGCCTTGTCCAACGACGAGCGTTTCGGAATCTGGGGTGGCCTCTCCGAGCGCGAGCGGCGCCGGCTTAGGAAGCGAGCGATCTAATTCTTCAGGAAGTACGAGTCACCGCCGTCGTGGTTTCCCACGACGGCGGTGACTTTCTCCCCAGGACCCTCGCGGCGCTGGCGGCGCAGACCCGGCCCGCGGACACCTGCATCGGGGTTGATACCGGTTCCCGCGACCATTCCGCGGCCCTCCTCGAGCAGGCCTTCGGCAAAGCCAACGTCACCGTCTTCAACCAGGCCCGCGGCGGCATGGGTGCCGCAGTGCAGGCCGGACTCAGCGCGCTGGCCCCCGGAGGCGACGGCGGCGGCGGAGCGCCCGGCCGCCGCGCCGCTGCCGGTACTGGCACCGCACCCGCAGCCGAGTGGATCTGGCTGCTGCACGACGACGCGGCTCCGGCCCCCGAAGCCCTCGCCGAGCTGCTCCATGCCGTGGAACGGGCGCCGTCCGTCACCGTGGCCGGCTGCAAGCAGCTGGACTGGCACTCCGAGCGCCGGCTGATCGACGTCGGGCTCTCCACCAGCCGCTGGGCGGAACGGCTGACCCTCATCGAGGCCGACGAACTCGACCAGGGACAGTACGACGGCCGAAGCGACACCTTCGCCGTCAACTCCGCCGGCATGCTGGTCCGCCGTGACGTCTGGGAGGACCTCCGCGGGTTCGACCCCGCCCTGCCGGGCACCGGCGACGACGTCGACTTCTGCTGGCGGAACCGGCTGGCCGGACACCGGGTGGTGGTGGTCCCCAGCGCCAGGATGTTCCACGTCTCGCACCGCCCGCA
>CALMVY010000346.1 GCA_937873245.1 uncultured Arthrobacter sp. | reverse complement strand
CGGGATGGTGGCGGGGTCTGTGTTGAGCGCGAAGACCACAAAAAAGATCGCCGCGAAGAGATCCCGCAACGGCTCCAGGATCCGGGTGGCGTTGTGCGCGGTGGCGCCCGATATCGCAATTCCGAGCATAAAGGCGCCTACGGCCGCGGACACCTGCATGGCCGCGGCGAGGCCGGCCACCAGCAGCGCGGCCCCCAGCAGGTTGAGCAGGAACACCTCGGAGTTCTCGCTGTGCACGGCCTTGGACACGTGGTGGCCGTGCCGCAGCGCCACCAGCAGGACCACGGTGACGACGGCGAGTGAGATCCCGACGGTCTGCAGCCCCACGGCGAAGCTGACCCCGGCCAGGGTCGCTGTCAGGATGGGCAGGTAGATCGCCATGGCGAGATCCTCGAACACGAGGATCGAGAGCACCACCGGTGTCTCGCGGTTGCCGATCCGGCCCAGGTCCGTGATCACCTTGGCCGCGATGCCGGACGACGAAATATAGGTGACGCCGCCCATCACCATTGCCCCCACGACTCCCCAGCCCAGCAGGACGGCGAGGGCGGCCCCCGGCAGGAAGTTCAGCACAAGGTCCAGGACCCCGGCCTGCCATGAGCGGCGGAGCCCCGTGACCAGCTCGGCGGCCGTATATTCCAAACCGAGCATAAGCAGGAGGAGGATGACGCCGATCTCGCTCGAGAGATGGGCGAACTCCTGCATACCTTCGAGCTTGATGACACCGCCGGCTCCGAAGCACAGGCCGCCGAGGAGGTACAGCGGGATGGGGGACATGCCGATCCGCCCGGCCAGCCTCGCCAGCATGCCGAGGCAAAAGACGACGGCCCCGAGTTCAATCAGGGTCAAGGCGAGCGGATCCATGCCGTCAGCCGTTGCGCAGGATGCCGGCCGCCGTGTCGAGGCCTTCTTGCGTTCCCACAGCAACCAGGAGGTCACCCGGGTGCAGGACGACGTCGGGCCCCGGCGAGGGGACCACCTCGCCCTCGCGCATGATCGCGACGATCGAGACGCCGCTGCGGGTCCGGATGGCGGCCTTGCCCATCGGCTGGTTGTGGAACGGGGAACCGGCGGCGATGGAGAACTGCCGGGTGACGATCCCGGGGATCTCGCGGTGGGCTTCGGAAAGCTGCATGGCCAGGCGCTGGCCGCCCAGCAGGTTGCCCAGCGCGGCGGCCTCGTCAGCCGTCAGCGGGATGGACGCCTGGCAGGTGTCCGGATCGTCCCACGTGGAGACGATCAGTTCGGTTTGGCCCTCGCGGTATTCCACGACGCCGATCCGCCGCCCGGAGGCGGTCATGAAGTCCTTGCGCCGGCCCAGTCCCGGGAGGTCTGTTTCATCCACGTTCATTCCTCCAGCCTAGTGCGCCGCCCGGCATTTCGGGCAGCGTCAGGCAGCGGGGACGATGGCGATTTCGGTCTTGTCCGGAGCCTTGACCGGGAGCAGGAGCAGCAGCCCGGCGAGCAGCACCGCCATGATGCCAAGGATGCCCCAGCGTTGCGCCTCGCCGGGCTCCACCATGGGCGCGGCGACCGCGATGCACAGCGTGAAGAGGGCGGGGGCGAGGAAGCTCACCGCCCGGCCGGGGGTGGCGTAGAGGCCGAAGGGCTCGCCGGACTCGCCGTGCGGGGCAAGCCGTGCCAGATAGGCCCGCGAGGAGGACTGCGCCGGCCCCACGAAGAGGCACAGGAACAGGCCGAAAATCCAGAAAGTGGTGGTCCCGGCCCAATCTATGCCGAAGAAGGAATGGTTTTCGTTGCCGAGGACCAGGATCGCAGTGCCGGCGGTCAACAGCCCGATCAGCGAACCGGTGATGACCGCCTTCGGCCCGATCCGGTCGTCGAGGAAGCCGCCCAGGATGGCGCCCACGGCGGCAACGATGTTCCCGAAGATTGCGAAGAAGATGACGTCCTTGAGCTCGAAGCCGAAGGTGCCGGCGGCGATGATGCCGCCGAAGGTGAACACCGCGGCCAGCCCGTCCCGGAACACGGCGCTGGCCAGCAGGAAGTAGATGGTGTGCGGGCTGGTCCGGTAGATTGCCTTGATCCGACGCACCAGCAGGCCGTAGGAGGCAAGGAATCCCAGGCTGGCGCCCTGCCTGGACCGGGGAAGCTCCGGGACGGCGAACATGACGGGCAACGCCGACGCCTTCATCCTGCTTCAGCGTGACGCTCCGCGCGTTCAGGCGCCAGGCCTCGCGATCCGCGTCACAGGTGGTGTAGGTCGCCTGATCGAACACTCTGCGTGTCGCGCTTTCCTGACGGGCGACCGCTGCCGTACCGCGTGCGTGCTGCGCATGCACGAAGTACTCGGCGTCGTGAATCTCGCCCTGATCGGTATCGAGTTGCAGAGCGGCGCGGCTGCCGGTCACGCTCATGTCGGCCTGATCCAAGCGCACGCCGCCGTCGGCCGTGACCGTACCTTGTGCTTCGTCATAGTGGATGCGTTCGGCGTGGATACGCCGGCCGCCGCGATCCACCACGGCGTTGCCGGTCAGGACATAGGTCTGCCCCTGTTGCACTTGGGCGTCGTCGGCCGACAGTTGGGTGTCTTCGACGGCGCTGTCCGGCAGCTCGGGTATGCTGCGCGCCTCGCACAGGGACCACGGGCTATAGGGGTCGGTCGGCGGTTTGCTTGATAGTGCGACCACCG